>JAGADH010000081.1 GCA_017613715.1 Desulfovibrio sp. | reverse complement strand
TTGTTCCACTCAAAACGGGAACCCACAATATCGCCAATGAGTGCGCCAAACATAGTCCTCCCAAAACCTTGCTTAATTGGTCGTGGCTAGAGCCTTTACTGGCCTGCAAGATGCCTGACCGCAACGGCAGCTGGCCTCATCCTGGCTTGCAATAGTGCTGATTGCCAGGCGAGTGCCATCCGTCAAACCTTCAGAGTTCCTTTCCTCCTCCCCTTGGCTTTTTTTCCTCAACCTCTCATCTTCTCGGCAAAACAAGGGAAAGAGCTCTCTTTTCTTAAGGCTTTCCCCAAAAAGAGATGCAGTGCACATTTTTTGAGTCCGCAAGTGCTAGCAGAAGAGCCGCTTGAGGCTTGCCGGAGCCTGGCTGCTGCGTATCAAAAAGCCTGAGGTTTCCTAGCGCATAGGCCTGGCTGTTGCAAGATGTCAAATTTTCTCGCGATTTTTCCCTTGCTTTGACCTTCTGAAGCGCCCTGACTTGAGCCATGAACGCTTAGGCGTACGCTCCTGCTCGATAGAGCAGCACTCTTGGCAGACCATATTGCATTTGTCAGGATCTTGACGCAGATAGCAGAAATAGGTATTATTTCTTGTTAAAGCGCTCTTTTTGTTGAGATAATTTTTAATTTTTTGCCTGGCATCTGGTTCCTTCCTGTTTCGGGCAAAGTGAGTTTGTCCATGTCTGATCAACCCACACAGCCTTCTGCCACCGAACAGTCTCATGTTATTGTCATTGACGATAGCAAAATGAAACAACGTTTTCTCAAAGCTATTCTGGAAAACGATTATATTGTTCATACCTTTTCCAGTGTTCGTGAAGCTCAGCCCCACTTTGAAGATATTGCTCCCTCGTGTTTTTTGATGGATATGGAACGGCCCGGTGAGGATTCCGTAGCTTCCATCAGAACCGTCAAGGACAATCCCAAGCTCTCTGAAGTTCCCATTATCATGGTGACCCCCACCAGTGACGTGGAAACCGAACATCGTGTCTTGGAATGCGGTTGCGATGACTATGTCGGCAATCGTTTCGCGCCAGAGATTATCCGCGCCCGTGTCAACCATCTGGTTGAGCTTTTTGAGTTCAGGAAAAATCTCAAAATTCGTGTGGAGCAGAAAACACAGAGTGTGATGGAGCTTCAGGATGCCATCATGCTCATGCTTTCGGATCTTGTGGAATGCCGTGATTCCTTTACCAGTGGTCATGCCCAGCGCACGCGCGATTATGTGGAATGCCTTGTCTGTCAGCTGCAAGCCAATCAAAGCTATGTGAGCGAACTGCACGACGAGTTTGTGCGCGATCTGGTGCGGGCAGCGCCTCTGCATGACATCGGCAAGGTGGGCATTGCCGACGCCATTCTGAATAAACCCGGCAAGCTGACCAGCGAAGAATTCGACACGATGAAGATGCATACCACCATCGGAGCCCAGGCTATCAGTCACGCCATGAATAAGCTGCATGAAAATTCTTTTTTGCGTGTGCTCAGAGATTTGGCCATGAGTCATCACGAACGCTGGGACGGCACAGGTTATCCCTTTGGTCTGCGAGGCACGAGCATTCCTCTTTCAGGGCGCATCATGGCCATTCCCGATGTCTACGATGCCCTTGTCTCAGAACGTCCCTACAAAAAGCCCTTCCCGCACGAAAAAGCGGTGTCCATTATCAAGGAAGGCATTGGCAGTCATTTTGATCCTCTTATTGGGCAAGCCTTCTTGGACTGTGAACTGCAGTTTCGTTTTATCTCCATGCATCAGGACCATTCTGAGGCCGAGAATCAGGCCTCGTAGCGCGTAATTGGCTGGAGTCGCAGATTTCTCTTCTTTCTGAAAGTGCCACTGACAGAAACGCTCCGGATCTTGCCGAGCTTTCTTGGGATTTCGGCACAGGCCAGAAGTCAAGCTGGTGAACGCTGCCAAAGACTCAGCCTGGCAAACAGGCGCGGAGTGCGTTTTGGCAGGGACAATGGCGCAAGCTGTCCCAAAGCTGAAGGTGAGTGCTGTGTCAACGGTATTGCCTGTATAAGGACATTGTCATGCTACCGACAGAAATCTATGAACATCAACGTTTGACGCCGGAAATGGCGGCTCTTTTCTTGCAGGCTGATGCCATTTGCTATTTTTTCTCTAATACCTTTTTAGGGCGCTTGCTTTCGCAATTGCAAATACCCAAAGAGGGCTTTGCCCGCTGGGATTACGATGCCGTTCAATTGCTCCGTAAACAGTTTACCTTTAAGAATTTGTACAATGTCTCCTTCAGCGTGAGAAACGACTATCGTCATGAGCTCTGCGTTGAGGCAAGTCAGAATACGCGTTTGATCGAGGAACTCTGTCGCCTTTTGAACAACCTCAAGCGCACGTCTGTGGTGGACAAACAGTGGTACTTTCTGAGTTTTTATCTGAACACTTTTCCAGAGTCAGCCAAGCCTATAGACTTCAATGCCGAACAGACCGAAGCTGTGGCCATAGAATCGCTGCACTATGCGTCCTTTGACGTTCAATGGTTTCAAAGCCGTAATCCATTCATCAGAAAATGTCTGGTTCGGGCCATGTTCGTGTGGATTTTGCGAAACGGCAGAGCCTGGGAAAGTGCCGGCGCCATTTTAAGCGCTCTTGAAGATGACGAGCATCTTGGCCCTGACGAGCTCTTTGACTACGGCCTTTTCAGAATGCTGCAGGGCAAGCCGTGGCGTTGCCATAGCACCAATGCGCTTTCAGGCGAAGACGTGACCGATCTCGATTGCATCGAGCTCTTTCTGCACGGCCAATATGACGATTGCTATCAGCGCCTCTTGAAAATTGCCAATGCCTGGGGCGCTGAACATCATCTGCGCAAATTTAAATTCATACCGGGTATCTTGGGCGTTGTTTTTTATATTTGCCGTTTTCGTCTGAACATCGATATGGATTCCTTCTTTGAAGATTGCTGGTCGGTGCTCAGAACCATTGGCAATAACCGTGAGAGCAAGACCTACGAAGCCTTTCAGCACCTCTATATTCGTAAGTATCATAGCGATGCCGGCGTTTCGCCATCCAATAGGTTCTATTTTCAAATTATCCAGCGCAATTCCCTGGTCTCGGTTTTTGGTCGTTTTATCTGCTATCACGCGGCCCTGGCCGCCAAGAAAGATGGCTGGCAGATGGACTGTTTAGAGCTGCGCAATGCTTTGAGCGCATGCCCTGTAGCCTTTAATATTTTGAACGATATTTTGCGTGAAGTGAACTACACTGATCTTCCCAATCAGGATGTTGAGTACATTCCCTGGATTGATCTGGCGCGCGGTACTCCCCTTTGGGAAAAGCAGTTGAGCAATTTGAAACGCATTTTTGGTCAGCCTGAAGCTGGTGAAAAAAAACGCCGTCTTGTCTGGTTGGCCAGATTTGATAGCTATTTTATTGTACCCTATGTTCAGGTCATGCTTTCTGGTGGCCGATGGTCACAAGGCAAACAACTTCCCTGGAGTCAAATCAGGGATCCGAAACAAGTCTGGATTACTGAACAGGACCGGGAGATCTTCAGCGCCTTTGACAGCGTTTTTTCGTTTCTCGGCCATGGAGATCTGTTTTTCAACAGCTCCCGGGGCATACCTCAGCTTGCCGGCCATCCCCTGATCTTTGACCATGAAACGCGTGAGCCGCTGACACTTGAGCGCCGCAAGGTCATGCTCAGTATCAAGGATGAGCATTCCCAGTGCCAGATCAGTCTCAATTGTCGACCTGAGCACGGGGATATCTGTCTTGATGAAGAAGAACCTGGCAAATGGGTGGTCTATTGCTTTACGCGGACCCTGAAGGCCCTTGATGAGATCCTCGGTGATAACGGCATGATCATGCCGACCACGGAGCTGCCCACCTTTCTCGATGTCTTGCGCAACGTCAAGGATCTCGATCTGGATGTCCAGGCTAAAACGCCGCGTCTGCCAGGTCATCCCGAACCCGTGGTGCAGCTCTGGCAGCAGGGCAATCTCTTTCTGGCGCAGATCAGGGTCAGGCCTGCCGGGGAGAACAAAGAGGGCACGCTCTTTATCCCTGGCGAAGGCAAGGCTGATGTTCTGCAGGTGCTCAATGGCAGAACCGTGACCATTGTGCGCGAGCTGGACAAGGAAATCGAACTGAGCCATCGGCTCATCACCAGTTGTCCGAGTCTTTCAGCCATTGACGAGACCTTAAGTTGGGCTGCCGACGATCTGGAGCATTTTTTTGAACTGATTTGCGAGCTCAAGGCTTGCGAGGTACCTATCAGTATTGAATGGCCTGAAGGCGAAAAATTCAAGCTGCTCGGCAAGGTCAAGTCCAATCAGATTGCCCTGCATACGCGTCAGAAGGGCGACTGGTTCTCGCTTTCAGGTGAGGTCAAGGTCAATGAGCTCAAGGTGCTCGAGCTCTCGGAACTGCTCGAACGCACCAATGGCAAGAGCCGTTTTGTGGAACTGAAAAACGGTGATTTTCTCCAGCTTTCTGACGATGTCCGACGCAGTCTTGAACGTTTGCGGCTTTTCACGTCACGGCGTGCCGGCAAGGAACGGCAGGTCCATCCCCTGGCCGGTGCCCTGGTTGATGATCTCTGTGAGGGCATGGAGCATGACAGCGACGTCAACTGGAACGAGATGGTCTCCAAGATGCGTACCGCCTTTGAGCTCAAGCCTGAATTGCCGGCGACGCTGCAGGCCGAGCTCAGACCCTATCAGATGACGGGTTTTGTCTGGCTCTGCCGGCTTTCTGAATGGGGCGTCGGCGGCTGTCTTGCCGACGACATGGGCCTTGGCAAGACCATTCAGGCCATTGCCGTGATGCTCAGAGAGGCTCAGAAAGGACCCTGTCTGATTATTGCGCCGACCTCCGTCTGCCCCAACTGGGTTGATGAATTGCACCGCTTTGCGCCGTCGCTGCAGGTGGTTCGTCTGCGTGATGCCGAAGACCGCAAGCAGATGGTCGAGAGCATGGAAAAGGGCATGGTCTTGGTCACAGGTTATGGCCTTTTGCCCAGGGAATCCGAGATTCTCTCAACCCAGCAATGGCAGATGGTGGTCTTTGATGAGGCCCAGGCCCTGAAAAACAGCGCAACGCAGCGTTCGCGTGCCGCTCATACCATCAGCGCACATTTCCCCCTGGCTCTGACCGGAACGCCCATTGAAAATCATCTGGAAGATTTGTGGAGCGTCTTCAATATCATCAATCCCGGTCTTCTGGGCAGTCTTCAGGATTTTCACCGGCGTTTTGGCAATGCCTCTGAAGGCGGTGCTTCGGCTGCTGCCCTTAAGATGCTCATTCGTCCCTTTATTCTGCGGCGTTTGAAGAGTCAGGTACTCGACGATCTGCCTGATCTGACCGAACAGACCATCATTATTGAACCGACGAAAAAGGAAGCCGAGTTCTACGAGTCCATTCGCAGAAATGCGCTGAAGCATGTCAGCGAAGGACCGCAGGCCAGTGGCCAGAAGCGTTTCAGTATTCTGGCCGAGCTCACCCGTCTGCGCAGAGCCTGCTGTCATGCCAGTCTTGCCGATCCGCAGGGCGCAAAATTTGTTGAACCGGTTTCCTCAAAGCTTGTGCGCTTTCTGGAACTGCTTGAAGAAGCCCGTTCCGGTGGGCACAGACTTCTGGTTTTCAGCCAGTTTACCGGGCATCTGGCGCTGGTGCGGGCAGAACTTGATAAAGCCAAGATCCCCTATCAGTACCTTGACGGCTCTACGCCTGAAGAACGACGCCGGCAGAGCGTGGCCGCTTTCCAGCGGGGCGAGGGCGATGCCTTTTTGATCAGTCTCAAGGCAGGCGGTCAGGGTTTGAATCTGACAGCTGCCGATTATGTGGTGCATCTTGATCCGTGGTGGAATCCTGCTGTGGAGGATCAGGCCACAGACCGTGCTCACCGTATTGGCCAGAAAAATACCGTTACCGTTTACCGTCTGGTGATGGCACACAGTGTTGAAGAAAAGATCCTCAGTCTGCATGCGCGCAAGCGTGATCTTGCTGCAGATTTCCTGGAAGGCAGCGAAGAGGCCGTGACCTCGGCCACACTGTCGGAAGAAGAACTGTTGGCCTTGCTGCAGTAGCTTGTGTCAGGGCTAAAGCTTGAAGACCACAACACGAAGTTGTGGTCTCCTTTTTTGGCGGAAATTTTGGCAATACCATACGCACTTAAGCAGATGCAGATGACTCAGTCTAAGGAATCAGTATGTCACTGGCTTGTCTGAACTCCTTTGTGAGCAAACAGATGCCTTTTTTGGTGCTGCTTGTTTCGGCTCTGGCCTTGATTTTTCCCTCC
This sequence comes from Desulfovibrio sp., assembly GCA_017613715.1. Taxonomy (GTDB): domain Bacteria; phylum Desulfobacterota; class Desulfovibrionia; order Desulfovibrionales; family Desulfovibrionaceae; genus Desulfovibrio. The sequence continues at coordinate 5,087 of JAGADH010000081.1, read as the reverse complement.
GCCTTTACCTGGGTTGCGCCCAGGATCACTATCCTGCTCGGCATGGTCATGTTCGGTATGGGCACCATGCTCAGATTTGTCGATTTTCAGCTGATTTTTCAGCGTCCCCGCGATGTCCTGCTTGGCTGTCTGGCGCAGTATGCCCTGATGCCCTTGATCGCTTTTGTGCTGGTGCGGATTTTTGCTTTGCCCACGGATATAGCCCTTGGCGTCTTGCTTGTGGGGTGTTGTCCTGGCGGCACAGCCTCCAATGTCATCACCTATCTGGCCAAGGGCGATATTGCGCTTTCCGTGACCATCACCATGATCACAACGCTTTTGTCGCCCGTCATTACGCCTCTGCTCATGCTCTGTATATCAGGCGAAACGATCGCAGTGCCATTCTTTTCCATGATGTTTTCCATCTGTCAGGTTGTGCTTTTTCCCATCCTCCTGGGCATTATTGTCAATACGTTTTTGCAGAGGCTTATCCAGAAAATTTCGGTCTGCTTACCGACCTTTTCCATTGTTGTGATCAGCCTGATCATTGGTGGCGTCATGGCGGTGAATGCTGATAAAATTGCTTCTATCGGCCTTGTTATCGCTGTGGTTGTCGTGCTGCATAACCTGACAGGCTTTGCCCTGGGCTATCTTGTGAGCCGCATGGCGAGGCTTGAGAGGCCTAAAGTCAAGGCCATTACCATTGAAGTCGGCATGCAGAATTCAGGCTTGGCGGCATCGCTGGCGATGATCTATTTTGGTGCTGCAGCAGCTATTCCTGGTGCGCTTTTCAGTGTTTGGCATAATCTTTCAGGCTCGTTGCTTGCCAATTTTTTTGCGAAGCAGGACTAGCCTTAAATCCTTTGCCCAGGCTCTTTCAGTTATCCCGTGCCTTTGGGATTTGACCCGCCAGAAGGAAAGAGGATGGATCGACCAAACTGCGTTGCCGTCAGGTTCAGGACGCACTCAGGTTTTTTCCTCACGTTCCGGACACTGCAAGCTTGAGCAGCAGTCTGCCAGGGAATGTTCGAAACGGATTTCGCCGTACCAGCGGGCGGCAACGGCTGGTAGATGCCGCGCACGGAATCAGACAGCGCGGGAGGTCGCATCAGAGGACCGCGTGCACAGGAACGGATTTCCGCGCAGATACGTGATGCGGCGTAAACACGTGCACGCATTCGCTACCGGGGATCTTGTCCGCCTTTACTTGGGCAGTCGTTTTTCAAAAAAGTCCAGGATCTGGTCCCGGCCTTCCCGGTAACCCTGAGGTGACTTGCCGTAGCCTCTGGCGTTGATCTGTTTGCCATCGGCGAACTCGACGCTCAGGGAAAAACCCGGTGCGTCCAGTACGTCGCGCGCATTGCCATCAAAGCCGTCCCAGGCGGAGAGGCCGCGCAGGATTTTTGCCAGTTCCTCTTCCTCAGCCGGGCTCAGGGCCTTATCACTGTAGACTTTGTCATTCCAGACGCGCATGATATGCGCTCTTGCCCCTTCGTCGTCCAGGCGTCGGTAGAACTCGTAGTGAGGCTGCATGCGCATGCCGTTCTCCCCGAATTGCATACGTTTGATGCCGCCAGACGGCAAGTCCCCGCTCTTTTGCCAGCGTAGTGCCAGGGCGTTGAGCTGACTTGTGAGTGCCGTGCAGAATTCAGCAAAACCTTTGGGCATGCTTTCCGGTTCGGCCTGCACGAGCAGAGGCTGCCGTGTATTGAAGCTGAGCTCAAGGCAGATGGGCATCTTGCCTGGCTCGTAACGGCCATGGCCAAAACCGTGCCAGGCCTCGGCTCCGCTCTTCTTCAGCAGGGAGAGGAGATCATCAAGCAGTTTGGGATCAGCATAGAATTCGGTCTTAGGCTGCTCACGGGTGATGACACAGACGCTGATGCGGCCGTCCCTGGAATGGACGGACCAGTAGCCGCCTTTGGGCTTGTCACTCAAGTAGAGTTGGGCTAACTGCTTGGGTTCTGAGGCGTAGAGCTCGGGCAGTTTCTTTCTCAGGTAGTCGCAGAGTTTTGCTTCAGCCGCAAGGCGCGGCGTGTCTTTGCCTTTGTCTGAGCCGTAGACCTTGCTTTGCTGGAAGTTTGGCTCCTGGACAGCGATACAGACGCTCCACTCGCAGCGGTCCTTTCGGCGTTGGCCTTTGTCTTCGTCACCGGTCGAGCCGGTCCAGGCGGCTGCGTCCATGGAGCAGAGGAGTTTGGCTATTTCGTTGAAGGTCCTTTCATCCACGGGGCCTGAGTAATAGAGATGGGGCATGTTACCGCTCAGGCTGACGTTCATGCTGCCTTTTTTGAGCTCAAGGTGGATGCTGCGAGCCCAGGGGGGCGTCAGTTTTTCCCCCCATTCGGAGTGATAGGCTGCGTAGCTGATAGGACGAGCCAGTTCGTCCGCGGCTTTGACTTCGCCACAGAGCATCAGAGGCAGAATGCTGGCCAGAATGAGGCTTGAATGGAACATGTTGGATCTCCCTTAGGCAAACGGGACGCCTGAAGCTGTGAGGATTGTTACTGATCGGGGACAAAGACGCAAGGCAGCCCCGCGTCCGTCAATGACCGAAGTCGTAACGCTTCGGAATGCTCCCGGGTATCACCTTTGTGAGCTGGGGAGCCTGGGCCAAAGGGCATGACTTATGAAACAATGCAGGAATAAAGGGAGGCGGCATTTCTTCCTGTCGTTGTGCAGGATTTTCTGCCGAAGTTTCGATGAAAAAGATACTCTGTTTTCTTTTCCTTGGTTTGAGCCTTTTTTGCTTTAGTCGCAGTCTAGCTTCGGAAAAGCCCAAAGTTGTGATCTACACCTCGATGTATGAGGATGTCATTGAGGACATGAGCAAAGTCTTGCGGAAGAAATTTCCGGACTATGATGTGGAATTTTTCTACGGAGGCACAGGCACGCTCCAGGCCAAGATCGCGGCAGAACGCGAAGAGAATAAACTCGGCTGCGACATGCTGATGCTCGCCGATCCCTCCTATGCGCTTGAATTGAAGGCCGACGGGCTATTGCATCCCTATCTTGCCAATGCAGCCAAAAACCTGGCCCTGGAATACGACCGCGAAGGCTACTGGTATCCGGTGCGTATGCTGAACATGGTTTTGGCCTATAATCCGGAGAAATATCAAAAAGAGGATCTTTCCACGACCTTTAAGGACTTTGCCGGCAATCCTGCTCTGCAGGGGAGTATTGCCATGCCCGACCCCATGACTGCCGGTACGGCTCTTGTGGCCGTCTCAGCCCTGAAAAAGACCTATGGTTATCGCTACTTTGATCTTCTGGCGCGCAACCGCGTCATGGTTGAGCCCGCTTCTGTTGCCTTGGCTAAGCTTGAAAGCGGTGAGTGCCGTGAAATCATGATCCTTGAGGAATCTATTCTCAAAAAGCGCCAGCAGGAAAAAAGCGCGCTTGAAGTCATCTATCCCGAGGATGGCATTGTGCCCATTCCTTCGCCCATCATGACTATCAGTGATGAGTGGAGCGCCCATGGCAATGCCAGAATTTGCGACGAATTGACCGATTTTTTCTTGTCTTCTGAAGGGCAAAGCACCATCGTTAAAGGCTGGATGCATTCAGTGCTCAAGAACCCGCCGGCTATCCCTTACGACTCCGTAGACTCTGCGAAGCTTTTGAGCAATGCCATACATGTCAATTGGGAAGACTGTCTGAGTGAGCGCAATGAGCTGAAGCAGTCATTTGCCAAGCGTGTCAAGGGGCTAAAGCCAGTTCGCTGATAACGAGCCAGTCTAGCAAACTTAGGCTCAGAATCTTTGCAACCTATGAGCGATTTCCCCGGCCTTTTTAGAGCTTAGCCTTGAAGAGATGGGCTGCACAGCTCAGAGTGAGAACGGCCATGACGGCCAGAGGCCAGAGTAGGGGAAGGATCTGGGAAAATTGGGCGTCTTCAAGATAAATGCGCTGCGCCAGTTCCACGCCGTAGCGTACGGGATTGGCCAGGGTCGCAATTTGAAAGGCCTGCGGCATGGAAGCAATGGGGGTGGCGAAGCCCGAAAGCAGGATCATGGGCATGAGCAGAGTGAAATTGTAGAACATGGCCTGCTGCATATTCTGCGAAAAGGCAGAGACACAGAGGCCAATGCCCACAACGGCAAAATTGAAGACGAGCAGGGCAAGCACGAGGAGCAGATAGGATCCGGCAAAGGGAATCTGAAAAATCAGGCGGGCAGCCAAGAAGACAAGGCCTGACTGCACAAGCCCTACAAGTACTGGCGGCAAGGTCTTGCCCAGAAGAATGGCACTCGGGCTCAGAGGCGTGACCAGAAGTTGATCAAAGGTTCCCTGTTCTTTTTCGCGGGCAATGGACTGGCCGGCAATGCTCAGAACCTGGATTACGGCCAAAAGCGCGGTGAGAGCCGGCAGAATGCCCCAGCGGGTTTCGAGATTAGGATTGTACCATGAGCGGCTTTCTATAGTGATCAAAGCCTGGCTTTTCCCCAGGTTCTGGCGACTGCTGTTGAAACGATTGACAATATTTTGTCCATAAGCGGCTGCTGTTGCTGCGACATTGCTGTTGCGCCCGTCAATGAGGATTTGTACGGGCGCTGTTTTTTTGAGAATCAGCAAGCGTTCAAAACCGGATTGAATGTGCACAACCATCAGTGCGCGTTTTTCATCGAGGATCTCAGCGATTTGTGTACTGTTCTGCAGCGTCTGGGTGCGCACGAAAATGGCATTCCCGTCAAAGGCATTGATCAAAAGGCGGGAGCTTTGGCTGTGATCTTCGTCAAGCAGAGCGTATTCCACGCAGTTGAGGTCGTAGGTGTCGACGTAGCCAAAGAGGATGGTCTGCACCAAAATGGGCATGACGAGAATGATGCGACTGCGACGATCCTTTAAGATCATCAGGAGTTCTTTCCGCAAAAGGACGAGAATCTGGTTAAGCATGCTTATGGTGTTCGAACTGTCACAAGGTCGTCAAGGGCGGGTCTATCCCATCAGGAGTATCCAACGAGCTACGGAAGCCGGCTTTCAGCATATATTTCTCTTGAGTGAAGCTGGTCTGCCAGGAAGGCAGGTACAGAAGCTGCTGAATGACATTTTCGGCTGACCATCAGCCAGGGTGTCATCCACAATGTCGTCGACAGAGCCTCTAAAGC
>JAGADH010000080.1 GCA_017613715.1 Desulfovibrio sp. | reverse complement strand
TTCTCTTGATGATAATATACAAAATTTTAAAGATAACAAAATAAATATTAATGTGTTTATTAATAATTTTACAAAAAAGAAAAATCCATTAGGAAGCCAAGAGTAATATATGGATACAGTTAAACATTTACGTAATTCTAGTAAAATTTTTCTTGCTCAATCTGCATTTCTTCTTGAAGGGATTCATTTAGACGCTATTGATACTTCAGATTTAATTAATAGTGAAAATAAAAAAGTTTTTGAAGTTGATGAAGAGGATTCTATTGTTTTAAGAAATGTAATAAATGCTTTAGACTTTTTGGAATCTATTGATTACAATAAAATTAGTATTAACTTGGATTTATACATAAAGCTTAATGCCATTCTTGCAAATGAGCAAGCTTTATTTGTGGGTAAATTGAGAGATATTCCAACCACTATTGGTTGTATCAAAGAACAAATTGGTGTTTATAAAGAAGATGAAATAGTTAAAGAAATTGACAATCTAAACAATATAAATAAAGATAATTTTAAAAAAATCATTCCAGAAGTTTTTTGCAAATTATCAAGAATGCAGCCATTTTTTGATGGAAATAAGAGATCTACTAATTTTTTGTGCAATGTCGCCTTGATTAAAAATGACATTGGAATCTTTTTTATAGACTTTCAAAGCTTAAATGAATTCAATTTAAAACTAAAAGACTACTATCAAAATAAGAATAAAGATATTTTTAATTTTATCGCAAACAATTTAATTAAATCAAACGAAGAACTTGCAAGCCTCAATATATTCAAGACTAAAAAGAAAGAAATTTCTTCAGATATAGAATTGTTAGCAAAAGAAGTCATTGACAATAATTGGGAAATTATAACTGATTACATCAATAAAGTTTCAAGCAATAAAGAATTTACATATTCATTACTAATCGATATTGAAGGTTTTCGTTTAATTACAAATATTAATATTACAAGTAAAGGTTTATCAAAAAATAGCAAAATTATTCATGGTGGCTACAAGGAATTTAGTAAGCAAGACACATTTTATAGTATCGAAAAAAATTTAAAATCTTTATTAGATAATTTACATAGATGCAATGAAAATAAATAGTTAAAGCCAACAAATCAACAGGATACTCATAAATAACAAGGACGACCAAATTCTAATTAAACTTGACAACATTAAAGTATTATCATAATCAAGCTCTGCTGGGAGTTTTCGGAGCTTGGGCAATGGTAGCCTGTTTGTGTGCACCCATACAGAGTTTTTTCTTGGCTAAAACGGCCTCTTTGATCAGAGCCCTGAGTTAACGCAGAACTTTTTTGGAACCATCAATCAGTGGCATGAGTCTTCCTACCTGAAAGGACAAAAAACCGTCTTTTTCTCTTTCCCAATACTATCTTCCCCTCCCTTTCTTCTGACCCTGCTCTTCCGTCTGTTCAAGCTTCCGCTCACGTTCTTGCCCACGGATCTTCTCAAAGCTTCCTTCGGCCATCTGTCAGAGAGCCACGGGCATCTCTGATGAACACTCATCCGGCGGAAAGCAAACCTGCTTGGCATTATCAAAAAAGGCCATCAGCGTATCAGAACACTGCTCATGATGGCTGCGAACGCTCTATGTGTGGACTTACGGGTCGCAAAAATAGTGAAGACGGGCACCATTTGAAGAAAGCCGATGGGCTTGAAATCTGGCTGACACGTCGCATGGACAAAGTAGACAGGTTCAAGGCAAAGGTTGCGCTTATAAACAAGCTTGCACGTATAGCCTGGGAGATTCTTGCCAAGAGAGAGCAGTCCAAGGCGCCGTACCTCCCCCGTGCCTTCCGGACTGGGTTTTACGGCGCGTTGGATAAACACTCTCAAGCTCGCTTGTTTTCCGGCATTGCTTGAGCTATATGCGTGAAGTATCGGGCCGTGGAGTGCAGTCGACACAATCAGAAACCTCTGCCAAGAGCCCATCAAAAAATCCAAGTATTGACAAAACCAAGTAAAATCAGGCTCACGCATCAATGACAGAAAAGGCGTTGTGCAAGCCTGGAAGAGACGTTATGGATACCTGCGGAAATCTACGCAATATCGCCCTGGCAGCCCATGTGGATGCCGGCAAGACCACCCTTTGCGAGCGCCTGCTCTTTCATTGCCAGGCCATTTCCGTCATGGGCAATGTGGATGCCGGCTCAGCGGTCATGGACTTTCTGCCGGAGGAGCAGAAACGCGGCATCAGCATTTCAGCTGCAGCCATCTCCTGCTCATGGCAGGACGTACGCTTCAATCTTGTGGATACACCGGGTCACGTTGATTTTTCCGGTGAGGTGGAACGCAGCCTGAGTGCTGTGGATGCGGCCATTGTCATTGTCTCGGCTGTGGACGGCGTTGAGGCCCAGACCGAAGCTGTCTGGCAAAGCCTTGATACCCTTGCTCTGCCCCGCCTGGTCTTCATTAATAAATGTGACCGCAGCGAAGGCAGTTTTCAAGAGGTTTTAACTGAACTGTCCACGCGTCTTGGAGCCCAAACTGTACTGCTCACGCTGCCGCTCTTTGCCCAGGACGCTGAGGGTGAAGCGCCTAGGCTAGCTGGCGTCATGCCCCTTCTGCCGACTTCAGAAGAGAGCTCCGACCAGGAAGTTCAACAATTGCGCGAAGAGCTTCTGGAACGTCTGGCTGATGCCGACGAGCGCTTTCTGGCACATTGGCTTGAAGGCAGCTTCAGCGACAAGAACGTCATCAACGCTCTTGCCCGGGCCACAAAGGCCCGCAAACTGGTGCCGGTCTGCGTGGGCAGTGCGCTCCATAATCTCGGTATAGCCGAATTGCTCAATGCCATGCGCACGCTTTTGCCGGCACCCAGTATTGCACCAGAAGCCCTCTCTCTTCCCCTGAAAGCCCAGGTCTTCAAGATCGTCTGGCACGGCGAGCAACGCTTTGCCTTGTTGCGCCTTTTGCAGGGAAAGCTCTCAAGGCACGCACAGCTGGCCGGCTCTGACACGACTGAGCCTCTTGCCATCGAGCTCTTCAGACCTGATGCCGATCGCTTTCTCGATCTTGATGAGGCCTCGGCCGGCGACATTGTGGCCATCACAGGTCTGGCGCCCAAGGCCGGAGACATACTCTTACAGAATCAGGTTGTATCGGCCAGAATCCCGACGAAATATCCGACGGTTCTCAGTCAAAGCCTAGAGCCCTACCTTGAAGCCGATTACGCGCCTCTGGGAGAGGCGCTCAAGCGCATTGCCGATGAAGACCCAAGCCTTGAAATTGCCCGTGACAGCGCCACAGGCACCTATCTTGTTTCCGGACTGGGCGAGCTGCATCTGGAGATTCTGCGCGAACGGCTGCGGCGCGAATTTGGCCTGACGATCAGGGCACAGGCGCCGCTGGTACTGCATAAGGAGACCATCCTGCATAAGGCCGAGGCTGAAGTAAGCTGTGAGCTGAGTGCCGGGCTTGGAAGTGTGCGCCTGAGTGTTGCGCCGCTGGCCTGGAGCATGACCGTGCAGATACGCATCGCCGCTGCCTGCCAGGCGCAAGAGGACGAACGCCTGGCCCTGCAGACTGCCCTGGAGGCGGTTTTGACACGTGGTGTACTGGCTGGCTGGCCCTGTGCCGGCATTGGCGTGGAGATTCTGGCCATTGGTCCAGAAAAAAGGCGCTGCCCGGAGGCACTCTCCAAAGCTGCCTGCGAAGCTTTGAACAAAGCCATCGAGGAGGCAGGCCCCATTCTGCTCTCGCCCTGGATGCAGCTTGAGCTCATAGCGCCGGAAAGCTGCCTGGGCGCGGCTCTTCATCTTTTGCAAAGCTTTGACGCTCGCATCCAGGGCGTTAAGGATCTGGGCCAAGGCTCAAGCCTGCGTGAGGCGAGAAAACGCATTGTGGCCGAAGCGGCCCTGGAACAGCTCAAAAACTTTCCCACTCGCCTGCGTTCGGCCACGGGCGGACGCTGTCACCTTGTGATGCGACCCAGGCGTTTTGCGCCAGCCCCCAACAGCAGCCTGTAAGAGCATGCGTCACGCTCCCTTTGCTCAGCCCGAGGCTCAACCCAAGCTGAAAAAGGCCCTTGGTCAGAATTTTCTGCACAATGCGGCCATCTGTCAGCGCATCTGCCAACTGCTCGCTTTGACCCCGGCCGATCAGATTCTGGAAATCGGACCAGGCGCAGGCGCTCTCACGGTCCATCTGGAACGCTGTCCCCACAGCCTCCTTGTGCTGCTGGAAAAAGATACCTACTGGGCCAAAGAACGCCAGAAAGCAGCACAAACATCCACATGCTGCCTTCTGCAGGATGCCCTGACCTTTGACTTCAGCCGTCTTTCCGGCCAGAAGTTCAGCATTGTCGGCAATCTCCCGTACAATATTGCCTCACCGCTGATCTGGACCATTGTCCAGGACGTTACGGATCTCAAACAGGCTGTCTTCATGGTGCAAAAGGAAGTGGCCGAACGGCTCTGCGCCAAACCTGGCCAGAAAAGCTATGGCACCCTCTCCGTCTGGGTGCAGAGCTTTATGCACACCAATCTGGCCTTTACCGTCAAGCCCGGCAACTTTACACCTCCCCCCAAGGTGGACTCAGCCGTCGTGACGTTTTCCCCACTTGCCGAACGCCTTGATCCCGGGCTCTCGACTCCCCTGAAGGCCCTGCTCAAACTCTGCTTCCAAAAACGCCGCAAACAGCTGGGGCATATTCTGCGCAGCGCACAACTCCCCGATTGCTCTGCTCTGCTTGCCAAGCTTGGGCATACCCCAAGCTGCCGCCCCGAGACCTTGCCCGTCAAAAGCTTCCATCAACTCGCGGCTTTTTTCGCCCATGTATTGACAGGACCTGAAGGAATGGGCTAAATCTCCTCTCGTTGTCGTATTCATCAAGATTTTTGATCCTCTTTCCCTCCTGAATTCTCGCGCTGCACAGCACCGGGCTTCCTTCTTTTCTCTTCCTCCTCTGATTGTGCCCTTGCATCTGATTGCAGTGCATCATGTAGCGGCGGTATGCAGATTCTTATGTTTTAATCACCAGTTCCTGCCTGCAGGCAGGGCACAACCAGGAAAACATCGGAGGCAGCGTTTCCTACCCGTTTACGGGCCATTGCGCTGATCGAGCTCATGACAAAAGCCGAATTCGTCGAGAAAATTGCCAACAAAACCGGTTTGACCAAAGCTGTTGCAGAAAAAGTCCTCAATTCTTTTGTAGAAGTCGTCAGCGATACCCTGCGCAGCGAAGAGCGTCTGGCTCTGGCCAATTTCGGAACCTTCACGGTCTCCGAACGGAAAGAACGCCAGGGACGCAATCCTCAGACCGGTGAACCCCTGACCATTCCGGCCTGCAAAGTTGTCAAATTCCACGCTGGCAAGCAGCTCAAAGAATCCGTCAATTAAGAGTGACGATTTCTCGCTGATCCTCTTGCCAAGCCTCAAGGAAGAAAATCATACTTTACTGGCATGATATTTGCTATGTTTTCCTTGGGGAAGTCAAGCATTGACAAAGGCAGAAAAACTGTACATCATTTCCCTCAAATCTCGTCCTTCAGGGAGAGACAATCCCCCGGCTCAGATTTCACAGTCGTGAGAGAGCCGATTTCGGCGGGCTCGTGGCGAGCCCTATTGTGGGAGTAAAAATGTACGTCGCCATCACAAAAGCCTTTTTCTAAAGCGATTTCACAG
>JAGADH010000079.1 GCA_017613715.1 Desulfovibrio sp. | reverse complement strand
CATCTTGATGAAAGTCTGCAATGGCGCTTTTTATCCCATATGAACGCCAATCTGCTCTCTCTCGCCTCAACCGAGGCTCTGCGCTCACTTCTGGAACTCTATCTGCCTGACAAGAAAGTGGCTCCTGAACTGGCCTTTGCCAATGAACGGCGCGTACAGGCCGTAACCGGCTTTTCTTCCAAAAATGAGGAACGTCTTTTTGGCGGTCGCCTTTTACGCGGACGCCTCCTCAACCTCACGCTTGATCCTGCGGGTTTTGTCTCCAAAGGCGACCTGTATCTCTTTGCCAATGCCCTTGAACGCTTTTTTGCCCAATACGCCAACCTCAACACCTATTCGCGCCTGCATCTTACACTTGCGGGCAGCGGGGAGCATCACCAATGGCCACCGCGACTGGGCGAGAAACAGCTGATCTGAAAACCAGAATCTGTTCCGAACCAAAGTCCTTCACGTTAGGGCAATTACTGCGTCTTTTGGGCTTTCTGCACGCCCAGGGTCCGGAGCAGTTACGCCGCTATATCCGAGATAATATCAGCATCCGCTCATGGCTTTCTCTGGCCTTTCCCTCCACGGAAATCACTGCTCTTGAAATCCAGGAAGGTCAGCCAAAATATCGGATTACAGCCACTAATTTTGGTCTTTACAGTACCATGGGCCCTCTGCCCACACTCTATACCGAAGAGCTGCTTGAAGAAGCCCGGCATGATCAGAGTGTGTCGCGTGATTTTCTCGATATTCTGAACAATCACCTCTCGCACCTGCGCTATGCGGCAAGTAGCCAGAATCGACTTGAGCGGCGTTCGCTGGAAGATGAAAACAGGGGCTTTCTGCACCTGCAAGCCTGTCTCGCAGGGCAAACGGAAGCGTTCAGACAGAACCATGGCCTGCCCAAGGTTCTGCTCACGGAAATCTTTGCCCATCGTACGCGCTCAGCCGCACAGCTGGAGCGTTTTTTGAGCTACATACTGAGCAGAAATGATATACGCGTGGAACAGTGCATTGAACGGCTTGCCCCCATTCCCATGGATCAGCGCTGCAGGCTGGGAGAGAGTAATGCCAGTCTTGGTCGCGATACCATGCTCGGGATGTGCCTGCGTGACAGCACAGGCAAATTCCGCGTGCATCTTGAACAAGTGGAAGAGTCGTCAATGCGCTTCTTTTTGCCGGAAAACCCCGGCCACAGACTTGTAGCCAGGGCTATCCGCCATTTTCTCGATGCTCCGCTTGACTTTGAACTTTGTCTGCACCCCATGGCAGCCCCCCAAACGCCCAACATTCTTGGCCAGAATTCCGCCATGGGCTTTTATCTGGGAGAAGCCGAAACTCTGATGCCTGTTCGGGTTTTCTGGGGCCAGGCGGTCTCCTTCTAGGAACATGCGTTAACCTGACCATCTGCGCTCAGCAAAGGCAGAACTATGTCTGAGACGAACTACCGCGAACTCTTTCACTTTGCTTCCCAGGCTTTCGAGCCTGAAACCTTTTATGTGACAAATTTCCAAGGCACAGAAGGCTTGAACACGCTCTTTTGCTTTGACATTGAGCTTGTGAGCAAAGATGCCGCCATAGACACGGACAAACTCCTCAATGCGCCGGCAGTTTTCAGCATTCACCGTGACAATGGCAAAGACGCCGTCTTTCATGGCTATTTGTCCCGGGTGGAACAGGGGGGCATGTTCAATGGTTACGCCTATTACAAAGTGGAACTCAGACCTGCCTTCTGGAAATTCACCCAAGTGGTGCAAAGCGCAATTTTTCTGAATAAAACCGTTCAACAAGTTGCCGAGGAGCTTGTCAACGGGGAACAGTTCTTCCGCCTTCCGCATGAATTCCGCTTCACGCGTCAGGATTATCCGGCCCAGGAATTCGCCATGCAGTATGGGGAAAGCATCTATGAGTACATTCTCTGGCGCATGGAAGAACAGGGCGCGTATTTTTACTTTGCCGAGAACAGTGATCGCATCATCTTTGCCGATACTCCGCAATCCCACGCAACTTCCAGCGTCAGGGTCACCTATTCCCCCACATCAGGCCTTGAGGGCAATCATCGGGAGGAAGTGCTCATCGACTTCACTCTGGCCCAGACGCCACTGCCCAAACGTGTGGTGGTACGCACCTTTGACTGGAAGAATCCTGAAAAAGTCGTCTTGGGCTCCGCCGATGTGGCAAGCGATGGCCTGGGTGATGTCCATCTGACCGACGAAAACGTGGAAAGCGATGACGAGGCCACACGCATCGCCAAGATCCGTGCCGAAGAACTCGTCTGCCGAAGCCGGGTCTTCAGCGGTGCCGGCTCTGTACCCTGCCTGCGACCTGGTGTGGTTTTCACTCTTGAGGCACATTACAACGACAAGTTCAACCGCGACTACCTGGTCACGGAGATCAGCCATCAGGGCTCTCAAGAAAGTTTCCTGACACTGGGCCTTGGCATCCCCCTGCGCGAGAAGCGTGAACACCTCTTCTACCGCAACACCTTCTCCTGCATTGCATCCGACGTGCCCTACCGACCTGCCAGGAAAGCCTCACGAGCCAAAATTTCCGGCGTGATCCGCGCATTTGTGGATGGTGCCGGATCAGGTGCCAGAGCGGAAATGGACAGCTTTGGCCGCTATAAGATTCTCTTTCCTTTTGATATCTCAGGTCGCTCTGCCGGCAATGCCTCCTGCTGGATCCGTATGGCTCAGCCGCAGGTGGGCAAGGACAGTGGTCTTGGTTTTCCCCTTCTGCCTGGTACAGAAGTTACTGTGGCCTTTTTAGGCGGCAATCCCGACCGCCCTGTCATCACCGGCGCCCTGGCCAATGGCGGCACAGGCTCCATCACCGGTCAGGGTAATGTCAATTTTTCAGGCATCCGCACCCCAGGCGGCAATCAGATCACGTTTAATGATACCGATAACAAGCAGGGCATATCCCTGCTTTCAGCCTCAGGTCTTGGCTTAAGCTTTGCCGACGGCAGTCCCAATACCTCAACATGGACCACGGATAATGCCATTAGCGCAGCAGGGCTCTGCAGCAACGATCTGACCGGCATGTGCAAGAATCTCTATTCAGGTTATAAGACGACGACCGCCGCGGCAAAAGATCGCAAATGGTTTGCGTTTTTGCCAACCATCATCAATGGCGTGGGTCAGGCTGCCTCTGATGCCTTTAAATCGCTTTCCCAGAATACGGCAAATGGCACAGCTG
>JAGADH010000078.1 GCA_017613715.1 Desulfovibrio sp. | reverse complement strand
CAATCCTATTGATGATTTGATGTTTAGAAAAATGGCTGAGAGTAAAGAGTTTTGCCAAGAAATTCTTCAAGTTATTCTCGGTGATTATAAATTGCAGGTTATCGACCATACACCGCAGTGTGACGTTACGAATTTGCAGGGAAGGTCTGTCATTCTTGATGCAAAATGCAAACTTGGTGATGGGAGGGTCATAGACATTGAAGTTCAGAAGCCATTTGACGATGATCATCAAAGAAGAGTTCGTTACAACGGTTCTGTTCTTACGGCGAATATTGTAGATCCTGGTGATAAGTTTAAAAATGTTCCAGATGTCTGCATGGTCTATATCGCTAAGCTTGATATTTTTGGCCATGATCTTAATGTCTATCATATTGAAAGAACTATCCGAGAGACGAAACGAGTTGTCTATAATGGCTATGAAGAAGTTTACGTAAATGCTGTGTGTTCAAATACAAGCAATGACGTTGGTCAGCTGATGCAGGTGTTCACTGTTGATGGCGAATATAACGAAAAATTTCCTGTGACATCGAATCTTAAAAATAGATTGAAGAACACTGAGGAGGGCGTAAAAGAAATGTCAAGTGTAATTGAAAGATTTTATGGTGATGAGCTCAAGGAAGCAAAAATAGATGAAAGAAATAAAATATCTTCTTTATTGAACAAACTAGTTAGAGAAAATAGAAATGATGATATAAAGAGGATATCAGAAGATTATGAATATAGAGATAAGCTTTTAAATGAGATGTTTCCTCAAGAGGCAAATTCATAATGTCAAGCGTAATTGAATGATTTTATGGAGAGGAGCTTGAGGCTGCAAGAGAAGAAAGTAGAGGTTCTTCCCTTGCCTTAGACTTCGTGGAGTTGAGATGCTGGCTCAATCTACGAGAAATATTGTATCTCAAGAAATTTTTTGAGGTTACTTGTTTTTTTTATTTGCCATGATTTTATAGATAATGCTTGTAGTCTAAAATATATTATAAATCTCATGTGAAGTCTGCTAATTACTATCTATTTTATATACAATTTATCGTTAATTGACTTGAGCATAACCTTTAAATATTGAATTGGTTCTATTAGAAAAAAGCAAATTGAAAATGTCTGATCTTGACCTAAAAACTATTCGTAACGCGCTGGCCCGTCTTGGTGCAGTCCTTGATGAAGAAAATATTCAATGCCACATCTGCCTGTATGGCGGCAGCGCCATGATGTTTATCAGCGATCTTAGTAATCTTTCAAAAGACATTGATTACCGAGTGGTTCCTTTTGATGGCATGGCTACGGAGCATTTGCGGAGCCTGGAGAGCATTGTCCGCAGGGCGGCTTTTGCTGTGGGAGAAAGCCTCAACCTTGATGTTGACTGGATGAACGATGCGGTAAAAATTTTTGCTTCAGAATATGAAGATTATTCTTCAGAAATGACATTCGGAAACGGGGCCCTGCAAGTGCTGACGCCATCGCCGAAATGCCTACTGGCAATGAAATGCCTCTGTTTACGAGATGATGAAACTTTAAAAGATGCGAATGCAGTAAAAATATTATTGAAGGTATTGAATATTCGTGATCTTGAAACTGTCAATCAGATAGTGAAGCAATATTTTCCCAGGAAGGATATTCCACTGGAGCAGATGGCAAAAATTGACGGCATTCTCAAGGAGCTGAGTGATGCAGGTTGGCCGCCGCAATAGATCATTAGAGGCTGTTGTTGCTGAAATGGATACGGAACGCCGTTCGATCCTCTGGCGGGAATGGCTTGATAGCTTTTATCTTGCGGAATCAGACAGCGAAAAAGAAGCCATGCTGAACGAGGAGCCCGAGCTCTTCCAGACACCGTGGGATGCCGTCGTTGCCGCAGGCACGGCCTGGCTTGCGCGCAAATCGGGTCTTCCCGTCCCCTCCTGGACAAAAAAGGACGGGCGGCGGGCGGAAAAGCCTTGGTGGTGCGGATACAAGCCGGATTCCCCTTTGGCGCGGATCAACTGGCTGATCGCGCCGCCGGAATTTTTCGACAGAAACCTTTTTGTTTCGCCAAGCTTCATGTACCGCGCGCGCATGCCAGCTCATTGGATCAGCCCCGAGCCGCACTGGATGAAGGTATTGAGGCGGAAGTTTCTTGTCTGAAGAGTCTTCGTCGTTTGAAGGCACTCTCTTTCGGGACTCTCTTGTGATCTGAGCCTCTGCGCAAGCGCAAGGCCAGATAGCCAAGGTGCTGCAGGTGGCTTAAGCCTTGCTTTCAGCCTCTACGCAGTCAGTAACGAGAGTCTGAAGTGTAAAAAGGGACAGAATTATGCACAGCTTTGATGACTTGACCGAGCGTATGCCGGGTGGTTTTTTTGTCTATTCTGCGAAGGAAGAGGGAAAGATTCTCTACGCCAATGCTGCTGCCATAGCCATGTTCGGTTGCGCAAGCTTCGAAGAGTTCCTCAAGCAGGTCAACGGTTCTTTTCATGCTCTGGTGCATCCTGATGATCGAGAAGCTGTTGAAGGGTCAATTCAACGGCAGATAGCTGCCAACGAGGCCAAACGCTTCCATGTGGTCTATCGCATCCGGCAAAAGGATGAACAGATTCGCTGGGTCGAGAATTACGGGCAGCTCGTGTGCACAGATCCCGACACAAGCAGCTACTATGGCTTTCTTTTTGACATAACCGCCAAGAAGCTGGCTGAGGATGCTGCCCTGCTCTGTGAAAAACGTCTCAATGAGGCCAAAAATACCCTGATTGGCAACCTTGCCCATGATCTCCAGACTCCGCTCAATGCCATCCTCGGCTATACCGAACAGGCCAGGAGAGATCTGAAGGATAGCACAGCTCTCAAAGAGCATCTGGAAAAAGTCGCCTCGGCAGGGAAAGTCCTTATGGCCTTCAGCAATGATCTTTTGGAACTTTCCGAATATGGTGCCGATGTCGTGCATCCCCAGATGGAAACAAATGACCTGGTAACTGTCGTGGGTGATACGCTGGATATGCTGCGTCCCCAGTTCGCGGCCAAGGCTATAGAGGTTACAGTGAATCATGGTGACGGGGATACGCATGTGATTATGGATGCGCCTCGTTTTCAGCGTGCCCTGATGCATATTCTTTTCAATGCCGCGAAACTGACGCCCGGTGCTGGCAAGGTTGCCATCGCCATCCGGCAAACGAGTCCTTTGGATTCCGGCTTTTTCAATTTTGAAATTGTTGTCACGGATACCGCTGACAGAGCTGCGAAAGCGCTCTCCAGGAAACCAATAGACATAGACCTGACGCGCAGCAAACGCATCATGGAGATGCTCGGCGGCAATGCCACGGTCACACGGGAAAATGGCAAGGGTTTCACCTTTACCTTGACCCTGCCCCTGAAACTTGTGGACGGAACCTTTGATACCTTGCCTTCGGCAAAGCTGCGCAAGACATCCGACAAGAGACGCGTTCTTTTGGTGGAAGATATCGAACTCAGCCGTATGATGGTCGAATCTGTGCTTAGCGAATCCGGTTTTGAGGTGGAATCGGTGTCGGACGGCTGCGTCGCCGTTGAGACTGTTGCCCATAAGCCTGAAGGCTATTACTCGGCAATTCTCATGGATATTCAAATGCCGGTCATGAACGGCTATGAAGCAACACGGGCCATACGGGCGCTTGACAGAAAGGATGTCTTCTCCCTGCCGATCATCGCCTTAAGTTCCAATGCGAGGATGGATGACAAGGTTCAGTCCTTTGAAAGTGGCATGAATGAGCATGTTGCCAAGCCAATTGACGCAGAGGGCCTGATCGCGACTCTCAACAAATACCTGCCGCAAAAATAGCCTGCGCTGCTACCGTTCTGTCATCAGAGCTGCTTTCATTCCATGGGAGGCTTACGACCACGCAGCTTCGCAAAGATGGCTCCCCTTTTGGCATGCCATAGAGCGTATGCATGCGGAAGGAGCCTTGTGAGAGGGGCTTGGCATGGGTGCTCTTTTTAAAAAACTTTGGGAAGCAGGGAGATGTGACAAAGGTCAATGCTCTGACCGTTGGTGTGGAAGGAGTCAACTACCTTGCGCCTTTCGGACAAGGCTTGCAAAGCCAGGTCCGAAGGGTCACTTGTCCAGCCTGAGTGAGGTGAGAACCGAACTACGTTGCCGTCAGGCTCAAGACGCACTCCGGGACGCCTCCTCAATCCCGGACCCTGTAAGCCGGTGCTGCAGACAAGCTTTGGGAAAGCACGAAACGGGCATCGACGTAACACAAGACCTCCCACACCCTTGCAAACAGCGTTGGCGTGATTGATTCAGATTATCGAGGGGAGGTCAAAGCCATTTTTCGAACTGGCAAAGTTGGGAGTTCCTACAAAGAAGGTGATCGGGTGTGTCAACTCGTGATTGTGCCATGCCCTGAGATTGAGCTTCAGGAAGTGCAGGAGCTTACGGAAACAGACCGTGGCGAGGGAGGCTTCGGAAGTTATGATGCAAAACCACAGGAAGCTCCTACAGCACCCGTCACGCAAGAAGAAAAAGCTTAACCCAAAACAGAACAGCTGAGCGAACCCGTCGAAGAACAAAAGGCCGTGTAAGCGGTCGCTCTTCAATAAAAAAAATCCCCTTAGAAGTATCTTCCAAGGGGATTTTTTGCCTGGTTATAGGGAGGAGTGAAGAAGTTTTCTCTATTTTTTATGAATTTTCTATTTTCAATTTGAGATTTTCCCGAGCAATCCAAAGTTCAAAAATGTGCGTCAGAGTCTGAGGCGTGTGAAATCTGAGAGTATCACAAATGTCATACATTTCAGTTTCAGTCAAGTTAATACGAACTTTTGTTCATTCTCGGACGTAATCCTGCATGAAGTGCAATATTGTTGATACTGAAATCACGAGGAAGACTGTCAACCCACGGCAAACCCCCGGACGATATGAACTTCTTTGGCATGAGTGAGAAGCGCCAGATGCTATAAGGGGATTCTCTAACAAAAGTCTTGGGTATGGCCATGGCTTTGCTCAAGAAAAATCATTTTGATGCCGAGTATAACTGGAGTCAAATCTGGTAAAATCGAGTAAACCGTTTCCGATTCTACGCGTTATAAGCAAGGTTTTCAGCATTTCGAGCACGGCGATTGATCTTATGAAAGAACCTCCCATCTGCCGCCCTTAGTCGGGCCGATGCGCAGCAGACGCCCTTTCTTGCGCAGCGCGGCAATAGCGCGTTCAATGGTTCTTCGTGTTACGCCCAGAGCCGTCGCCAGTTGCGAAGCGGTGCGCTGCGGATCAGATTGCAGGATAGTCAGAATTTTCTCCGACATTTCTTCCGACATTTTTACCGACATTTTCTGCAAAGGCATGGGTACGCGACGGATTACGGCCGTAAACAGGCAATTCTCGTGGTCATCTACAAAGTCGATATGTGGCCAGCTGCGGAGGGCACGGGTTATGCCTGAACCCAAACCGTGATATGGCAGCAGTCCCTTGGCCGCATAAGAAACAAGAAT
>JAGADH010000011.1 GCA_017613715.1 Desulfovibrio sp. | reverse complement strand
GATAATGTTTGGCTAGTAATCGGCATAATACATTTAGGGAAGAGCTTAGCTCTATTTCTGATAAAGATTCATTTTTAAATTTTAATAATATTTTTTTATCGTCATTATCGAGGTGGCTGCTTTTTTGCAAGTACGAATGTTCATTATAAATACTTTGAATTACGTTTGCTATTTCCCCACAAGAAAGCTCAAAGTTACGTCTTTTAACATCTTTAAATGTAATAAAAAGTGTTGTATATTTATTCATCCATTTGTGGCAAAGATTTGTATTTTTGGAAATTGCAAGTCCTTCAAAGAGATTTTTGCTATCATTTCTGATGTCAAAGAACTCTTGCAGAGTTGTCATCGTTAAAGTTTTGCCAAAACGTCGAGGGCGAGTGATTAATGATACAAATGATTGATTTGGTCTAAGCAGTTCTTCAATAAATTTTGTTTTATCAATATAATATCTATTGCCTTGGCGAAGTTCTCGAAATACTTCGCCTCCAATGTAGATAGGCAGGGGTGGCGTGGGGTTTTGAGGCATAGTCGTTAGGCTAAGGGCTGGTAGGTTTCGGCAAGAGCGTCCTGACAGGCGTCAAAGCTTGGCATGGGGGGAGAGATGGCTGTCTGCGTTACGAGCTGCAGGCGCTCGTTTTCCAGATAGACAAGCAGGGCACGGGCTTTGATGCCGTTTTTGGCAAGCAGGGCCAGATAGTAGCGCATCTGCCGGATATCGTTTGCATTGGGCTGACCGCTTTTATAGTCAAGGACAAGATAGCCCGAGTCTTCCGGCACAAGCAGGTCAAAGCGCACAAGCTTATGCTGTTCATCCAAAAGTGAATGTTCCCGCAAACCCCGTGTCAGCCAGTCCTTGGCCTCCTTCTGGCGCAAAAACCAGATCAGCGCCTTGCGGGCAAGTTCTCTGGATTTGTCATTGGCTTCGCTTTGCCTGAGCAGGCGTTTGGGATCGAGTCTTGCTAGGCCAAAGCGTAAGGCCGTGTCTGCAGCCTTGGCCGGGTCTTCCTGCCAGAGCACATACTGCAGAGCCTTGTGCAGTACAATTCCGCGTTTGCGTGCCGCAGAGGTCTCATCGTCGCGGCTATGGGCAATGCGCAGATTGGGCAGCCATTGCATGGGCGTAAAGGGTTTATCTGAACTTTGAGGCCTATGAACGGCAGGCTCTTCTGCAGGGCCAAGGTTTGTTGCAGGAGCGCTTGCCGGGGCTTCGGAAAAGGCAAAGCCTGCCATCTCCGCAAGCACCTTGAGCATGTCCTTGTCGTCATTGCGCGCTTGCTGGCATCTCAGGATACAGAGCTCTTCACGAGCCCTGGTTGTGGCCACGTAGAGGAGATTGAGGGTCTCCTGGCCGCAGCGCAATAGCGAGCGGTAATAGGCATCGCCGGCGTTCTTATTGATTAACGTTGCCAGCCTGCCCTCCTCGATGTTGTGGAAGAGCAGTTCCTCGCGTGCGCTAAGCTGTGCCATTTTCCAGGGCAAAAGCACGCACGGCGCTTCAAGCCCCTTGGCCTTGTGAATGGTCATGATGCGTACCGCATCCATGTTTTCAGGCATGGGCACTTTTTCTTCATCGTGATGCTGATCCCAGTATTCAAGAAAAGCGGAAATCGTGCCTGCGCCTTCGTCTTCCGCCGTATGCACAATCTCCAGCAGTCTGCGTGTGAAAATCTGCTCCTTGGGGAAACGCCGGGCCACATCCAGGAAGAGGTACCATTCGCTGAGCAGATCATAGGGGGAGAGCAGAGCTGAATGGCGGGCAAAGCTTGCAAAGTACCGACTGTAGAGCTTGGGCCAGAGTTCGCCAAAGCATTGCTCAAGGGTGAGGTCCTGAGAGTTGAGATAGTGATCACAAAGCTCGGTCAGAGCAAAGCTCTCTTGAAGCTCAGGCAGGCCGCCAAAGATCTCACCGCTCAGCACGGTATAGAAGGCCAGCTGATCGTGCAGCAGGAGAAAACGCAGCAAGGCCAGACTCTGAATAATCAGGCTCTGCTGGGCCAAAAGCAGACTGTTTTCTGTGACAACCGGTATGCCCTGGGAGAGCAGGCTCTGGGCAAGTTCCATGGCCTCGCGGTTTTTGCGCACCAGCACAAGCAGCTGCGACCAGGGGCGTTGACTGTGCCAGAGCGTGAGCTGCCTTTGCACATCCCAGGCCAGCGTCTCAGGGCTTGTGGTGAAAAGCTGCACACGTCCCGCAGTCGTGGGCTTTGGCTTGTCAGGGAAGATCTGCGCGTGGGCTGCAAAGTTTTGGGCAAGCTTGGCGCTTTCTTCAGCCTGGAGATCGCAAGGCAGTTCTTTGGGCAGGCACTGCGCAAGCAGTTGACTGCACTGCTCGGCATTTTCCAAGGGCTGATAGAGGCTGTTATTGAAGGCAATGAGCTCCTGGCAGCTGCGCCAGTTGTAGGGGAGACTGTCGGCGTGAATGTCCTTACGATCAACCAGGCGCCGCAGCGGCGAGTTCGCTGCCAGCAGGGCATCGAAAAGTTCAGGATTGCCGCCGCGCCAGCTGAAGATGGACTGTTTGACATCGCCAACCCAGGTCAGGGAGCCGCCCTTGGCCAGAGCCTCCTCCACAAGGTGCGAGAGCGCAAGCCATTGTTCGTCGCTTGTGTCCTGAAACTCATCAATGAGCACATGGCGGGTATCGTTGCCCAGAAGAAACAGCGTTTCCGCCACTGGCAAATAGCCTTCAAAAATGGCACAGACCAGACGGGGAACCACTACCGTGTGCAGAAAGCGTCCCGCATCGGCACTCGCCATGAAGGCATCGGCCATGCGCCGGCCAAGTTCAATGAAGGGCAGGGTTTTAATAGCTTCACTTAGAAGGCGGAAGCGCTTTTTGCTGGTGCGAAGTCTTGTGTAGAGGTCGCAAAGCAGTGCATCGTCTGCGCAGGCTTCGTTTTTGCAGAAAAGCTCGGCCAGGCTCTCCTTGGCCAG
>JAGADH010000077.1 GCA_017613715.1 Desulfovibrio sp. | reverse complement strand
GATCTCGTCACGCAGACCGACGATATCTACCGTATCGCCTACCTTGATCTGGCCGCGTTCCACACGACCGGTAACAACGGTACCGCGGCCGGTGATGGTGAACACGTCTTCGATGGGCATCAGGAAGGGCTTGTCGGAGTCTCTTTCCGGAGTGGGGATGTAGCGGTCTACTTCATCCATCAGCTGCCAGATAGGACCGCAGTTCGGGCAGTCTCTGCTGCCGCAGCCGCATTCCAGAGCTTTCAGAGCGGAACCGCGGATGATGGGGGTATTGTCGCCGTCAAAATCGTATTTGGACAACTCTTCGCGCACTTCCATTTCCACGAGATCGAGGAGTTCAGGATCGTCCACGAGGTCACATTTGTTCAGAAAGACCACGATACGGGGCACACCGACCTGACGGGCCAGAAGAATGTGCTCACGGGTCTGAGGCATGGGGCCGTCGGTGGCCGCCACCACGAGAATGGCACCGTCCATCTGAGCAGCACCGGTGATCATGTTCTTGATGTAGTCAGCATGGCCGGGGCAGTCCACATGGGCATAGTGACGCTTTTCGGTCTCGTATTCCACATGGGCGGTGGCAATGGTAATGCCGCGCTCTTTTTCTTCAGGTGCGTTGTCGATCTGATCGTACGAAACGAATTCGCCGCCTTTCTGCAGGCTGGCGATCTTGGTAATGGCTGCGGTCAGTGTGGTTTTACCATGGTCGATGTGACCAATGGTACCAATGTTCACATGCGGTTTTGTGCGTTCATATTTTGCTTTGCCCATCGTACATCTCCTATCCGTAAAGAATGGTTACAGTTGACATCCTCCCCCGCCATAAGCCGGAGGTTCCTAGCGGAGGCAGACTGGCGTCTGCAACCCTAGACGGGTTCCTGCGGAAACTGGACTGCTCGGAGGAACAAGGTTGATTTTGCCTGCTTCTTTGGCTGCGCTCATCAGGGCTTGGCTTCGCCGATGTTTCATTCTTTGACGGTGAGCTGCAGCGAAAAAACAGAAAATTTCAGTTCGTTGGCGCCAGGCTCTGGGCGCACTGGCTTATCATTGCGAGGTTTTGACAAACCTGACGAAGCCTCACGCATGGAAAAATGCATGGCTCGATACGAGGATTCTGATCTGGAGAGGGAGAAGAAGGGGTACATATGGAGCGGGAAACGGGATTCGAACCCGCAACCCTCAGCTTGGAAGGCTGATGCTCTAGCCGTTGAGCTATTCCCGCATCATGCGAAGGCTGAAGCGAATCCATGTACCGTAGTTCTCGACAGTTGTCTCCTACAGTCAAGGCGTGTGGCAAAATACTCGCACAGCTGCTGCGATACGCTGGTGGAGGGGGGTGGATTTGAACCACCGAAGTCGAACGACGACAGATTTACAGTCTGTTCCCTTTGGCCACTCGGGAACCCCTCCATGGATCGTCACAGCTTGCCTGGAGCTGGCGATGGGACTTGAACCCGCAACCTGCTGATTACAAATCAGCTGCTCTACCAATTGAGCTACGCCAGCGACACGGGGATCTATACGCAATTTTTCTGGCCTTGGCAAGCAGTATTTTGATTTTTTCCCTTTTTGGCGCAATTACGCTTTGAGACGACCAAAACTGACTCTTTCATGGCCGGCCAGGTCGCGTAGGCTGCCAATGTCTGTGAAGTTCTCTGCGAGCAGTTGCCGCACACGCGCAGCCTGCGTGGCACCATGCTCAAGGTAGATGCCTCCCTGCGGCAGAAGATGTTTGCTGGCCTCCTCAATGGCTTTGGCCAGCATGGCGTAACCGTGATCTTCGGCAAAGAGCGCCGTATGCGGTTCAAAGTCGAGTACCTCAGCCATGACCTCGTGCCGCTCTTCAAAGGCAATATAGGGCGGATTGGCCACAAGAAAAGAAAGGCTTGCGTTGGCAAAAGGTAGCCTCGCCAGATTGGCCCGGATACAGCCTAGACGTTCTGCCAGTCCGTGTTGCCTGCTGTTTTCCCTGGCTACGGCCAGCGCTGCACTGCTCGTGTCGAGCAAAAAACCCCGCCAGAGAGGACAGTGATGAGCCAGCGCAATGCCGAGATTGCCGCTGCCGCAGCCAAGATCGGCAAAGAAGAGCGGCCTTGCTCTGTCCTCATGGCTCAGTACGCAATCTACAAGATGTTCGCTTTCAGGCCGGGGAATCAGTGTGGCGGCATTGACCTGAAAATCAAGACCGTAAAATTCCCGCCTGCCCAGAAGATAGGCTACAGGTTCACCCCGTCTGCGGCGCTCTACAAGAGCAAAAAAGGCTGCGCTCTGACTTGCGCTCAACTCTTCATCGGCCTTGAGCAAGATCCCTGTATGATCTGTGCCAAGCACATGGGCCAAGAGCAGTCTTGCTGACAAAGCCGGACTGTCGCGTCCAGCCTCGGTTAAGCTGCGTCGTGCCAAACGCTCGGCTTCACGCACCAGCATGCTGGCTCTCGTTCTCCTCAAAGACGAGAGGGATGACCTCGTCGTAGCTGTGAACCTTGTGCACCTTGATTTTCCGCAGCAGGTGCTGGGGAATGTCTTCAAGGTCCTTGGCGTTTTCCTTGGGAATGAGGACATGCTTCATGCCTTTGGCCACGCCGGCGAGAATTTTTTCTTTAATGCCACCCACGGGCAGAATACGCCCCTGCAGTGTGATTTCACCGGTCATACAGACGTCGGCGCGCACGCGTTTCTGGGTGATGGCACTTAAGAGGGCCGTGGTCAGGGTGATGCCGGCCGAGGGGCCATCCTTGGGGGTTGCTCCGGCCGGTACGTGAATATGCACGTCTTTTTCATGCATGAAGTCAGGGTCAATGGCGAAATTGTCAGCCCGGCTGCGCAGGTAACTGACAGCGGCCCGGCCGCTTTCCTTCATGACATCGCCAAGCTGACCCGTGAGACTGAGTTCGCCCTTGCCTTTCATCAGACACGCTTCAACCGTGAGCACCACGCCGCCGGCGGCTGTCCAGGCGAGACCATGGGCTATGCCGGGAGACAGCGTTTTTTCGGTTTCATCGTCGAGATAGCGTGGAATACCCAGAAGTTTCTCCACATCCTTGGCTGTGATGGTAAAGGGACCCTTTTCGCCCTCGGCTTTTTTTCTGGCCAGTTTGCGGCAGAGGGAGCCCAGCTCGCGTTCCAGATTGCGTACGCCGGCTTCTCGTGTGTACTGGCGGATGATGCGGGAAATGGCCGCAGCATTGATTTTCACGCTTTTTGCGTCAAGGCCGTTTTCCTTGATCTGTTTGGGCAGCAGGTGCTCACGGGCAATGTCGAGCTTTTCCTGTTCCGTGTAGCCTGAAAGCGTGATCAGCTCCATGCGGTCAAGCAGGGGGGCCGGAATGGTGTCCGTTTGATTGGCCGTACACAGGAAGAGCACCTTGGAGAGATTGAAGGGAACATTGAGATAGTGATCACTGAAGGAAAAATTCTGTTCGGGATCAAGCACTTCAAGCAGCGCTGAGGAGGGATCTCCACGAAAATCCGTACCGATCTTGTCCACTTCATCCAGCACAATGACCGGATTGCGGGTTTGTGCCTGTTTGATGACCTGAATGATGCGTCCAGGCATAGCGCCGACATAGGTACGGCGATGTCCGCGAATTTCGGCCTCGTCGTGCATGCCGCCCAGGGAGATACGCTGAAATTTGCGTTTAATGGCCCGTGCGATGGAACGGCCAAGAGAGGTTTTGCCCACACCCGGAGGGCCCACAAGGCAGAGAATGGGTCCTTTGGAGTCGGCATTGAGCTTGCGTACACTCAAAAATTCGAGAATGCGCTCTTTGACTTTGTCCAGGCCGCAATGGTCTTCATCGAGAATGGTCTTGGCGCGGGCAATGTCCAGGGCGTCCCGACTCATCTTTTTCCATGGCAGGCTGACGATCCAATCAAGATAGGTGTGGACAATATTGGCTTCGGAAGAGTCACCGTGCATGCCGGCCAGACGCTGCAGTTGTTTGTCCGCCTCTTTGCGCACATCCGGGGGCAGTCCTGCCTTGGCAATCTTTTCTTTGAGTTCGGCTATTTCGTCATCGCCTGCGATGTCTTTTTCTCCCAGTTCCTGACGAATGGCCTTGATCTGTTCACGCAGAAAATAGTCTTTTTGCGCTTTGTCCATGCCTTCGCGCGCGGAATTCTGAATGCGCGCCTGCACGGTGGCGATTTCCACTTCGTGCTGCAGTTTTTCATTGACGAGCTTAAGACGTGCCAAGGGATCATCAAGTTCCAGAAGCTCCTGCGCTTCATGGGGTTTGATGCGGATATTGGCGGCAATCAGGTCGGCCAGACGGCCGGGATCGTCCACACTTTTCAGCACCTGGGCGATATCCGGAGAGACAAGACCGCGCAGGGCGAGCACGCGTTCACTCTGCAGGCGTGCTGCTCGCAGTGCGGCTTCCACATCGTCATTTTTGCTGCAGGGCTTTTCGGCAATGGTCTCGATCTGCGCCCAGAGACAGTCGCTGTCGTTGCGATAGCGCTTGACACGGGCGCGGCAGACGCCCTGAATCAAGAGCTTGATGCGGTTGTCCGGCAGTTTGAGTACCCGTAAGACATTAACGACGGTGCCTGTGGTGTAGAGATCTCTGGGATCAGGATCTTCCACACTCTCATCTCTCTGGGTACAGACCAGAAGATGATGCGCCTTTCCCACCAGGGCCTGTTCCACGGCACTCACGGAGCGCTTGCGGCTGATGAAGAGCGGCAGGATCATGTAATTGAAGACGACCACGTCGCGTACGGGCAGCACAGGCAGGGTATTACTGATCTCCTGAAGGTTTTCTTCTGTCAGGAAACTCGCTTCAGTATCCTTGGTATTGGCGCTATCATCATTGTTTTTGAAGTCTTTGGGCTGCATCTCCGACATACGTCGCTCCGTTGGTTGGCATTGGCCTGGTTTTGCAAAAAAAAAGCGCAGGGCAGACTTAACATAAGTCTGCCCTGCTCTGCTGACAAGGGAGAAAATGTGATTTCTTTTGCCTGCTTTTTGCACCGAGGATGATTGTTTGGGCTTTTCAGCGGCTCAGTCTCTGTAAGAGGGCTTCAAGCTTCTGGCGTGCTGCCTGTTCCTTTTGCAGTTTTGCCGCAAGATCTTCCAGGCAGGCGTTGGCACGGCCAAGATCGTCGAAAAAACCACGCAAAAGATAAAAGGCGCCTTTTTTGCCGTATTCGGCGTTGTCCAGCGGGCCTCTGTAGGGGCTGCCGCCAAGTTTGAGCCAGCGTGCGTAGTCGCGCTGCCATTCGGGAAAACAGGCGGCGGTCAGACCGTCGTTCCAGAGCTTGTAGGCGCCAAAAGCGTGCACAATGGCAGCCTGAAGCGCCAGGGGATTGCGCGGGTGGCAGTTATAGGTGAGGGGCAGAGGCGTGAAAAGCTCGGGTCTTGTCTTTTGCAGCTTCTGCACGAGAGCATTGAAGACGGCCTGATCAGGATAGCGCAGCTCACTGGCCTGTGTGCTCAGCATTTCCTGGCAGAAAAGGGCAAGTTCACGGGCCGGAAGCTTGCGCCTGAAAACGATGACGCCGGAATTGTAGTTGGGGCAGGAGCCGTCAAGATCCGGCAGCTCCCTGAGGACATTGACACGGGCCGGCAGTGTCGTATGCGTTTCGCTAAATTCAGGATCTTCGAGAGCCAGCGACAGTGGTCCCATCTCGAAGATTTCGCTGATGTCATCCTGGATGACGGTATCGGCATCAAGCCAGAGGACCGTTTCATATTTTTGAAGAGCGGAAAAACAGTAAAATTTGGCAAGGCAGAGAGGTGAGAACTGCGCCAGACTTGCAGGCGGCAGGGGGAGTGCCGCAGGCTGAAAGAGTTGACAGCGAAAGCCAAGCTTTTCAAGAAGAGCGCGGTCGTGGGCGGGCAGGGCTTTGTCGTGCAGAAGGAGGAAATCCGCAGCAAGCCTGGGATTATGCCGTCTAAGCGCCAGAATGAGCGTTGCCACGGCAAAAGCCCAGTTGCCGGTGGCGGCAGTGACAATCAGGACTTGGGCTTTGCCGGTGCGTGTTTTTGGCATAGGAGGTGTGTCATAGGGACTTGCGGGAAAAAAGACGCGTCAGTTCAATGGCAAGCTGCTCAAGTGCCTTGGGCACCTGGGCAATATAGCCCTGCTTGACTTTCCATTCCATATCCACAAGTACACTCATGGCCTCGGCCAGCAGGGCGAGGGAATAGCCACAGGCACCCGTCTTGCCAAAGCCTGTTTTGTTTTGCCAGAGGCTGCGGATCTGGCGGTCAAGGAGAACCAGAAGCGTAAAAAAGATTTTTTCCGGCTCGGAGAGCGTGGCAAGCGCTTTAAGCACGCCCTGGAGATTGCCACTCTGGATCTGCCGCAGCAGACTGAAGATATCCTCTTCTCGTACGGGCCTTTGCCATTCGCGTGCCTCAAGCCGGTCTTTTTCAGCATAGTAAAGGGCCAGCTTGTTCAGCTCCTGTTCAATGCTGCGGGCCTCAAGGGGTGAGGAGGCGGCCAGATCCCTGAGCAGGTCCTCAGGCAGATGGAGATGAAGGGCCTGGGCCCGCTCAAGGACATAGCGTTGTACCGTACTCTGGGTGAGACCCGGATCACGCCAGATCCAGCCTTTTTTTTCCGCCTTGAGCAGGCAGGCAGTTTTGGCCAGCGTTGCGGAGAGCTTGGGGGCCCCTCGCGACCATTCAGTCTCAAGGCAGAACATGGGCCAGCAGTAAGGCGAAAGCCTTGCGAGCATCGTATTGATTTTTTCCCAGATCTTGGGTTTCCAGAGCTCAGCTGCGTAGACCAGAAGACACGTTGATGTCGCAAAAAAGCCGCCACCGTCAAAGTG
Source organism: Desulfovibrio sp. (assembly GCA_017613715.1). Classification (GTDB taxonomy): domain Bacteria; phylum Desulfobacterota; class Desulfovibrionia; order Desulfovibrionales; family Desulfovibrionaceae; genus Desulfovibrio. Next base: position 9,451 of record JAGADH010000077.1, on the reverse strand, counting down.
CTCGAAAAAACTGCCAGAAGGCTCCTCATCCCCCCAGAAGATCTTTTTCTGCCACGAGCCCTGAGAGGGAGGGTACTGAGCCAGAAGTTCATCGGCCTTTTGCCTGGCTAACCAGCTGTCGGGGCAGATGAAGAAGGAAAATGCCGGCCTGGGAGCTCTTCGTTTTTCAGCCATACTATTTGGCAACAATATTCACGAGCTTTCCGGGCACGACAATGATTTTTTTGACGCCAAGCCCCGCTGTATGGCGCTTGACACTGTCATTGGCGAGAGCTGCCTCTTCCAGAGCCTTCTGATCAAGGCCCGCAGGCACGCTGATATTGGCTCTGAGCTTGCCGTTGACCTGCACGGCAATATTCAGCAGATCTTTTTCCAGGGCTCTTTCGTCCACGAGAGGCCAGCCTTCGTCGCCTAGGCGTCCCTTATGCCCCATGAGTTCCCAGAGTTCTTCGCAGAGATGCGGGGTGACCGGGGAGAGCAGGGTGAGCACCGTAGCCATGGCCGAAGAGAAGATGCGCTTTTCATGGGGCTCCTGCCCCATTTTTTCACGTGCCAGGTACATGGCGTTGACCAGTTCCATGATCTGCGCAATGGCCGTATTGAACTGGAAACGTTCGCAGAGGTCGTCACGGACTTTTTTGACTGTTTCATGCTCCTTGCGGCGCAGGTCTTTTAAGAGCGTTGTCGTGGCATCCTGGGCAGTGGCTGAACAGGCTGCCACAGGCAGAAGGCGCTGGCCTGAGTCCATGAAGAGACGCCAGACGCGGGCCAGGAAACGTGATGAGCCTTCAATACCGGCATCGGACCAGTCGAAATCGCGCTCCGGTGGTGCGGCAAAGAGACAGAAAAGGCGGACGGTATCAGCACCGTAGCGGTCGATCATCTCCGTGGGATTGACCACATTGCCTTTGGATTTGCTCATCTTGCTGCCTTCCTTGAGCACCATGCCCTGCGTCAGCAGATTGCTGAAGGGTTCGGCAAGCTTTTTGGGATAGATGCCGAGATCGCGCAGGGCCTTGGTGAAGAAGCGGGCATAGAGCAGATGGAGAATGGCGTGCTCCACACCGCCGATGTACTGGTCCACGGGCAGCCAGTAATCCATGGCCTCGGCGGAAAAAGCCGCAGTGCTTTCTCTGGCTGAGGTATAGCGCGCAAAATACCAGGACGATTCCATGAAGGTGTCCATGGTGTCGGTTTCACGCCTGGCCTGGCCGCCACAGCGGGGGCAGGTGCAGCTCGTAAAGGATTCCTCCTGCGGCAGCGGGGACCTGCCGTCGTCCAGAACCTTGAGGTCAAGGGGCAGGAGCACCGGCAGCTTTTCAGGCTTTTCGGGAACCACACCGCAATGTTCACAATAGACCACGGGAATAGGAGCACCCCAGTAGCGCTGGCGCGAGATATTCCAGTCGCGCAGGCGAAACTGCACACTGGCCTTGCCCTTGCCAAGGCTTTCCAGTTTTTTCGTGATGGCCAGCTTGGCCTCTTCATTGGCAAGACCGTTGAATTCCCCTGAATTGATCATGGTCCCCTCTCCGGTCATGGCGCAGGTCTGTTCAGACGGCAGGCCATCTTTGGGTTCAATGATCGGGATAACGGGGAGGGCGTATTTTTTGGCAAAGTCGAAGTCGCGCTGATCAGCATAGGGAACGCCCATCACCGCGCCTGTGCCATAGCTGGCAAGGACGAAATTGCCAAGCCAGATGGGAATAGCTTTGCCTGTCAGGGGATGGAGCACCGAGGCGCCTGTGGCAATACCCTCTTTTTCCAGGGTTTCGGCCTGACGGTCGAGACGGTCCATATTGCGGATGCGAGTGATGAAATCCCGGATTTCCTCTTCATTGTCTTTTCCGCGGATCAAGGCCTCCACCAGCGGATGCTCAGGCGCAAGTGTCAGGAAGGTCACGCCAAAAAGCGTGTCCGGACGGGTGGTGAAGACTTTCAGACTCGTTGTGCCGTCAACGGGACTTGGCAGGCTAAATTCCACCTCGCAGCCCAGGGATTTACCGATCCAGTTGCGCTGCATGGCAAGAACGCGTTCAGGCCATTTGCCGGCCAAAAGGTCGAGATCGGCCAAAAGCTCTTCGCCGTAGGCTGTGATGCGCAGAAACCACTGGGTCAGTTCTTTTTGTTCCACCTGGCTATCGCAGCGCCAGCAGAGCCCGTCGATGACCTGTTCATTGGCCAGAACCGTATGACAGGAAGGGCACCAGTTCTGCGGAGCCTTTTTGCGGTAGACCAGACCTTTGTCGAGCAGGCGCAGAAAGAATTCCTGCTCCCAGCGATAGTATTCAGGGCGGCAGGTGGCCAGTTCCCGGCGCCAGTCGTAGGAATAGCCAAGACGCTTGAGCTGGCTGCGCATGGTATCGATATTGGCATAGGTCCATTCTGCGGGATGCACGTGATGCTTGATGGCCGCATTTTCTGCCGGCAGACCAAAGGCGTCCCAGCCCATGGGATGGAGCACGTTGAAACCCTGCATGCGCTTGCTGCGGGCAATGACATCACCGATGCAGTAATTGCGCACATGGCCCATGTGGATATTTCCCGAAGGATAGGGAAACATTTCGAGCACATAGTACTTCTTTTTTTGAGCATCGACCGAGCAGTTCCAGGCCCCTTCGTTTTGCCAGCGGGTCTGCCATTTCTTCTCAATATCCTGTGCGTTGTAGGGCTTCTGTTGCATCAAAAAAAACCGGTCCGCTGCAGAGCGGCCCGCCTCCGTGAAGTTGACTGTTGGGGAAAGGGATTTGTCAGCTCATTTCTTGGTATGCTCGCGTACGGCCGCATCGAGGATACCGTTGATGAATTTTCTCGCCTGCGCTTCGGCAAAGTGACTGCTAAGCTCCAGAGCTTCGTTGATCACCACTCTTGGCGGTGTGTCATGGCGAAAGAAGAGTTCGAAAAGAGCCAGTCTGAGCACCGTGATTTCTATGTGGCCAATACGGTCGAGCCGCCAGTTCTGAGAAAAACGCGAAATGAGGGCATCGATGGGCTCGCGCATGGACCAGACTCCGAAGACCAGTTCCCAGGCAAAGCCGGCACAGGCTTCATGAGCCTCGAGATCTTCGCTTTTATCATCTTCACGCGAAGGATAGCTCATAAAGGCCTGACGCAGTTCATCCTGGCTTTTGACCTGGGAAAAGGAAAGCCCGTAGAGCACCTGAAAAGCCAGCATGCGAGCCTGGTGCCGCTTGGAATTGCGCGCTTTGGGCATAGTCTAGAGCTGCTCCAGAACGCGAATGGTTTCGAGCAGGGCCAGCGTGGCCTCAACCCCTTTATTGCCTGCTTTGGAGCCTGCACGTTCAATGGCCTGCTCCACAGTGTCGCAGGTCAGAAGACCAAAACCAATGGGGGTTGAGAAATTGAGCATGGTCTGGGCTATGCCCTTGCTGGCTTCGGCGCAGACATAGTCGAAATGAGGTGTCCCGCCGCGGATGACAGCGCCGAGCGCAATAATGCCGTCGTATTGCTGGGAATGGGCGAGTTTCTGACAGATGAGCGGCAGTTCAAAGGCTCCCGGAACCCGTATGAGTGTCACCTTGTCCATATCGGCATCGTGACGTCTGAGACAGTCCAAGGCTCCGCCGATCAGATGTTGGACAATAAAGTCGTTGAAGCGTGTGGCTACGATGGCGATGCGCAGATTTTGCGCAATGAGCTTACCTTCGATGGTCTTGATTTCTTGCATGCGATGTTCAGCGAAGATTCCCCTGGGGAAAAGCGCTGCCTCCCTTTTGAAGCCCTGTGGGCCTTTTGCGATTCCGCCGCTTTGGCTGAGCAGCCGTTAAAGAAAACCGTGGCGCATGAGCAGGTCATAATCCACGCAGCCCTGCTTGGTGCCGCTCGCCCTGGTGTCCAGGGCAAGCTGGCGCTGCACATATTTGCCTAAGATATCTGTTTCGAGATTGACCAGAGTGCCTGCACGCCAGTCGGCGACTGTGGTGCGCGCGAAGGTCTCAGGAATAACGTTGACGGTGAGCTCTTCCTGCTCACAACTATTGATGGTCAGACTGACACCGTCCAGGGCTACGGAACCCTTGGCCACCAATTGTCCGGCCAAGGTCCTGGGAAAGCCTATGGTGAAGCGCAGGGAGAGACCCTGGCGTTCTCTCTTAAGAATCCTGGCTACGCAGTCCACGTGGCCTGTGACAAGATGACCGCCGAGCCGGTCCGAGAGACGCAGGGCGCGTTCAAGATTGGGACGGTCACTGCGGCCGAGGCTTGCCAGTGTTGTTTTGGCCAGGGTCTCGGCTGAGGCATAGAGCCAAAATGTTTCGCTCTCGTGTTTTTCGACTGTCAGGCAGGCTCCGTTGACGGCAATGGATTCACCGTCAACAAGGCCTGTAAAGGCTTCATGCTCCAGGGCGGCCAGCCTGAGTCGCCTGTCAGCTCCCAGGGGCACAATTTCCAGAATTTTGCCGCGACTGGCAATCAGACCTGTGAACATCCTAGGCCTCGCGGGGATTGGGCCTGAGCAGCACGTGGACGTCACTGCCCACAAGACGGGTTTCCGTACAACGCAGCGAAATGGCCTCGGCAAGGGTGAGCGGCATGCGATTGGTGAAGAGCGGCAGGGCGTCGTTATCCGCGAGGAAGGTCGGAGCCAGGTGCAGGTGGAATTCGTCCACAAGCTGCTCCTCGAGAAGGCTGATGGCCAGTTCTCCACCGCCTTCACAGAGCACGTAGGGACAGCCCAGTTCACGGTAGAGGGCCTTGAAGAGGCCGCGCAGATCCGTTGTGCCGTTGGAGTACTGGGGCACGGGAATGACTCGCACGCCACGTTTGCGCAGCTCTTGAGCCTGGGTGGAAGCGGCAGCAGCGGCTGAAGAAAGAAAAATGGTCTCGTCTGGCCGCTCCTGCAAAAGGTAAAATTCGTCCTTGTCCTGGGGAAGATGCGAAGTGAAGATACAGGCAAGCGGCTGAGGCGTTCCCGGATCATCGCTAAGACGATAGGTCAGGTGCGGATTGTCAAGACGAAAGGTTTTGCCACCAATCAGAATGAGTCCCTTGGCCTGTCCGATTTTCTGGCGCAGCCTGTGCACATCGGCACGCGACGCTTCGCAGCTGATCCACTGAGACTGGCCGGTACGCGTGGCAATGCGTCCGTCCATGGTGGCAGCCATTTTGAGAAGAAGATAGGGACGGGCCATGCTTTTCCAGACAAGAAAGTCGGCGATCAGGTCGCGGCAGTCTTGCTCGCAAAGAGGACCTATGACCTCGACGCCCGCTGCTCGCAGCACTTCGGCTCCACCGCCAGCGTCGCTTGTTGGATCAAGACAGCCGATAACAACTTTTTTGATGCCGGCTTTGAGGATGGCTTCAGTACAGGGAGGGGTCTTGCCAACGTGTTTGCACGGTTCAAGGGTGACCACGAGCGTGCAGAGGGAGGGATCAACGCCTTTGGCACGGGCGTCGTTTAAACATTCCACTTCGGCATGCGGCTTGCCTGCCGCATGATGCCAGCCGCGCGCGACAATGGTCTCATCGTGAACAAGAATTGCGCCAACACAGGGATTGGGATGGGTCAGCCACTTGCCTTTGGCTGCTTCCTCCAATGCTGCCTGCATGAAGACGGCATAGGCTTCTGCACTCATCAAGATTTCGGCGAGCCACAGCTGGTGGCTGCGCCGCCTCCTCTCTATGATTGTCCGACATGGTCACACGCTGCGGACGGTGAAGGGTCTGCGTTTGGGATAGCAATCTGCGTGACGGGAATGCCCGCTTCTTGCAACATGGATTGGGAAAGTTCGTCAGGATAGCACTCGGCATAGTAAATATGGCGAACACGGCAATTGATGAGCATTTTGCAGCAGAGTACACAGGGATAGGTGGTGGTGTAGATATCGGCGCCCTGTATGTTGATGCCGTAGCTTGCGGCCTGAATGATGACATTTTGCTCGGCGTGCAGGCCGCGGCAGATTTCATGCCGTTGTCCGGAGGGAATGGCAAGCTTCTGACGCAGACAGCCGATATCGAGACAATGGGTCAGGCCCTGGGGGACCCCATTGTAGCCTGTGGCCAGAATACGGTTGTCACGCACAGCCAGAGCTCCCACATGCCGTCTCAGGCATGTGGAGCGCTCACGCACAAGGTCGACAATGTGCATGAAATAGTCAGGCCAGGGCAGTCGTGCCATAGTGCTACCAGGCAAAAAGCGGGAAAGAACGGGCAAATTCCTCGACCTGGGCCTGGATGCGGGCAAGAGCCTGGGCATCCTGATGCTGGCTGAGGGTCTGATGGATAAAGCCGGCCACTCTGCGCATGTCATCTTCCTTGAGACCGCGGGTGGTCAAAGCCGGTGTCCCCAGGCGAATGCCACTCGTGACAAAGGGTGAGCGCGTCTCAAAGGGAATGCTGTTCTTGTTCACGGTGATGCCGCAGCTGTCCAGGATGGCTTCGGCTTCTTTGCCGGTCAGGCCCGTGGATGTCAGATCCACGAGCATGAGGTGATTGTCAGTTCCACCGCTCACCAGATGATAGCCATGACGCGTCAGTTCACTGGCCAGAACCTGAGCATTGGCCAGAACCTGTTTCTGATAGGTGAGAAACTGCGGGCGTAAGGCCTCTTTAAAGGCCACTGCTTTGGCGGCGATGACATGCATGAGTGGGCCGCCCTGAGTGCCTGGAAAAATCTGACTGTCAATTTTTTTGCCATATTCGGGGTTTTTGGTCAGAATCATGCCGCCGCGCGGACCGCGCAGTGTTTTATGGGTCGTGGTGGAAACCACATCGGCATGGGGCAGGGGGCTTGCGTGCAAGCCCGTGGCCACAAGACCTGCAATATGGGCCATGTCCACAAAGAGCAAGGCGCCCACATCGTTGGCGATGGCCTGAAAACGGGCGAAATCAAGGGCGCGGGGATAAGCACTGGCTCCTGCCAGAATCAGGTCGGGCCGGGCTTCTCGCGCTTTTTGGGCAAGGTCGTCGTAATCAATGGCCCCGGTCTCGCGGTCTACTCCGTAGGGGATGATCGTAAACTGCCGGCCGGAAAAATTGACGGGCGAGCCATGGCTTAAATGGCCACCATGAGCCAGATCCATGCTCAAAATGCGCGCGCCAGGTTTGAGGAAGGCATAATAGACAGCCATATTGGCCTGGGAGCCGGAATGCGGCTGCACATTGACGTGCTCTGCCTGGAAGAGCTCCCGGGCCCTGTTGCGTGCAAGGTCTTCAATGGTGTCGACAAACTCACAGCCGCCGTAATAACGCTTGCCAGGGTAGCCTTCAGCGTACTTATGCGTCAGAATGCTGCCCTGAGCCTGGCGAACAGCAGCAGAGACAAAATTTTCTGAAGCAATCAGTTCGAGTTTGGAGATCTGACGTTCTGCTTCCTTGGCAATGGCCCTGGCCACTTCAAGATCCTGTAAAAATATCTCGTCCATGATGTTCTCGTGTCTAGAGGGTGAAGTGGATGGGCAGAGACTGCTTAGGCATCATACCGCTTAAAGATAATACTGGCATTGGTACCGCCGAAGCCAAAGGAATTGCACATGGCGTATTCGCAGGCGCAGGCACAGGAACCATCGGCCAGATAGTTGAGATCGCAGTCCGGTGACGGCTCCTTGAGATTGATGGTGCCAGGCAGGGTTTCCGTTTTGAGGGCCAGGGCTGTGAAGACCGACTCAATGCCACCGGCAGCGCCCAGAAGATGACCGGTCATGGATTTTGTGGCGGAAATTTTCAGCTTGTCGGCATGCTGGCCAAAGACCAGCTTCATGGCCTTGGTTTCTGTGCTGTCATTGAGCATGGTGGAGGTCGCGTGGGCGTTGATGTGCACCACGGCCTCCGGGCTGATGCCCGCGTCGGTGAGAGCATTTTGCATGGCCCGCGCCATGCCGACACCCGTATCCAGAGGGGCTGTCATATGGTGGGCATCACAGGAGGCTCCATAGCCGGCAACTTCGGCGTAAATTTTGGCTCCGCGGGCTTTGGCGTGTTCAAGCTCCTCCAGCAGTAAAAGACCTGCACCCTCACCGATGACAAAGCCATCGCGGTTTTTTTCAAAGGGACGGGAAGCCAGGCTTGGCGTATCGTTGTAGTGGCTGGAGAGAGCTTTCAGGGCCGTGAAGCCTGCCACACCGAGAGGCGTGATGGTGGCCTCGCAGCCGCCCGTAATGACGGCCTTGGCCCGGCCAAGAAGGATTTCGCCAAAGGCACTGCCCAGGGCGTGGATGCCTGAAGCGCAGGCCGAGGTTGTCACGTAGTTCGTACCGCGTGCCTGACAGGCCATGGCGATCTGGCCCGGGCCCATGTTGGAAATCAGCATGGGAATCATGAAGGGCGAAATCTTGTTCGGGCCTGACTGCAAAAGCTTGCTGTGAAACGTTTCAATGGTCCTCAGGCCGCCGAGACCAACGCCAAGAATCACTGCCACGTCATAGGCATTGCTCTCATCAATGCTGAATGCGGCATCGTTGAGCAGCATTTTTTGGCAGGCCATGGCAAATTGCGTGAATCTGTCCATGTGCTTTGCCTGTTTGGCCGTCATATAGTCTTCAGGTACAAAGTTCTTGACTTCACCGGCAATCCTCGAGGCATAACCTGTGGCATCAAAGAGTGTGATGGGGCCTATGCCCGATTCTCCCTGAAGCAGACGTTGCCAGCTTGTTTGAATATCATTGGCCAGGGGCGTGATGCCGGCGATACCTGTGATGACGACACGGGGGCGTGACATGAGAAATCCTTTTTACTTTGCGCAGAAATAAAAAAAGGACGGCTTTTTTTGCTGAAAAAAGCCTGGAGACAAAAATGTGGCACGATCTCGAAAAGAGATCGTGCCAGAGCAACTACTTCTTATTTTTTTCGATATAGGCCACGGCGTCCTGAACTTTCTGAATTTTCTGGGCGTCTTCATCGGCAATTTCAATGTCGAATTCTTCTTCCATGGCCATAATCAGCTCGGTCAGATCAAGAGAGTCGGCACCCAGATCTTCCACAAAGGAAGCGTCAGGACGGACATTGGCCGCCTCTACGCCAAGCTGGTCAACAATGATTTTTTGCACTTTTTCAGCAATATCAGACATAATCTCCTCCACAAGGGTCTTTTTTGCGTATTTTTCCCGGCCTGGGACAAAGCTTTCTTTGCTTAGAGAAAGCACTCAAAGCCAATCCGCTCTGACGTTTTGGAAAAGAGCCGGGAGCGGAAACAGTTTACGGCAGGGGGGCTGTGCTGTCAACGAGACTAACAATACATGCCGCCATTGACAGAAAGCACCTGTCCTGTGATGTAGGCGGCTTTCTCAGAGGCCAGGAAGGACACGGCCATGGCCACATCGTCTGCTGTGCCCATGCGTTTAAGGGGAATGGCCTCGATATACTGGGCTTTGACCTCGTCAGGCAGATGGGCCGTCATATCGGTTTCAATGAAGCCCGGCGCCACGGCATTGCAGGTGATCTGGCGTGAAGCCAGTTCCTTGGCGCAGCTCTTGGTGAAGCCGATGATGCCGGCCTT
>JAGADH010000076.1 GCA_017613715.1 Desulfovibrio sp. | reverse complement strand
TAAATATGAAGAAATGATAGTTATTACTGGTGATATGATTTTTAAAAAATATCTACCAGATACAATTGCTATTTAAGTTTTTAAATAATAATACGCTCTAAAATAAAAAAATATTGAGTATGGAGAGCCTGCTGGCTCTCCATACTTTTTTTTATTTAGTCTCATCCAAAACAACTTTTATTACTTTAAGAACAGCTATGACAATTATTACCACACTTGCCCACGAAATATCACTACTAGTTTCTTCTGCCATTTGATCCTCCAATCAAGCTTTGCTGTAACATTCTGAACATTGCAGGTGCGAGATCGTCTAGCGTCGAGATGACCTCGCTCCTGTCAGGGAGTAAGCTTTCAATGTTGCTGTCGAGTATTCCGATGCCGTAGGGTTCAAGTCCCAAATCGAGTACCGAACTCAGTGCTCTATGTGCAGTACATAAGTTGTTAGGACTGCCGTCAGTCAAGATGAGTGAGGAAGAAAGCGTCTTTTGGCCTTAAGTGCAAATGGCTTTGTGTCCAGTTTCATGGCCAAAGCTTTGTAGTATTCGCTTGGCTGACAGTGGAGCATCGTTCTCTCAAGAGCGCATTTGGAAATCTTTCGATAGCGTAGTCTCGTGTCAGGGATTCCAGCTTCAGCTTTTTTTTTGAGATCGCCTTTTCAGAAGAGACATTCCTTGTTTTTTGTGTGCCAAAATGGTAGGTCAAAACAGTTTTTTCCAATGGGATTTCGTTGCGGATGCTGCTCCCGCAACGGCGGTTTTTCAAACAAAAACAAGGGGTTACGACTGTTGAGCCGTAACCCCTTATTATCGCTGGTACCGAGGGGGGGACTTGAACCCCCACAGCTTGCGCCACTGCCACCTCAAAGCAGCGTGTCTACCAATTCCACCACCTCGGCAAATGTCATAAAATCGCTGAAAAAAAACTTTAGCTGATTTCAGTGAAAAGCGCAAGCGTTTTCTACTGCATAGCCGTAAGTTTTTCCATGTCCTCAGTGGACAGCAGTTTATCGAGATCCAGCATGATCAGCAGGCGGTCTTTGAGCTGTCCTACGCCACTGATATAGTCGGAACCAATGCCGGCTACCACTGGCGGCGGCGGTTCAACCGTGTTTGAAGGAATACGCAGCACTTCCGCCACGGCATCGACCACAAAACCCACAAGAATGTTGTTGATCACGCAGTCAATGATGCGGGTATTCTTGTCATGAGTTTTGGGGGCCAGATTAAAACGGCGCCGCAGGTCAATAATCGGGATGACTTTGCCTCGCAGATTGATGACACCTTCGACAAATGCCGGAGCGCGGGGAACTTTGGTGATTTCCATAGTTCTGATGATTTCCTGAACTTTGAGGATATCAACACCAAATTCCTCTTCACCGATACTGAATGTCACCAACTGCAGCAATTCGTCATCGTGTCTTTTGCCATCTGCTTCCATAACGACTCCCTTGGACAAAACGTTCTCTGCTGCAATATCTCAGTTTTGTTACCCATGCATTGCATAGGGGAATGCCATTCCTGCCTGCTAAGGCAGACGGGCGATTTGCCATGCTTATCGGCATTTTGCACGAACTCTGTAGTGTCACGGCAAAAAAAGCGGGCGCTCACTGTGATTTCGATAGAGCCCGTGCAAAACTCTCTTCAAGCAGCTCCGTATCATAGATATCTCTAAGGACAATGGGGGATGTGGCCTTGTCCCCTTGGGGAAAGATCGCTGTGAGCGGAATGCTGCGGCTGCCGAGCGCTGTTAGGAGATAGGTCGCCTCGGCATTGGCCTGTGTCAGATCAGCCCTAATCAGTTCAAAGTCATATTTACTCTGCAAAGCGCTGAGCGTTTTGCCGGTGAGCACGGTTTTTTCCATGAATTTGCAATTCGGGCACCAGTCGGCAGTGAATTCAATAAGCAGCATCTTCTGGCCGAGTTTCTGGGTAAAAAGCTCAGAAGAGAAATTTTGCCAGACCATGGGAGGATCTTGGGGTTTTAGGAGCCAATGCATGGAGAGCACAAGCAGAACAAGACCCAGTGTGCCAAGGGCATATTTGCGTTTTCTTGAGGCATCGGGGCCGCAGTATTGTCCCCAGAGCCAGGCTGCCAGGGCGAGCATGAGCAGCACGAAGAGTACGGGAATATATTTGTCAGCCGGCAGGATGGAGAGCAGGTAAAGGGCCGTGCCAATGAGCAAAAAACCGGCAAGGTGCTCCAGCACATTCATCCAGGGGCCGGTCTTGGGCAGAAGATGGACGGCCTTGGGCCAGAGGGAAAAGAGAAAATAGGGGAGAGCCATGCCCAGACCGATGCACCAGAAAACACAGATCAAGACCATGAAGGGCTGGGTAAAGGCCCAGCCAAGAACACCTCCAAGCAGTGGCCCGCTGCAGGGCGTGGCGAGCAGGGTGGTCATGATGCCGGTAAGATAGGACTGCAGCAGTGGATGTGACGTTTTTTCGTGGAATTTGAGATCAATGATGGGCAGAGAAAAGACTCCCAGAAGCGAAAGTCCCATGAGAAAGACCAGGACGAGCATGATCAGGATCATGGTTTCGCTTTGAAAGAGCTGTCCCCAGATGAGATCCGCCATGCCGAGCATGGCGGCCAGGATGCTGAAAAAGGTGATGATGCCGGCGGCAAAACAGAGATTATGCGTGCGGAAGGTGTGAATGCGTTCGGCCTGGCTGAGTTTGCCGATGAGCAGCAGGCTGCTCATCTTGAAGGTGAGCACAGGCAGGACACAGGGCATGAAATTGAGCAGGAGGCCGGCCAGAAGACCAAGCAGCAGGGCCTTGGAGATACTGCTGACTTCAAGAACGTGAGTCGCATATTCAGGCTGAAAGGTTACGGCAAAGGCAGCCGGTGGCGGCAGGGGCTTTTGCTCGTCATTGATGCCTGGTCTGGCAGGAAGCGGCGGCATGGTGTGACTAGCGCTGGCTGCCTGTCTGTAGAGATCGTGCCACGGCTGTTCGGCAAGGGCTTTGACTGTGGTCGGAATGACACCGTGCAATTCGCTATTGATGGGCAGGCAATGTCGTGCCGAGCAGAGCAGGAGGCTCAGTTCGGCATGATAGCTTTTACCCTGCACGGACTCGGGCAGACGTGCAAAAAGGTAGGTTTCGCCGGCGTAGACAAAGACGGAATGCTCCGGCGCATAGAGATCCTGCTGAGCCGCACCCTTGGGATAGAGAATGTCGCTTTGTTCTTTTTTGTCGATACTGAGGTCGAGTTCGGTTGGCCGCCCTGTATCGACGGTCTCATGCGAATAGGCGTGGTAGCCTGGCGGGATGAGCATCTGCAGGGCAAGAATGAGCGTCGTGTCGTCCTTGCCGAAACTGATCCTGGTTGTCAGATTTTTTTCTGCCAGAGGCGAGGCCGCAGTCAGCAGCAAGAAGACGAAGCAGAGCAGAAGTGAGAAAACTTTGGCAAACAAAGCACGCATAGGTTTAGTATACACCACAAGAAGGCTATTGTCAGCAGACGGGAAGTGCCAAACGTTTGGCCTGCTTGCACGATTTCTGAGAAAAGGGTATGTCGCGATAATGACAACTCTCCATTTTTCCTCCCTGCATCCCCGTGTGAGTGTGGTGATGGTCTGTGAACGCGCAGATCTGACACGCACAAATCTTGAGCTGCTGCTTGCCTCGCGCTATGTGGCCAATCTCAATCTTCTCTGTCTGCCGCTGCAGGAGTACGAGATTCGGGACTATGCCACTTCAAGGCTCGCAGAGGCGTCCATTGACTATCAGTTTGAATCCATCGCCAATGCTGATCAATGGTACAAAACCGCTCACTGTTTTCTCTGTAGACTCAAGAACAGAGTGGAAGAGCGACATCTGCTCTTTTTTCTGGGCGCAAGCATTGAGCTGACAGAGGGCTGCCTTGACAGGCTTGTCAGAACTTTTCTTGCCAACCCAGGTCTTGCCGGCATAAATCCGCTTTTTCTGCGCAAAGAAAGCGATGGCCGCGAAACCGTGGCTTATCAGGGCATCAGCGTTGACAGTCAGAAGCATCTGCATTTCCTCTATGAGGGCGTGGAGCGCACAGATCGCCTGGTTAAGCCGCGAAGCTTTCAGCTGGCTCATTGTGGCGCTCTGCTTCTGTCCTATGCTGATTTCAAGCGCAGCGGTGGCCTTTTTTCGCATTTGGAAGGCAGCCTCTGCGGCCTTGATTTCTGTCAGCGTCTCAAGCCGCAGCCGGAGGCGCGTTTTCTTGTGGAGACCAGTGCCTGTGTCGTCCAGCATGACGCCTTCGATGCCTGGCATATCTGTGGTCTCTGGAACAGCCTGATGGAAAACGGACGTCTGAAGACCGAAGTAGCAAGCGATTATGCAGGATTTGTGCATGAGGATGGCTACCACTACGGCGTCAACGCCTGGCTGCAGGAAGTAGCCGTGGAATACTGGGAGGACCTGAGAAAGCAGTATCTTGAGGGCGAACGCTCAGCCTTTCCCTGTGAACACGATCCCCTGCTTTTGGGGCATTGGCTGGTCTCGCTGGCAGGTAATCCCCTGCTCTGGGAAATGGCTGTGACCTTAAGCGGTAATCTGCCCTGTCTTTTTCCGCATAGCTATCCCCACTATGAAGCGCTGGCAGAGCGCCTGCTCGCTTATGCCCGCGAGGAAAAGGAAGAGACGCTTCATGCCGGCGTGCTTGCCTGGAAGAAGAGCAGACGGCGTTTCCACTACGGCATGTTGCACAAGACCATGGAAGTCTATGAAGAGTCGCAGCTTTTTGCCAATGGTCTGGATCTTGTGCCGTCATCCTACGATGCCTGGGTTGAGCTGATCGAGCCTGAACTTGCCAAGGAGCATGTCTATAGAGAGCTTGAAACAGGGCAGAGCTGGCCCTGTCTGGCTCTTGCCATGCCAGTCTACAAAGCTCGTCCTGATTATCTGCAGGCGGCTGTGGCCTCTGTCAGGGAGCAAAGCTATCCACACTGGCAGCTCTGCATGGTGGACGATGCTTCGGATGATACCGGGCTCTGGGATAGTCTGAAAGCGCTGGCGGCTTCTGATAATCGCATACGCGTTGAGCTGCGTGAAAAGAACGGCGGCATCTCCCGTGCCACCAATACGGCCATAGCCTTAAGCGATGCCCCGTACATAGGCTTTCTGGATCAGGACGATTTGCTTGCGCCCTGGGCTCTCTTTGAAGTGGCCAAGAGGCTCGGGCAGAAGGACGCATTGCGTTTTCTTTTTAGCGATGAGGACGTCATTACCGAAGATGGACTGCGTAGGAGTCCGACCTTGCGCAGACCCTTCTTCGCCGCTGATTTCATTCCTGGCCATCTCATGGTCTATGAGACAGAGCTTGTACGCCAGCTGCACGGTTTCAGGCCGGCCATGGACGGGGCTCAGGATTATGATCTTGCCCTGCGTGCGGGCGAGGTGCTCGCTCCGACGGAAATTGCCCATATTCCCCGTATTCTCTATCACTGGCGTCTGCATCCTGATTCCACCAATATGCAGCTGCTCACCAAACCCTATGTGCCAGAAGCCACGCGCAGGGTTCTGGAGGCGAGCTTTCAGCGACGTGGACTGGTAGCCCGTGCCTGCAAAACCGAAAGACCGAATCTTTTTCTCATGCGGCGTATGGGAGAGATACCAAGCTATAGCGTGCTCGTGAGCTTTGGTCAGAGCATGGCGCTCAACGAGCATCTGGCAGAGCTGCTTGTGGCTTTGTCCGAGCAGGATGGCTGCGAGATCATCTTCCTGATACCCGAGGCCGGCCAGGATCGAGCCAGGGAGCTTGCGCAGGGGCTTGCTCTTGCCGTCAGTCTGCGCACGCTTGCGCATCCTGGTCAGGAGCTTGACGTGGCCAAGGCTGCTCAGGGGGAGGTTCTTTTCTGGCTGAGTTCTGATCTTGAGCCCATGGCTGACTGTCGGCCGCAGCAGCTTGTGCTGCTTGCCGCCGACGAGGGGCTAGGGCTTGTGGGGGGGACGATTTTTAAGAATGGCCTGATCTGGAATGTCGGTTTTTATCCCGATGGGAGAGGCTCGGCTTTTCCCCTCTTCCAGGGCTTGCCGCAATGTTCTCTGGGGAGCGTGGAATCAGGTCTGCTTTTGGCAACACATCGCGTCCTCGCACCCTCAAGGCTCTGCTGTGCGGTCAGACGCGAATGTTTTGTGGAGCTTGGCGGTTTTGATCAGGCTCTGGGTCTCTTCTCGGAAGTTGATCTGGGACTTCGTCTTGAGGCTTCTGGCTTAACCTCGCTTGTCAGCGCCTGGGGACAGTGGGCTCTTGGGCCGCGTGCGCAAACTCCCACAGGCTCTGATGCGTCTTTAAGGCTATTTAAGGAACGCTGGGGAGATTATCTTGAAAACCATCCTCTGCGCCATCCCTGTCTCTGCCGAAGTTCCCTCGGAAGTTCCTGGCAGTTGCAGTTTGCAGGCAGAGGCAGCCCTCAATCGTAAGTTTTCTTGAAAAAAGCCCGGTCCTGCCGAAGCTTCGGCAGGACCGGGCTCTGGCTTATGAAACGATGCTGCTGCCTTTGAAGCTGACGCCTAAGATTTCATAGGTGACCTTGCCGCGGGGAATGGAGATGGTGACTTCGTCACCCTCTTCCTTGCCGAGAAGGGCCTGACCCACAGGTGAGACAAAGGAAATGGAGCCTTTGGAGGGATCAGCCTCGTCAGGACCCAGGATGGAATAGGTCTTTTTCTCGCCACTATCCACATCCTCAAGTTCCACCGTACAGCCAAAGACAACCTTGTCACCGCTCAGGGTGTCGAGGTCGATGACTTTGTACTGGCCAAGGCGTGACTCAATGTATTTGATGCGCGCCTCGGTCATGCCCTGACGTTCGCGAGCAGCGTCATAGCCGGCATTTTCACTGAGATCACCTTCTTCACGGGCTTCTTTGATGGCCTGAATAATGGCGGGTCGTTCGTTTTTGAGGCGTTCGAGTTCTTCTTCAAGGCGTTTGTAGCCCTGTATGGAAATCGGCATTGTTGACATGTTCTACCCTCGTAGAAGACTGAAAAATTCTCTGCCAAGGCAGGCAAAAAAAGGCCAGCGTCTCAGACAGCATTTTTTTGCGGGCAACAAAAAAAGGCCGCTGAGTCAGGCCTTGACAGGTAAAAAAAGATCTCTGTTCAGATCTGAACAAAGATTTTCATGGGAACTTTCTTTATAGTCGATTGCCGGGATGCCGTCAAGGGCTTTGTGCAGAGCGTTTTCCCTCTTGAAGCATGGGGCAGAAGAGGGTATTTTACCGTAATTTGGCGGTTTTCTCAGTTTTTTTCCCAGGGCGGCGACCAGATCTTTCCGCTCTGCGTTAAAGAGATCAGGAGAACACTAAGCTCCCCGCCCGCTGAGGCGCAAAAGCCGGGCAAGGCTTTTGACCGGCATCAGTCTGAGCCCAAGAGAAGGAGGCAGCGCTTCCTCCCCGGCCTGAAGGCCGAGGTTTCCGTGCTGAACAGTTGATGAAAAAATACATGCGCTATCTTGGCCCGATGCTCATTACGGCCATTTTTTTTCTGGCTCTTTACCTGCTCTACAATAAGCTCAAGCAGTACAGTATCGCCCAGATCGAAGAGAGTATGCGGCAGGTCTCCTCGTGGCGCATCCTTCTTTCCATGCTCGGTACGGCTGTCAGCTACGTCATTTTGATCGGTTACGACTGGCTGGCCATCAAGGCCATTCACAAGCAGCTGGCTTTGCCACGCGTCTGCCTGGTATCCTTTGTAGGCCAGGCGGTGAGTTATAATTTTGGAGCCCTGCTTGGCGGAACGACGGTCCGTTACCGCTTTTATTCAGCCTGGGATTTTTCTGTCTCTGACATTGTGCGACTTGTGCTGATGCTGGCCGTGACCTTCTGGGTCGGTGTGCTCGGCATGTGCGGTGTTTTTTTTGTTCTCGCCCCGCCGCATATTCCCGATGAGCTGGTTGCCCATATGCCTTTTGCGGATCTGAGGCTTCTGGGGGCCGTGCTCTTTGTGGTGGCCCTGGCCTATATGGTTCTCTGTTTTCGTGTACGGCATCCTGTCCATATTCTGGGCAAGGAATTTGTCTTTCCTGCGCCCCATCTGGCCATAGCGCAGTTTGTGGTGGCCTGCGTGGATATCTTTGCGGCCGCCTTCTGCATGTATATCCTGCTCCCCGGCAGTCTCGGCGTCAGCTTTTTTGAATTTGTGCCCAGCTATCTGCTTGCCCAGGTGGCAGTGGTCCTGACGCATGTACCGGGCGGCGTCGGTATTTTTGAACTGATCATCATCAATCTGACGCATACGGATCAGACGCAGGTGGTCTTTGCCGCCGTTCTCCTTTTTCGCCTGATCTATTTTATTCTGCCCCTGCTTCTGGCAGCTCTCGTTTTTGCCGCGTACGAGGTCAAAACGCGGCGTTCACTCTGGCACGATGCCTGCCGCTGGCTGAGAGTGCTCTCGCATTCCATCACAGCCTATATGACGTTTGCGCTCGGTGTCTGCTATCTCGTCTCAAGCATCTGGCCGCTCAGCCACGAGCTTCTCTATGGGCCCAAGGCTTTTCCGGCTGCGCTCACAGCGCTCAGTCAGTATCTTTTGGCCGCAGCCGGCGCCGCTCTGCTTGTGATTTCTTACGGCCTTGAGCATCGGGAGGCCAGAGCCAGAATCTGGGCTCAGGTCGTCATCCTGATCGGCCTTGTGGCAGCTCTGGGACATGGTTTTTCGTGGGTGACGGCACTTGCCGGCGCAGGTCTGGCTATTCTTGTTCAGCTGGCCAAGCATCGCTTTTACCGTACAGCCTCTTTTTACCGCGACGGTCTGCCGCTCTACTGGCTCTCGGCAGCGCTGGGCACGCTGCTTGTGCTCTTTGCTTCGGCCTGGGCACTCTATCACAATGTCTGGTCCTGGCAGTCGCTTCTGGGAGCCGGCAC
Organism: Desulfovibrio sp.; assembly: GCA_017613715.1. GTDB lineage: Bacteria > Desulfobacterota > Desulfovibrionia > Desulfovibrionales > Desulfovibrionaceae > Desulfovibrio. Next base: position 12,502 of record JAGADH010000076.1, on the reverse strand, counting down.
CTCCCTCAATGCCTGCCGCAGCATGCGTGCCTTTCTTCTGATCGGAGTGCTTCTCCTGCTCTTTTGGGGGCTGAGATTGAGCCTGCGCAAGCCGAGATCTCTCTAGAGCTCTTCTCTGCGGACCAGGTCTTCACCGTCACGCTCGCTGAGCAGGACGGAGACCTGTTCGCCAAGACTTGTTTCAACGCTTTTGCCGACATAATCGGCCTGAATGGGCAGTTCCCGGTGACCGCGGTCAATGAGCACAAGGAGCTTCACGGCTCTGGGGCGCCCGTAGTCAAGCAGGGCATCAAGAGCCGCCCTGATGGTGCGGCCGCTGAAGAGCACATCGTCGATCAGAAGCACGGTCCGATCGGTGATGTCCACGGGAATATGCGAGGTGCCGATGACAGGCGCATCCTTGATGGATGTCCAGTCATCGCGATAGAGATTGATGTCAAGGGTGCCAAGGTGCACTGTCTGTCCGCTTTTTTCCTTAAGTAATCCGGCCAGTCTGCGGGCCAGATCCGCGCCGCGGCGTTCGATGCCCACAAGCAGAAGATCCTGACAGTTCAGGGTTTCCATGACCTGCGAGGCCAGCCGGTCGAGCACAAGGGTCATGCTTTCCCTGTCCAGAATGATGGTCGCTTGTGACATAGTTCCTCCTTTTGCGTAAGCAGGGCTCTTTGCTGATAGAAAGACTACGAGTACAACACGCGAACTACGATGGCAATGCCTGGTTCGCAGTTTTGTTTTGCTGCATCTTGTGCTATCCAAGACAGCATCTTGACATTTTCTTCATTTTCCCTTTTCTTTTCGGCGTTTTTCTTGTGCCGCCAGCTCCTTGATCGGGCACATAAAGCGTGAAGAGCGAGTTCACATTTCCTGTCCTATGTCTGAAAATCTCCTGCCACTGCCTTCTTCTGCTGAGATTCTTCGCGTTCAGCGAGCCGGCCAGGCGACACTTTGCCGCTATGTTCACGAATGTCTGAGTCTGGGGCGTTCCGCCCTGGTTGTGGTCAGGGACAGTGAAAGCGCAGCGCTGGTGCGTTCGCTTCTGCCGCTTTTTGAGAAAGAAGGGGCCGCAGAGGCCGACGCTCTGGCCGAGCCGGTCTGGGAGAAGGCCGTTCTTGACTTTGCGCCTTTCCTGACGCGTTTTGAGCGGGAGCCCCTGGCCCGCTACATGGCCTCGCTCTACGGCCTGACCGTGGCACGACCCCATTGCCTTGTGGTCAGTCTTGAGAGTCTTCTGCTCAGACATCCGCCCCTGACCTTTTTCCAGAACCGCGTGCTTGAGCTTGGCACGGGCCAGGAATACGCGCCGGAGCTCATTGTGGAGCAGGCTGTGGACTGGGGCTATCTGCGTGTCCCCATGGTCTCGGGCCCGGGAGATCTCGCTCTGCGCGGCGATATTCTCGATATTTTTCCTCCGGGCTATCAGCGACCCGTGCGTCTGGAATTTTTCGGCGACAGCATTGAGGAAATGCGCCTCTTTGACGCCGATACCCAGCGTTCCCGGCAGAATGTCAGCTCCGTGACGCTTCTGCCCATGAGCTATGCCGCGCTGACCGCCACAGAACGAAAGCAGGCCCTGGCACGCACTGATGCCCTGCAGATCGAGGGCCGTCTTTCGGAAAATGCCTGCTACAGCATCCGTAAGGCCCTGGAGGAGGGATCGCATAAGCTATTGCCGGCGGTGATCTTTCAGGGGGCCACGCAGCTCGAGTCCTGGCTGCCCCAGGATACGGTCTTTTTTTTGCCCGAGGAAGGGGAGCTTGTCACGGCGCTTGTGTCGCTGCGTGAGCAGTGCAAAGCCCTGCTTGAAGACGAGCAGCAGGCTCTTCTGCAACCCTCTTCGCTCGTGCTTCGCCGATCCTCGCAGCCGGCAGCCTGGGCCAGGCGGCCCTCTGTGGTTTTTGCCGATCAGCTTTTTGGTGACCGCAGCGAGGGCCTTGAGCGCAAGGAACGCGCCATTGCCTCCTTTGAAGCGCTCTTTCCCGGCCGCGAGGCCCAGGACAGGCCCTGGCAGGCCCTGATAGAAAAGCTCAAGACCTGGCCTAGGCAGTACCATCAGGTGCTTTTGAGTTTTTCCAGTCAGCGCGGCCGGCAGAAATTTCTCAATCTCGTGGCTCAGGACGGTATTGCGCCGCGCCTGCGCTATACGCGCGAACCTGGTCTTTACGCCCTGGTGGCACCCTTCAGGCGCGGTGCTGAGCTCGTCTGGGAAAAGACCCTGATTCTGGGTGAGGACATTCTCTTTCCGCGTTCGCGCAAAAGCCCTCGCACGCCGGCCCGGGCCTTCAAGGGCCTGCATTCCTTTGACGGCATAGAGGACGGCGATCTTCTGGTGCATCGCGACTACGGCATCGGACGCTTTGGCGGTCTGCATCATCTCACCGTGAACAATGTGGCCAATGATTTTCTGCTCATTGAGTACGCAGGCCACGACAAGCTCTATGTGCCGGCTGACAATCTCTCGCTCATTCAGCGTTACAAGGGTGACGGCGCTCTGCCGCAGCTTGACCGTCTCGGGGGGCAGCGCTGGAACAGCACACGTGAAAAAGCGCGCAAGGCCATTGAGAAAATCGCGGCTGACCTTGTGGAAATGTACGCCTACCGCAAGGTGGCCAAGGGTTTCCATTACGGGCCGGTCAGCGAGCTCTACCATGAATTTGAGGCGACCTTTCATTACGAGGAAACCCCGGATCAGGCCAAGGCCATTGACGATGTGCTTGACGATATGGCCAAGGATACCCCCATGGACAGACTGGTCTGTGGGGACGTGGGTTTTGGCAAGACCGAAGTCGCGCTCAGGGCGGCCTTTCGTGCAGCCAGTGAAGGCCGGCAGGTGGCTTTGCTCTGTCCGACCACGGTTCTGGCTGAACAGCACTATCAGACCTTTCGTTCGCGTCTGGCGGGTTTTCCCCTGAGCGTGGGTCTGCTCAGCCGTTTTGTCTCGCGCGTCAAGCAGAAGCAGATCCTTGAGGCCGCGGCTCAGGGCAAGCTGGACATTCTTGTGGGTACGCACCGCCTCATCTCCAATGATGTGCATCTGCCCAATCTGGCTTTGCTCATTCTCGATGAAGAGCAGCGTTTCGGGGTACGGCACAAGGAAAAGCTTAAATCGCTGCGCAAAAACGTGGATGTGCTGACACTCACGGCAACGCCCATCCCGAGAACCCTGCAGCTTTCCATGTCGGGTATCCGAGATCTTTCGCTCATTGAGACGGCGCCTGAAAACCGCAAGGCCATTGAAACAACGCTCATCAACCGCGATCCTGAATTTCTGCGCACTATCCTCAGGCAGGAGCTTGCACGCCAGGGCCAGGTCTTTTGGATTTACAACCGCGTGCAGGGTCTCGAGACAGTCTGCGACTTTGTGCGCAAGCTGATTCCCGAAGGCCGTGTGGGCATGGCGCACGGGCGCATGTCCGAAGCCATGCTCGAAGGGGTTATGTACAGTTTCTGGCACGGCGAGCTCGATGTGCTCGTGGCCACCTCCATTGTGGAAAGCGGCCTTGATTTTCCCAATGTCAACACCATTGTCATCGATCAGGCGCAGATGTTCGGCCTGGGCCAGCTCTATCAGCTGCGCGGCCGCGTCGGGCGCAGTGACCGCCAGGCCTATGCCTATCTTGTGGTGCCCGATACCGATCATGTGGGTGAACTGGCCGCAGAAAGACTCAGGGTCCTGCAGGACATGGACTATCTCGGGGCAGGTTGTCAGCTGGCCATGGAGGACCTGCGCCTGCGCGGGGCAGGCAATATCCTCGGAGAAAGTCAGTCGGGTCATCTCAGCCGTGTGGGTCTTGATCTCTATCTGGAAATGCTCGAAGACACCGTGGCAAGGCTCAAAGGTCTGCCTGTCAGCCACGAGCAGGAATGCGAAGTCAATCTCGGTCTGCCCGCCCATATTCCCCTGTCCTATATGGACGACAGCCGTGAACGCATGCATTTCTACAAGTGTCTGACCTCGGCTGCCGACAGCCGGGAGCGCGAGGAGATCGTGCTGGAGATCCGTGACCGCTTTGGCTCTTTGCCCGTGGAGCTGGTCAATTTTGTGGCGGTTTTGAATTTCAAGCAGGTCCTGCGGAGTCTTGAGATTGCCCGGGCCGACATCTATACCGACAGGGTGCATCTGACCTGGAGTGAGGGACAGACCAGTGTCAGGCCTGAGACAATCATGCAGTGGCTTGCCGGCATTGCCGGGGCCCGGGTCAATCCGCCAGCAGGTCTGACCTTGCCTTTGGAGGCAAGTCTGTCTTTTGAAGAGGCGCTTCAGAACCTTGGTCGGAGCATGGCTAGCTTGAAAGACGACACTGTGGAGGAACGCGGCTAAGCGCTGCGTGGAGGGTGCTGTGAAGAGGATTATCTGTTTTTTTGTGCTGTGGATGCTGTGCATGAGCACGCAGGTTTCTGCCGTGCAGCTTGGCAAAATCGCTGCCGTGGTCAACGGCAAGGTCATCACCATGTATGATTTGCAGCGCGCGGCAGCACTCGAACTGCGCAAGAGTGGCGCACGTGATGCCAAGACCGTGGACAGCGTGATGCGCAAAGTACTCGACAATATGATTCTTGATATTCTCGTGGCGCAGGAGGCCAAAAGGCTGAAAATCACCATTTCGCCTTCGGAAGTCGATGCGCGCATTGCTGAGATCATGAAGAGCAGCCGTCTGAGCAAGGCTCAGTTCGAGGCGGAACTTGCCCGTGACGGCTTAAGCGTAGCGGAGCTTCGGAAAAACATCGAACGCCAGCTGCTCAACCAGCGTGTGCTCGGTGTCGAGGTGGGGCGGCGTACGGTGGTGACGCCCGAAGAGGTCAAGCAGTACTATGACGAGCACAAGGATACCCTCTACGACCGCAGTGGCCTGCATATGGGACTGCTCGTCTACCATCCCAAGGCTCCGGCCGAAACAGTGGCGAGACAGATCGCCAGCGGCGAGCTCTCCTTTGCTGCAGCCTGTGCCAAGTATTCCATTCATCCCAGCCGGGAGAAGGGCGGCGATACGGGAGTCGTGGAATGGGATAAGCTCAATCCCGAATGGGCCGAACGTCTGACCAAGATGAAGCCGGGCACCGTCTCCAGTATTTTCATGACGCGGGGTTTCAAGACGCAGATCTTTCTTTTCCGTCCGGGTGGCGGTGAATACGGTCTGATGACGCTGAAGCAGGCGACCCCTTATATTACGGATATTTTGCGTCAGCCCAAGAGCCGAAATCGCTTTGAAGACTATGCGGCCCAGCTCAAGAAAAAGGCCGTCATTGATATCCGCTTTTAAAGCCCGATTGTACGGGTTTTGCCGCAGTTGACTACAGGAAAAAATCATGGAGGCAGCGTTTCCTCCCCGGCAGAGCCGGGGTCTTGGCGCTGAAAATTGTGATGACCTTAGAAGAATTTGGCGCAAGTCTGCGAGAAGAACGGGAACGCAAGGGCATCAGTCTCGATGAGGTGAGCAGCAGACTGAAGATTCATGTACGCATGCTCAGAGCCCTGGAAGAAGGGGACCGGGAACATTTTCCACACGCAGCCTATGCCAAGGGCTTTATCCGTTCCTACGCGAGCTACCTCGGACTTTCTGCGGAAGAAATCGCCGAAGCTCTTGGGACAATGCCCGGGCTTTCTCAGTCACAGGCCTTTGTGCCGGTAGCGGACAATCAGGCCAGAGACGTTCAGCCTTCGTCTTCAGGCTTTCTGCAGTTTCTGGCTCTTGCCGTGGTCCTCGGACTGCTTGGCTTTGGCGGCTACTATGCCTGGCGCAGCGGTGTTTTTGCTCAGGTCTACGACTGGGTCGTGGAAAAGACGCGCAGTCTCTCGACGGTTTCTGTTGGCCCCAAGAGTCGTGAAACCCAGAAAACCGCGCCTTTGAGCGCAAGTCTGCCCGACGAACCCCTGCTCAGGCAGCCGAGGAATGTGCCTGAAAAGACCGGAGGCAATGCTTCGTCGGAGCCGCAGGAGAAGGTTCCTGCCCCGCAGGCCACTCCCGCTTCCGAGAAGCCTGCGCCGCAGGAAATTCCCCAGCCCGCCCAAAGTCCTGACAAGGCGGCCAGTGCCAGACAGGTTGTCATTGTGGCCACAGAGCCCTGCTGGATTCATTCCACAGCCGACGGCACCGATACACGGCAATTTTCTCTGCGCAAGGGTGACACCTTTGCTCTGACTTTTCGCGACAAGCTTGAGGTCAAACTCGGCAATGCCGGCGGCGTCTCCTTCCGCTACAACGGCGAAGATCTGCCGCCTGTGGGCAAGCCAGGGCAGGTCAGGACCATTGTCTTTCCCTCCAAGGAAGTGCAGTGAAGGATGTGATGACCCGGGCTCTGGTGCTCAGAACCGGGCATTTTCGGGAAATCGACATCTGGCTCAAACTGCTTTTGCCCGGCAGCGGTATTCAGACAGCGTTTGCTTTTGGCGGAGCCAAGAGCAAACATCGTTTTCCGGGCTGTCTTGATGTTCTGAATACGCTGAACTGCCGTTTGCGAACTTCAGGCCGCGGACAGTTTCTGACCTTGGAAGAAGCCTGTCTTTTGGAGGGGCCAGTGACGCTGCGCAGCAACTGGTCGCGCATGGGCCTGGCCGCCAATTGTCTGCGTTTTCTTGAAGTCCTTGACGTTTCTGCCGATAATGCCGAGGCAGCCTTTGCCCTGGTTGAAGCCCTGCGCAGCACGCTGGAAAGCCGGGCCAGTGTCTCGCAGCTTTTTCCCCTCTTCTTTCGTTTTGCCCTGGCCTGTCGTGTGGGCTATGCACCGGATCTTGTCCGTTGCGGCCTGTGCGGCAGATCCCTGGGTCAGACTCTGGCCTTTTTTCAGGTGAGCGAGGGGCTGATGCTCTGCGCAGGCTGCCGTCACAGCCCTGAAACGGTCAGACAGCAGCTGCCTGTGAGCTGGCCTGTGCGCAGGCTGCTTTTGGCAGTGCAAAAGGATGAGCCTCGAGACTGGCAGGATCTCGCCAACGTCGAGGACAGACGGGCGTGTTCCACGCTCATTGATGGCTTTATTCAATATCATCTGGGTATCGTCTGGGACCGGGGCGGTTTCAGAAAACTCTGAGCGTTGCGTTTTGCGTGCTGCTTGGAAAAGGATGTGCAATGGACTTTCAGGATATTATTCTTACGCTTCAGAACTACTGGGCCGGACAGGCTTGTGTCATTGAGCAGCCCAGCGGCGTGGAGTGCGGTGCGGGAACCTTCAATCCCAGCACGTTTTTGCGCGTGCTGGGTCCTGAGCCCTGGCGCGCCGCCTATGTGGAACCGTGCCGCCGTCCCACGGACGGCCGTTACGGAGAAAACCCCAATCGTCTGCAGCGCTATTTTCAGTTCCAGGTGATTTTGAAACCTTCACCCGAGAATGTGCAGGACCTTTACCTGGCCAGTCTTGAGGCGCTTGGTCTGCACCAGGCAGCACACGACATCCGTTTTGTGGAGGATGACTGGGAATCGCCAACCCTGGGAGCCTGGGGGCTTGGCTGGGAAGTCTGGCTGAATGGCATGGAAGTCAGTCAGTTCACCTATTTTCAGCAGGTTGGCGGTATTGACATGGCACCGGTCAGCGTGGAACTGACCTACGGGCTTGAGCGGCTCACCATGTATCTGCAGGGTGTGGAATCGGTCTATGATCTGCACTGGAATCGTCAGGTGACCTACGGCGATATTTACCATCAGAACGAAGTGGAGCAGTCGCGCTATAATTTCGAAGCGAGCGACGCCGAGATGCTTTTTGCGAATTTCAATGCCTTTGAGAAGGAAAGTCAGAGGCTCTGCGCGGAAAATCTTCCCCTGCCGGCCTACGACTATTGTCTGAAATGCTCCCATACCTTTAATCTTCTGGACGCGCGTGGGGCCATTTCCATCACCGAACGTGCAGGTTATATCAGCCGGGTACGTGAGCTGGCGGGGGCTGTGGCCAGGCTTTATGTGGCTCAGCGTGAAGCCCTGGGTTATCCCCTGCTTGGCAAGGAGAAAACGGCATGAGTACTTTTGTTCTCGAGATCGGCAGCGAGGAATTGCCTTCCCGTTTTCTGCCTGGGCAAAAACAGGCTCTGCTTGACGCGTATACGGCGAAGCTCGGGGAAGCGGGTCTGGCCTTTGGCAGCATAGAGGTCTTCTGTACGCCGCGCAGAGCCTGTGTGGTGGTCAGAGAGCTTGCGGCCATGCAGGCCAGCCGCGAGGAAGTGGTCACAGGGCCGCCTGTGCGCATTGCCTATCAGGCCGATGGTACGCCTGGCAAGGCTTTGGCAGGCTTTCTGCGTACGCAGCAGGTGAGCCTGGAGGATATTTTTGAGCAGGAAACCGAGAAGGGCGTCTATATCGCGGTCAAAAAGACCACAGGCGGGCAGAGCGCAGAGGCCATCCTGGCCGAGATCACGCCTGCCATCATTACTGCTTTGCCCTTTGCCAAGCGCATGCGCTGGGGAAGCCTGAACATCTCGCATGCCCGTCCTCTGCACTGGCTGCTGGCCTTGCTCGATACGCAGATTGTGCCATTTGCTCTGGGACCCATTGAAAGCGGCAGGCTGACCTATGGCCACCGTATTCACGGCCAGGGACCGTTTTCCGTGGCTTCGGCCGAGGAGTATTTTGCCGTCGTGCGCGATCAGGGCAAGATTATGCTTGATGCCGGTCAGCGCAGGGAGGTGATCCGCAGGGAAGGTGATCGTCAGGCGCAGAAGATCGGTGGACACGTGCTTTGGAAGGACAGCCTGCTTTGTGAGGTCGAAGGTCTTGTGGAGCATCCTGTGCCTTTGCTTGCGGATTTTGATCCGAGCTATCTTGAGGTGCCGAAAGAAGTGCTGCTGACAAGCATGGAAAGCCATCAGAAGAGCTTTGGCATAGCTGACGAGCAGGGCAAGCTGATGCCGCACTTTTTGACGGTTTTGAATATTGATCCCCTTGACCTTGATGTCGTCAAAAAAGGCTGGGAACGGGTGCTGCACGCAAGGCTCGACGATGCGCGCTTTTTCTGGCAGGAGGATTTGCGCTGCTCCTTTGAGACCTGGCTTGCCAAGCTTGATCACGTGGTTTTTATCGGGCCTCTTGGCAGTATGGGCGATAAAACACGCCGTCTTGAGCAGCTGACTCGTTGGCTTGCGACCAAGCTCTTCCCGCAGGATACTCGCCTTGCTCAACAGGCTGTGCGTGCAGGGCGTCTCTGCAAGGCCGATCTGGTCAGCGGCATGGTTGGAGAATTTGATAGCCTGCAGGGCATCATGGGCGGCATCTATGCCGGCAAAATGGGTGAAGAAGAGGCCGTGGCCAAGGCGCTGCAGGAGCAGTATCTGCCGCAGGGTCCTGACAGCCCCATGCCTCGGAGTGTTCTGGGCGCTCTTTTGAGTATGGCTGACAAAGCCGATACCTTGGCTGGCTGTTTTGGTCTGAACAGGATCCCCACAGGTACGGCTGATCCTTTTGCCCTGAGACGCTGTGCTCTGGGCATTATCCGCATTCTTAAGGACTTTGGCTTTAATCTGAGTATCCGTGAGCTTTTGCAGCAGGCTTTTGCGCTTTACGGACAAAGAAACTGGAAGCTTGATCAAAGCCAGGCCTTGGCCAGGCTTACGGATTTTGTGGGTGGGCGTCTGCAGAATTATCTGCAGGGTTCAGGCCATAGTGTGGTGCTCACAGAAGCCTGTCTGCGCGCTGGTATGGATAATGTTCCCGATGCCTGTGCCAGACTTGAGCAGCTTGCGGCTTTTGCCAAAACGTCGGATTACGTGGCTTCTGTACAGATAATGAAGCGTATCGCCAATATCCTGCAGAAGCAGCAGAATGTGCCTGAGAACTACAAGGCCGAATTGTTCCAGCATGCTTCGGAGGCAAATCTGGCAAGTCAACTGGAAGAAAGGCAGGCTCTTGGGAAGACTTGTGAATACGGGCATCTGCTTGAGACTCTGGTTTCGCTCAGACCCTACGTGGATGCCTTCTTTGATTCGGTCATGGTCAACTGCGAAGAGATTGAGGTCAGAATGAACAGGCTGGCGCTGCTGAAATGCATCCAGGATCTCTATGCGCCCATAGCGGACTTTTCGGCTTTGCAGATTTAATTGGCGAAAAACAGGGTGAAAAGCTTGACAGAAATGTCGGTTTTGCGTAAAAACCTCTTTCGTTCTTTTTAACAGGTCGTACATTACCGTTCAGCGGTTTCTACATATCGGAGGATATCGTGGCTAATCACAAGTCTGCACTGAAACGGCACAAACAGAGCCTTTTACAGCAGTCGCGCAATCGTGCCAACCGTACGCGCGTCAAGAATGTCGTCAAGGCTGTCAATGCAGCGTTGTCTGAAAACAATCTTGATGCTGCCCGTTCGAATCTTGTCAGTGCAACCTCGGTGCTCGCCAAGGCAGCTCAGAAAGGTGCTATCCACTGGAAGAAGGCAGCGCGGAAAATTTCACGTCTTGCCCATGCCATCAACGTGGCCGGTAAAAAAGCTGACTAATACGTTTTGTTCTTGACGGAACAAGAAAAAGATCGTAAATAAATATTTCCTGCGCTCGTGGCTCAATTGGATAGAGCAACAGGCTACGAACCTGTAGGTTGGGAGTTCGAGTCTCTCCGGGCGCACCAGATTTCAAAAAAAGGGCCTTCCGAGGCCCTTTTTTCGTCCCCAAATTTCCCTCAAAAAACCCGCTGATCGGCATTATCAGCGAGTTTTCTTGTCTTCTCTCGGAATGCCCTCGGCATCATTTCGGCAATAATCCGAATATAATTTTTGCGGTATGATTGACGGTATGACGGCTGGAAGAAGCCGAAAGCCGGGCCCCATACCGCCGCCCCGGCGGGAAAGGCTCGCGGCAAGGGCTTCCCGCGCATTGGAGGACGCGGCGGATGACGGTTTGGGAGGAGATATGGGGATGCTGAAGGACGGCATGATGCAAGGGCTGCGGTATGACCAGGAAGGCAGGAAGTGGCTCACGAAGACCTGGGAGCTCAAGAAGTCTCCCCGGTTCAAATCGTCCCTCGAGGAGGCGCGCGGGAAGATCACGGACGGGGACGGCCTGACGCTGTACCTTACCCCGGCGGGGTCGATGATCTGGCGGGTTGAATACCGCTGGCAGAAGGCCCGCAAGAGCTACACGATAGGGCCTTATACCGGCGACGAGTCCGGCGTGTCGCTTTCCGAGGCCCGCGAGGCGCTCGTCCAGGTCCGGAAGTGGCTGCGGGAAGGGAAGGACCCGTCCGAGCAGAAACGGGCCGCGAGCGCGCCCAAGGACGACGTCGTCACGTTCGGCAAGGTCGCCCTGGACTGGTTCGACCGATGCACGAAGAAGCGCGCGCCAGAGTACCGCAAGCAGATCGAGGCCCGGGTCAAAAACGTGCTGCTGCACGTGCGCCGGAACCGCGTACAGCCGCTGCTGGCCAGGCACAGGGCGGAACGAAAGGCAGAAGATCGCGGAGCTGGAAGCCGTGCCGGCGGACGCGCGGAAGCTCCGGCAGGAGAACCGCGAGATGCGGGAGGAATTGAAGGAGCTCCGGGCCGTTCGGAAAGCCCTGTCCCTGTACTACTACGACGCGCCGCGTGCGGACCAGGAAAGATTCCGGGCCGGCCTTGGGCCGATTATCAAGGATCTGCGGGCCAGGGGGGAAAAACTGCTTGAGGCTGACGAGCACGGGTCGTCCCCAAAAGTTTGAACTTTTGACTATGTGGTCGCATTTACGGAATTCGGGCCTCTCAACGTTGTCAAAAGTCATCGTCAAAAGTCAGCACCTCAGGAGGGGGCTATGATCGCGGGATACGCACGGGTGAGCACCCATGGTCAGGCAAGGGACGGGAACTCTCTCGAGGGGCAGGAGGCAGCACTGAGATCCGCCGGGGCGACCGAGATCTTCTCCGACGCGTTCACAGGCACCAAGGCATCCCGCTCAGAGCTAGACCGACTTCTCTCTCTTCTGCAGGAAGGCGACACGTTGATCGTCACGAAGTTTGACCGCGTTGCACGTTCGCTCGTGACCGGCATCGAGCTCATCGACTCTCTTTCGAGAAAGGGAGTCACGGTCAACGTCCTCAATATGAGGGTGATCGATGACAGCCCCGTTGGAAGGCTCCTCCGGAACGTCATGCTTTCATTTGCGGAATATGAACGAGAAATGATCCTGGAGCGCACGCAGGAAGGGAAGAGGATCCCGGGGTAAGCCCGGATTCCGGGATGGCAGGCCGCCCGTCAGCAAGGACAGGATAGCACGCACGTGGGCTCTTGAAAACGAGCACATACAAGCGGGTGCAGGCGCTCACGGGCATCAGCATATCCACGCTGTGCAGGTACGTCAGGAAGGCAAAGCAGGTGATCAGGGTTTACATAGATATGCCTGTGTCTCGGGAGACTTGAGACAATGGCTCTGACCGGGGAGGTAGAATTCGTCGTAAGGTTGCCTCACGAACGGCTGGACCGTATTTTATGGCTAACTCCGATGAATACCAAATTTTGGGCAAAAAGGGGGAAGGAGCGAAGGCATTTCGCCTGGCCCCCCCCTTGCAGGGGGCGCCTCCCTCACTTTGCTTCTAGCCCTCGGATATTCCATTACCGCCCTCTATC
>JAGADH010000075.1 GCA_017613715.1 Desulfovibrio sp. | reverse complement strand
ATTGCGCCTGCAGAAGCAGCCTGCGATCCATCAGCACAAAGCAGGCCTGAAGCGAGGCGCAGCTTTTTGAGCTATCCACACAGAGGCTTGTGGCGATCTGTCTGGCAGTTTTTTCCGTCTGAGAGACTTGTCGATCGGCCGAGATACCCACGGCAGGAAAGAGCGCTGTTCTCTGGTCTGTATCGGTTGGGCAGCTGGACTCTGCGTAAAAAGCCAAGAGTTTCAATGACTTAGGAGAGTCTCTTGTTTCTTCAGGCAAAAGCGTTTATATAAAAAAGAGTTTTTTATCATCCTGTGGCAAGGTTCTGCGCAGATAAAAACCCGTGAGCGCCAATGCTGAGTTCTTGTCTTTTGGTCAGAATCTGTCCCAAGGATATCGGCCTGTTCCGTTTTCTGCTTGAGGCCTACGAACACGTAGGCTATTTTTCTGTTCTTGAAAGGCATACGGCACTGCTCAAGATCGTCTTTTCCCCGGATATGGAGGAACAAGCCAGAAAAGCTCTTGAAGAAATTGCCCAAGATGTGGCTCTGACCATGGAAGAGTATCCCTTTGCTCCTTTGGGAACGGCATTCGGGTGAAGTGTTTCCCAAGCATACTGGAGGAACTATGGCCAATGATCTGAAGTATTCACGCATTCTCGTCAAATTAAGCGGAGAAGCGCTGGCAGGCGCTCATGGCATGGGGATAGCTCCGGAGACCGTTGCGGAAATCTGTCAGGAGCTCGGCCGAGTGCTCGATATGGGCGTGAAAATGGCTCTGGTCATCGGTGGAGGGAATATCTTTCGAGGGCTTTCGGGGTCGGCGCAGGGTATGGAACGTTCCTCGGCCGATTATATGGGCATGCTGGCTACGGTCCTCAATGCCTTGGCCGTGCAGGACATGCTGGAAAAACAGGGCTATCCCACGCGTGTGCTTTCAGCTATCACCATGAAGGAAGTCTGTGAACCCTATATTCGCCGTCGGGCGCTCAGGCATCTGGATAAGGGACGCGTGGTGATCTGTGCGGCCGGCACGGGCAATCCGTATTTTACCACGGATACGACAGCAGCACTGCGCGGCATGGAGCTCAAATGCGATGCCATCATCAAGGCAACCAAGGTGGATGGCATCTACGATAAAGATCCCAAAAAGTTTTCCGATGCCGTCAAATACGAGAACTTGACATATGATGATGCGCTTAAATTGCGCTTAGGCGTCATGGACGCTACAGCCTTTGCGTTGGTCAGGGACAATCATGTTCCGTTGATAGTCTGTCGCATGTTTGGCGGTGATATTGTGCGGGTGGTTCAAGGAGAGCGTGTGGGCACGCTCGTTGGTGATTGAGCGCCGGCGCCCTGGATTTGACTGTTTGGCAAATGGCCGTATGCGTGCGGCCAAGGAGGGCCATATGGATATCGACACGATTCTGCTTGACTCTGAAGACCGCATGGAAAAAACCCTGGAATCGTTAAAAAAAGATTTCGGCAAACTCAGAACAGGTCGGGCTTCAGCCTCTCTTGTTGACGGTATTAAAGCCGACTACTATGGAACTATGACTCTGATTTCCCAGATGGCCACGGTGGCCGTGCCCGACAGCCGGACCATCACCATTCAGCCATGGGATAAGGCCGGCGTAGGAGTCATAGAAAAGGCTATTCTCAAATCAGATCTTGGGCTGACCCCAGTCAATGACGGCCGCATTATCCGCATCGCCATCCCGCCGCTGACTGAAGAGCGTCGTAAGGAATTGACGAAGATTTCACGCAAATACGGCGAAGAGGCCAAGATCTCCATCCGGAATATTCGCCGCGATGCCAATGAAAATTTGAAAAAGCTGGAAAAGGAGAAGGAAATCACCGAGGACGAGCTGAAGAAAGCAACAGAAAACGTGCAGAAGCTCACCGACAAGTTCGTTGATGCCGTAGACAAGCGTTGTGAGCTTAAAGAAAAAGAAATCATGGAGATTTAACGACAGCTTTTGGCCTTCATACTCTTTGAGGAGCTTGCCTGATTTTTGCCAGTGTTTTTGGACACGGTTCATAGCCGAAACGTCGTTCAATGTGGATGAGGGATGTTAGAAAAACCGTCTGTTTCTGCTCTTTTGCCGCGTCATCTGGCCATCATCATGGATGGCAATGGCCGCTGGGCGCAAGCGCGTGGCCTTGCCCGCTCGGAAGGACACCGGGCTGGAGCGGAAAATGTCAGAACCATTGTTACAGAATGTCGTAAGCTTGAAATCGCCTACCTGACGCTCTACGCGTTTTCCACAGAGAATTGGAAACGGCCTCAGGCGGAGATTAGTGTGCTGTTTTCTCTTCTCAGTGATTTTTTGCAGCGTGAGCTGCCGCTTCTGCGTGAGCAAAATATTCGTCTGAAGACCATCGGTTGCGTGGAGGATTTGCCCTTTGCCCAGCGTACAGCCCTGGCTCATGCTCTGCGTGCAACCAAAGACAATACGGCCATGACCCTGAATCTTGCCCTCAATTACGGCGGTCGCAGTGAACTGGTCCAGGCTGTGCGTGCCATAGTGCGTGAGGGTTTGTCCGAAGAAGCCATTACGGAAGAAAGTCTTGCCGAGCATTTGTATACAGCAGGCCAACCGGATCCTGACTGCGTGATCCGCACAAGTGGCGAACAGCGTTTGAGCAATTATCTGCTGTATCAGTCGGCCTATAGTGAGTTGATTTTCAGTCCAGCCTTTTGGCCTGATTTTGGTGCTGCGGAGCTTAGGGCAGCCCTTGAGGAGTATGCGGGGCGCAAGCGCCGTTTTGGTCGAACGCAGGAGCAGATTGCAAACTAGCTCCTGGCGAGAGTTCTTTGGCGCCCGCTACTGGGCGCCATGATGTTTTTTTTGCATAAGGAGAGCGCAGCGCTGCAAAGCGTTTTGCTGGAATACTATGGCTGTTGATCATGCTATTGACAAAACACGCACCCTGACAGGTCTTGCGCTGATTGCCGTCCTTGTTCTGGTGCTGGCTGTGAGGGGTTGGCCGCTTTTACTCTTTATCCTTGTGGTCTGTGCTCTGGGACTTTGGGAATTCTATTCCTTGTTTTGGGGCAATCACGGACGTATTCGCAGCCGTTTATGTGCCATTGCCCTTGGCTGTGCCATGCTTATTCTGACCTGGCTCGACCGGCCGCAGGATGCCCTTGTCTGCCTTGGGGCAGGTTTTGTGCTTGTTGCTTTGAGTTTTCTTTTCCGTTGGGATGTGGTGGGAGAAGATACGGCCTTTTCGCCTGGCGGTATTTTTTTGGCAGGCCTTGCCTATGTGCCACTTCTGCTTCTGCCTGCGACCTATCTTTCCACTGATAAGCTGGTCTATGTCCTGTGCGCAGTTTCCCTGTCCGATACCGCAGCCTACTTTGTGGGTACGCGCTTTGGTCACCACAAACTCTGGCCGAGAGTCAGTCCTAAGAAAAGCTCGGAAGGGGCCGTGGGCAGTCTTGTGGCCTGCGTGATTTTTTCCGTGATTTATGGACTCGCCTTTGGCCGCGCCAGCTGGTTCGCCTTCTTGCTTCTTGGCATTGCGGTCAATGCCTTTGCCCAGCTTGGAGACCTTTTTGAGTCGGCCTTGAAACGCTCCGTGAATGTCAAGGATTCAGGTCACCTTTTGCCCGGCCATGGCGGCGTACTCGATCGTGCCGACAGTCTGCTCTTTGCTCTGCCCATGGTGGCTGTTGTTGATCAGTGGTTCTTCTTTTTCTAAGCTGTCTGCGTTGAACGCCGACATGGGTTGCCTATGTCTGAACTCTGGCCGGGACGCCATGGTCCCAATGTTGACTATATTTCCTTCCCGCCGTCTTTGTCGTGGCAGACGACCTTTCCCCGCAAGATCGTCCTTCTTGGCTCTACAGGCTCCATAGGGCGCAATGCCCTGGCCGTCATTGATCAGAATCCTGAACTTTTCAGCGTCCAGGGCCTTTCCTGTGGGAGCAATGCCCAGCTTTTGGTCAGCCAGGCCAGCAAATACCGTCCACCCTATCTGGCTGTGGCCACAGAAGAGGTCAGGGCCAGCGTTGAAGATGCCTTGCCTGCCAATTATCGTCCGATCATCTTTGTAGGCCGGGAAGGCTATGTCAGGCTTGCCACTGTGCCTGAGGCGACAACCGTACTCTCCGCACAGTCGGGTGCAGCCGGACTGGCAGGCACGCTGGCCGCCGCTTTGTCTGGCCGGGTGATTTGTCTGGCCAATAAGGAATCGCTGGTGCTTGCGGGCAGTCTTGTGCGTGATATCGCCGCTTTGACCGGAGCTGCGCTTTTGCCCGTGGATAGCGAGCACAATGCCATTTTTCAATGCCTGGCCGGCCGCAACCAGGATGTTCACAGCATTGTCCTGACGGCTTCAGGCGGGCCCTTCAGGGGCATGAGTGCCGCACAGATGGCCAATATGCAGCCAGAAAAGGCTCTCGCTCATCCTAACTGGAAAATGGGCAAGAAGATCAGCATTGATAGTGCAACCATGATGAATAAGGGCCTTGAGATCATCGAGGCATTTCATCTCTATGGTGTGGCCAAGGAACAGATTGAGGTCGTCATCCACCCCCAGTCCCTGGTGCATTCGCTTGTGCGTTTGTGTGACGGTTCCCTCTTAGCCCAGATGGGACAGGCGGATATGAAGCTGCCTCTTGCCCACTGTCTTTCCTGGCCCCGCAGGACCCAAGAGGTGACGAGCAGGCTTGATCTCGCCAGGGTCGGGCAGATCACCTTTGAAGAGGCCGACCACGAGGCCTTTCCCTGTCTTGCTCTGGCCAAAAGGGCTTTAGCTGAGCGCGGAGGCATGTGCGTGGTTTTGAACGCAGCCAATGAAGCAGCCGTTGAGCTTTTTTTGCATGGCCAGGTGTCCTTTGCGGCCATCCCGCGTCTTATTGCCCGGGCCTTGGATGCCCATGCGGCCACATCCCCGGGCCATCAGCCTTTCTGCCCGCCTCTTGCCGGCCGGGCCAGGGATCTTAATGACCTCAGCCGTCTTGTGCGGGAGATTGAAGAACGCATTGTTCATCTTGATCGGAAAAGCCGTGAATTTGTGCGTGCTTGTGCACGCGAGGGAGAACGTACGTGCTGATTACCATCGTTTCCGTTGTTCTGGTGCTGGGAGGACTGATCTTCTTCCATGAACTGGGGCATTTTGCTGTAGCCCGTTTTTTTTCGATGGGCGTCTCCACCTTTTCTCTGGGCTTTGGTCCCAAACTCTGGAAATGTAAGCGCGGAAAGACCGAATACGCACTTTCGCTGGTGCCGCTGGGAGGCTATGTGGCGCTTGTGGGAGAAAACGATCAGTCCGAGATTCCCGATGGTTTCAGTGAAGAAGAGTGTTTTTCCCTGCGGCCTGCCTGGCAGCGTTTTCTTGTGGTTTTGGCCGGTCCCTTGGCTAATCTGCTTCTGGCCTGGCTGCTGTACACAGGCCTGGCCCTTTTCTGGGGTACACCGATTCTTTTGCCTGAAGTTGGCAGCGTGCAGGCGGCAAGTCCTGCCGAGAAAGCCGGACTTCAGCCAGGTGACCTGATTCTGTCGATCAATGGCAGGTCTTTGGCCAACTGGGAAGACATGTCGCTTGCTGTTTCCGAGAGCAACGGGCAGCCCATGGATTTTGCCATCAGCCGCAAGGATGGCGATCACCTCACCACTATGCATGTGACGCTGGCTGCTGAGCGTTCAACACGGAAGACAATTTTTGGCGAAGAGGAAGTTGCCTGGCTTGTGGGGGTGCGCTCCTCAGGTCATGTGGAAGCGCGGAAGGAGTCCTTGGCTTCGGCCTGCGTGAGTGGCTTTGAACAGACATGGAAAATGATTGCCCTGACCTGCCAGGGTTTTGTCAAGCTTGTGGAGCGGGTAGTGCCGGCTGATCAGGTGGGCGGCCCCATCATGATTGCCCAGCTTGTGGGAGATCAGGCCAAACAGGGTTTGGCTGGTCTTTTGGCTTTGACGGCCCTGATCAGCATCAATCTCGGTATTCTTAATCTTCTGCCCATTCCCGTGCTTGATGGCGGGACCATTCTTTTTTGTCTGTGTGAAATGCTTTTCAGGCGACCCATCAACAAGAAGGTGCAGGAATACGCCATGCGTGTGGGGCTGACCCTGCTTGTGGCCCTGATGCTTTTTGCCACATTCAATGACGTGATGCGTATCATTAAGGCCTAGAGCATGGGACAGAGCGGTCTTAAGCTTGTCTTGAGTGCCACCGATGCGCTTGTGCAGATCGTGCTTCTGCGCCATGGGGAGATTGCCGTAGCGCAGGAGTGGCACTGTGAGAATCGCGCAACAGAAATTTTGCCTGCTGCCCTTGAGAATCTCTTTCAGCTTTTGTCCGTCTCGCCGCGTGAGCTTGAGCGCATTGCCTGTGTGCACGGACCAGGCTCCTTTACCGGCATACGTCTGGTTCTGGCGCTTTCCCAGGCTCTGCGGCGGGTTTCCGGTGCTGAACTGGCCGCCTTGAACGGTTTAGCCGTGCTTGCCTATGAGTATCTGCTGCGCAGACCCGTAGCGGACAAAAACGTGCTTTTTGTTGTAACGCATGCGCGCAGAAATCTCGTGCACGTTCAGCCTTTTCATGTTGATGCTGCAGAGGCTTCGCCCATGGCAGAAATTACGCTCATGGCGCCTGAGGCCCTTGGCAGGATACTCCCCTCCGGTGCTGTCTGCCTGGGCAATGGCCTGCAACGCTATCCTGAGCTTTTTGCCGGCTTTGCGCAGCAATTTTCCCTGCTTCTCGTCCCTGGCATCACCCGTCCATCACCTGCGGCCCTCCAGCGTGCGGCAGAAGCTGCCAGCTACCAGGCAGCAGACCTTGAGCCGCTCTATGTCAGACCCTGCGATGCCCTGGAGAATCTCCCCCGTCTTGCCGCCCGGCAAGGACTGTCCCAGAACGAGGCCTGGCGGACCTATCAGGCTCTTGTGCAGCAGAAGCCTGCCAGCGCTATTTAAGACAAGGAGAAGGTCAAAGCCTTTTGCCTTTTTTGGGCGCGCAGCTATCAAACGGGCTCATAGACAGTGGTAAATCGCAGATCATTGTCTTTTGAGGAAAAAGGCCTTGACCTCTGACCTTGCCGCATCTGCCAGGCATCTCTGTGCATGCCGGCAGCCAGCAAGCGGCATGTATCCAGACTGCGGACGAAACAATCCAGGCCATCGCGTGGAATGGCATCTGATCCAAAGGTCAGACGCCTCTTCCTGTCACGAAAGGAAAAGCATGGAGGCAGCGTTTCCTCCCCGTCATGCCTGGCGGGGTATCCACGCTCAATTTGATGATGAACAAAGCTTTGCTTCTTTTTTCAGGAGGACAGGACAGCACGACCTGTCTTTTTTATGCGCTTGAGCATTATGAGCAGGTGGCGACCATGGGCTTTGCCTATGGTCAAAGGCATGCCGTGGAGCTTGACTGCCGACTGTCCGTGCTCTCCGAGATCCGCCGACTTTTCCCTGACTGGCGTCAGCGCCTAGGCAGTGACGTTGTCTGTGATCTTGCCTCGCTGGCCACGCTTGATGACAATGCCCTGACCTCTGATGCTGCCATTGAGGCAAAAGCCGGCGCTTTGCCGACGACCTTTGTGCCGGCGCGCAATATCCTTTTTCTCTCCTATGCTGCGGCTTATGCCTATCGGCGGGATATCAGCACGCTGATCCTTGGCGTGAGCGAGACGGATTATTCGGGCTATCCTGACTGTCGCAGTCAGACCATGGAGAGCATGGAAAACAGTCTTTCTTTGGCTTTGGATCGCCCTCTGCACATTGTAACGCCCCTGATGCATCGTGATAAGGCTGCGACCTGGCAAATGGCCCTGGAGCTGGCAGGAGAGCCCGGCATCCAGCTGCTCGTAGAAAAAACCCATACCTGCTATGCCGGCGATCACAGCCATTTCCACCCGTGGGGCTATGGCTGCGGCCAGTGCCCAAGCTGTCTCTTGAGAAAAAAAGGCTGGGAAGCCTTTTGCCGTTCACGCTGATCACAGACTTGGATTGCCAGGCAGGGGCAGCTGCTTGTGGCGTTTGCGAAGCCTAAAGGCAGTTGTTTCTTTGAGGCTTTGGCATGGCGAGCCCTTTTTGACAGGGCCCGCAATAATCTGTCTTGCCAAGACGGTTTTACGTCATGGGCAAAAAAGAGGAGTGGTTTGTTCGTGGTCCTTCTGAGTAGCTGCAGCAAAGCCTGAAGTAAGGCGGGATGTGCTGACAAGGCAGAAAATGCTTGGCATGACTTTTGCATTGATATGCGCAAGCAACCTTTTTTCTGCGGAGGAGTTATGGAATTTCAGCACATCGCAAGGAATCATGACATGGGAGCCTGTGTGCCAACGTTCCAGGAGCGGGTCAATACAACCATGCTGCCTGTGGATCAGACATCCGGCCAAAGCCTTGCTGCGGCAGAGGTCATTGATTATGTCAGCCGTCCGCAGACACCCCGTCTGCCCACTGCCAGTGAAGTGGAGCAGACGCTGAGCATGATGGAAAACGAGGCGCACAAGAACAATATGCAGCTGCTTAAGGTTCATTCCGGTTTGAACAGGGATCGCGTTGAACGTCTTCTGGATCTTTTGCGCTGAGACCAAAAAAAAGCGGGGCATAACCCCGCGTGGCATCCGTCAGGCTTTGGACAAGCTTTTGTCCAAAGCCTGAAGAGCTTATTTCCTATACGGTTTGAGTTCTTCGAGAAATCCTTCCTGCACGTCAAATCCCAGTTCTTTGGCTTTGTCGCAGGCTTCGATGGCTTCATCGTAGCGTTGCTGATCAAAGAGGGCCAGAGCCAGATTGTTCCAGGCCGGAGCAAAGGTCGGTTCCTGTTGAATGACAGCGCGGCAGGCTTCTTCACATCCCGTAAAATTTCCCTTCATATAATAGGCCGTAGCGAGTTCGTTTCTGGCCTGCACAAAATTGGGCGACCAGTTCAGCGCCTTGTTCAGGGCTGAAATGGCCTTGTCCGGTTCACCTTTCTGCAGATGCACAAAGGCGATATTGCTTAAGGCAACAGCGTACTGGGGCCGGCAGTTGGCAGCCTCCTCGTTGTAGTGCAGGCAGCCGTCCAGATCGCCGCGCTGCAGGCAGATGCCTCCCAGCTGCACATAGGCTTCGGCCATTCTTGGCGAATTGCGCACGGCATTGAGCAGACATTCTTCAGCGCCCATAAAATCGCGTTTGGAGAGCAGGGCCTGAGCCAGATTATAGTGGTGGTTGGCGCATTGATCGTTTTCGGCGATAGCGGCCTTGAGGTCGGAAATATAGTCGTCGATATTATCGTAATGTTCTTTGAGCATGGCACTGCCGACGTACCCTAAGGTGCGTCTTCCTCCTTTTTGTGGTTTTTCCAGCGTAGGAAATCAACGCTTGCGTTGGAGAAAAGCCTGAAAATCGTGGGCATTTTTGGAAAGACGCCCTTCTTTCTGCAAGAGCTCGTAGTACCATAGGCAGAAGTCAAAAACACCGCGATACTTCTCGTCCTTGGTGATCACCCCCATGACACAGTCAATGGCTCCCTGGCGATAGGCTTTGCTGATGGCTTCGCCGTCAAGACTGTGCAGAAAGGCATTGAGCAGTTGTTCTGTGGTGCGCATGCCAGCATCGACACGCATGTCCAGCGGATGATTGGGCTCCTGAAAGGGATCCCAGTTCTCATAACCGATTCTGTCCACAAATTTGCGGCGTGTGGGCCGCATTTTTTCATAGATCTGACGTTTGAGAGCCTCTTGTTCAGTGGTCAGATTCTGGGGTTCGGCGTTGGTCTCAAAAAGATAGGCGGGAATGCGACTGGCCATTAGTCCTCCCTGGCCTGGCCAATGCCCAGATACTGTTCGTCGTATTCGGTCAAAAGGGCCATGGAGAGCGGCACGTAGACCTGGTCGAGTTCCGTAAAGCGCGAATTGACGGCTTTGGCGATTTCGGCACTCATGGCTTCAAGACGGGCCTGAATTTTGTCGAGGTGCACGGTCGGGTATTTATTGCCAAGAGAGAACTTGGAAAAGCCGCAGACATGTCCCTGATTCTTGATAACCGTTGGGATGCCGTAGAGGCGGCAGGTGATGGGTCTTGCCTGGTAGAGCAGACAAGAAGCGTTGTCATCGAGCAGGGGACAGGGAATGCGGATTTCTGCCGCTTTGGCCATGATCGCTGTCTCACTCTCGCCGTTTTTTTCCATCAGAAAGAGCTCACGCTTGAATTTGGTGAGCTTGCGGTCGGTTGCGGCTGCACGCGTGAGAATCTCCGAGCGTTGCGCCCCATAGTCAAAAGCCGTTTTGAAGGCCTTATTGATATACATGGCCTCGACCAGGGAAAGATCAAAAAGTGCATGGCAGCAGTCGCTGCAGCCCTTGGTACAGGTCACACACTCGGCATAGCGCTCACTCATCTGTCCAAAAAGGCTGTCGGCCTCGGCACGCAGTTGCTCATAGCGCGAGAAAATGGGGCTAAGATCGGGAATCATGCTTGTATCAGCGCATCTCGTAGGCACGAGAATGCATCGCTGCCTCGTTTAGGTTTGCACAGACCGGCAAAAAAGCCGCCAGACTCACGTCCGGCGGCACACGGACTTCCGCCCAGGAGCGGAATTTGTCGGTCTTGTTTTTATGGAGCAGGGTGGCTTCTAGGCTTCTTCAACGGTGATGGCGTCTGATTCACAGACTTCCACACACGATTCACAGCCCAGGCATTCTTCCGAATTCACGGGTTCGGACTTGCCGTCTTTCAGCTCGTAGACTTCCACGGGGCAGACGTCTACGCATTCACCACAGCCCACACATTTCTCGTGGTTGACGTTCACATTGTACGACATAGCGGGATCCTCCCAATAAAAATTAAGATTAGGCCTCTCGGCACAACGGGGTTAGTACCGTGTATTTAGGCATAGCGTGCAGCTAGCCCTATGTCAAGGCAGAAGTCCTTTTTTAAAAAAACCGTAGCAAGTGGCATTGCGGCTTGGGCTGACGAAGGCCTAAGGCCCGTGGCAGGAAAAACTGGCAGAGGGGAGAGCCGCTGCCAAGGGGCCTGATTTGCGCTTGACAGGGGCAGGAAATTCTCTTTGGCGAAAAAGTTTCATGGACCCAGGCTGAAGGGCCTTACAGGACAAGACGTGCATAGTAGGCGCGTCCATTGCGTACCACTTGCAGAAGAATCTGGCCGGCCATGCGTTCCCGTCTGAAGGCCTGAAAGAGGTCATCGGCACTTTTGATGGCATGGCCTCCCACGGCCAGAATGCGGTCACCGGGTCTGAGAAAGGCGGCGGCACTGCCGTGGCGCACGTTCTGTAAAACGACAGAGCCGCGGGTCTCGCTGATACGTATACCCCAGCGCTCTTCCATGAGATTCTGCACGGTGGCATTGTCAAAGGGGGCCGGCTGGACATTCAGGGTCAGGTTTTTGCCTTCTCTGAGCAGCACAAGCTTGAGGGGGTCGCCGGTCTGATTGCGCAGAAAGCTCACATAGTCACGTCTGTCATTGATTTCGCGCTCATTGATGGCGACAAGAATGTCACCTGGTATAATACCCGCACGGTCTGCGGGGGTATTGGCATAGACGGCAGTGATGAGAATGCCGTGGCTTGCTTCCAGACCGAGAGTCCAGGCTGTCTGGCCGTCGAGATCTTCCGCCAAAAGGCCAAGCCAGTACGGGGAGATATGTTCCTTTTGCACCAGGCTTTCCATGACGCGCCTGGCTTTATTGATGGGAATGGCAAAGCCGATGCCCTCGGCGCGGGTATCGGTTGCAGTGTTGATGCCCACAAGATGGCCTTCGAGATCCAGGAGCGGGCCGCCGCTATTGCCGGGATTGATGGCCGCATCGGTTTGAATGAGATCCGTGAGTGTGCCACTCTGACAGGTGATGGTCCGTCCAAGGGCCGAGACCACGCCAGTTGTTACGGTATGGCTGAAGCCAAAGGGATTGCCAATGGCAATAACGGTTTCGCCTGGCGAAAGATCCTTGGAATTGCCCAGAGGCAGTTCCGGCAGATTTTTAGCCCCTTTGATGGCTAAGAGAGCGATGTCAAAGTCCGGTTCTGCCCCGCGCACGACAGCCTGAAAACTGCGCCCGTCCTGCAGATGCACCATGATCTCATCACTGTTGGCGATCACATGGGCATTGGTCAGAACAAGACCCTCTTTGCCGTCCACAATGACCCCTGAGCCCAGGCTGGCCCGGCGTTGCAGGCGCGGTCTGCGGCCGAATTCCTGAGGCAGTCCAAAAAAGAGATCCAGAGGCGAGACATTCTGACCGCGAATCTGTGTGCAGGTGATATTCACCACGGCGGCCTGTGATTTTTCCACCACGGAGACCACTGGCGTATAGCGGGGACTGCCGGGCTTGGGACTTGCCAGAACGGCTGTGCAGTAAAACCAGACTGCGCAGCAAAAGCAGATGGCGCTGACATAGTACTTCATAATAGCTCCGAACAGAGTTCTCTTTTGATCGGAAAAATACGGCAAAAGACAGGGCAAGGCAATGTTTGCGCTGGCAGTCCGAGAGAGCGCAGAAAGGCGTCAATCTTCACAAAAACCAGGATGCATGCTAGAGCAGATGGGCTTAGAGGCATTGCAGGCAAGTCAGCCTTTGGCATGAGGCAGAGGCTTGTCTGGAAGCGTGGGAGAGTGGCATTGCAGGGCAAATGGAAATTTTTTTGGCTTGGCCTTCTGGTCCTTGGCATCTGGGTGCTTTATCAGCTTTTTGGCAGTCAGCCCCAAAGGCGCGAAGGACCTGGGCAGATGCGCGCGCCTGTGCGCTGTGCCGTGGCCTTGGCTCAGGACGTCCCCCATTTTTTAAATGGCCTGGGAACGGTTCTGCCTTCGAGTGATGTGCTCGTCAAAAGCCGGGTCAGCGGGCAGCTGATGAAGCTGCATTTTCGCGAAGGTGAACACGTCATGGCAGGTGATCTTCTGGCTGAGATCGATCCACGGCCTTTTCAGGCCGCCCTTGACGAGGCCAGAGGCAAGCTTGCGGCAGATGAGGCCCAGCTTGCCAATGCCAGGCGTGATCTTGCACGCTATGCCTCCCTGGTCAAGGGTGATTTCGTTGAGCGTCAGAAATACGATACGCAGAAAGCTCTTGTGGCGCAGTATGAAGGCGCCTGCGCCGCTGACCGGGCAGCCTGTGAGAATGCCCGGCTGCAACTTGAGTACAGCCGCATCACCGCGCCCGCCAGCGGAATTGTCGGCCTGCGCAAGGTTGACTGCGGCAATCAGATTTCAAGTTCCGACAGCGAAGGCCTGGTGCGTATCTGTGAAGTCAGTCCCTGTGATGTGCTTTTTTCTCTGCCTGAAACAGCAGTGCCCAAGATCGCCAGGACTTTTGCCCAGGCACGCGAGCGGCAGGTTTCCGTGCAGGCCTGGGATCGTGAGCAGAAAACCCTTCTTGCCACAGGCTATCTTTTGAGTCTGGACAATGAAATTGATAAAAGTACCGGTACGGTGCGGCTCAAAGCGCGTTTTGCCAATCAGGACAAGAGTCTCTATCCCAATCAGTTTGTCAATGCCAGGCTTTGCGTCGATGTACTGAAAGCTGCGGTTACCGTGCCTGCCAGTGCCGTGCAGATCGGTTCACGCGGAACCTATGTCTATGTCCTTGAAGACGATCAGGAGCAGCCCAAAGGGCCTGAGAAGCCTTCACGTCCTGCGCCTGCCGCCAAGGGACCTTCCGGCCAGGCTCCTGCCGCCAAGGGAGCTTGCGGCAAGGTCAGTGTGCGCCTTGTGTCCGTTGGGCTTGAGACGGCACGCTTTGCGGTGATCAGCCAGGGGCTGAAAAACGGTGAACAGGTCATTGTCGACGGCGTTGACAGATTGCGTGACGGAGCCCTGGTCAGGGTTTCAGAGACCGTTGAGTCACCCAGGGCTGAACCTTTTTGAGCTCATGAATCTTTCGCGTCTTTTCATTCTCAGGCCCGTGGCCACAAGCCTTTTGATGGCAGCCCTGCTCCTGGTGGGGCTGCTCAGTTACCGTGCCCTGCCGGTTTCGGCTCTGCCTGAGATCGACTATCCCACCATTCAGGTGCAGACCTTCTATCCTGGTGCCAGCGCTGAGGTGATGGTGGCCAAGGTCACGGCACCGCTTGAGCGGCAGTTTGGTGCCATGCCTGGCTTGGATCAGATGATCTCCCAGTCTTCCGCCGGTGCCTCGGTGATTACCCTGCAGTTTGAGCTCAGCAAGGAACTGGACAGTGCCGAGCAGGAAGTGCAGGCCGCCATCAATGCCGCCAGTAGTCTTTTGCCTTCCGATCTTCCCAATCCTCCCGTCTACAATAAAGTCAATCCCGCCGACCCTCCCATCATCACTCTGGCTGTGACCAGTGATGATATCGCCATGACGCAGCTTGAAGACCTGAGCGATACCCGTCTTGCCCAGAAGATTTCACAAATTCTGGGTGTGGGCCTTGTGACGCTTTCCGGCGGGCAGCGGCCTGCGGTGCGCATTGAGGTCAATCCCAAGGCCCTGGCCAGTGCCGGTTTCACGCTGGCTGATATTCGTCAGGCCATTGCCCAGGCCAATGTGAATGGCTCCAAGGGCAGTTTCGACGGCCCTGAACGCGCCTCAAGTCTTGATGCCAATGATCAGCTGACCAGTGCCCGAGACTACAGTACGACCATTCTTGGCTACAAAAACGGCGCGCCCTTGCGTCTCTGCGATGTGGCGCAGGTGACGGAAGGCGCTGAGAATATCCGTCTGGCTGCCTATGTTGCCGACAAAGGCCAGCAGCAGCGCTTTGCTCAGGCCATCATCGTTTCTGTACAGCGTCAACCCGGTGCCAATGTGATTACGGTAGCCGAGCGGGTCAGGCGTCTTTTGCCCAAACTTTTGGAAGCTCTGCCAGGCAATGTGCATGTCGAGGTACTTACCGACAAGACCGAGACTATCCGAGCGACCGTTGAGGATGTGGAGCATGAACTACTTTTGGCCATTGCCATGGTCATCCTCGTCATCTGGCTCTTTCTGCGCGATGCGCGGGCTACCTTTATTCCGGCTGTGGCTGTGCCGCTTTCCCTTGTGGGCTCCTTTGGCATTATGTATCTGGCTGGCTATTCCCTCAATAACCTTACGCTGATGGCTCTGGTGATTGCCACGGGCTTTGTCGTGGACGATGCCATTGTGGTCATTGAAAATATCGTGCGCTACCACGAGCACGGCAAGAGTCCTCTTGAGTCGGCCCTGATGGGGGCCGGGCAAATCGGCTTCACCATCATTTCGCTGACCATTTCCCTTGTGGCCGTACTCATCCCTTTGCTCTTCATGGGCGATATCGCAGGCAGGCTTTTCCGGGAATTTGCCGTGACGCTTGCTGCCACCATTCTCATTTCTGCGATTATTTCCCTGACCCTGACGCCTATGCTCTGCGCTCATCTCCTGCAACAGGGGGCCGCATCCGTTCAGCAGGAAGGGAGCAGTACTTTTTTTGCGGCAATTCTCGCCTGGTATGAGAAAAAACTAGATTTTGTTCTACGCCACAGAACGGCAACGCTCTTTGTGGCCTGCGCAACACTCTTGCTCACCTGTCTCTTGTATCTCTTCATTCCCAAGGGCTTTTTTCCTGTTCAGGACTGCGGTCTTCTGCAGGGCATAGCCGAGGCTCCGCAGCAGACTTCATTTGCTGGCATGCGGCAGCGTCAGAAGGAAATCAGCGATTTTCTGCTGCAGGATCCTGATGTGGAACGGGTGGCCTTTTTTGTGGGGGTAGACGGTATCAATCAGAGCCCCGGCACCTCTCGTCTGACCATTAAACTCAGAGATCTTGAAGAGCGTACCAGCCGTGCTCCGGCCATTGCCGAACGCCTGATGCGTAAAGCCCAGGATCTGCCGGGCCTTTTGCTTTATCTGCAGCCGGTACAGGATTTAACCGTTGAAGACCGCATTTCGCGTTTTCAATATCAATTATCTGTGGAGTCCTTGACGCAGGAAGCCCTTGAACAATGGGTACCCACATTGACGAGCGCCATCGAGGCCAGGCCTGAGATTGCGCATGCTGCCCACGATCTGCAGGCCACAGGTCGCAAGCTCTGGCTTGACATCAACCGTGACGTGGCGGGTCGGCTGGGTATCAGCATGGAAGATATCGACAATGCCCTCTATGATGCCTATGGCCAGAGGCAGATTTCCACTATTTTCACACAGACCAATCAGTACAAAGTTATCCTTGAAGTTGCCCCGATCTACCGGCGAGGACCCGTAGATCTCGAAAGCATACATGTCAAAACGGCCAATGGCGAAATCGTCCCCCTTTCGGTTGTGGTGAAGGCAGAGGAGCAAGCTGCGCGCCTTTCCTTTTCGCGACAGGGACAGTTCGCCATGGCGACAATTTCTTTCGTGCCGGACGAGAACGCTTCTTTGGATGAATGTATCGACGCTCTTTGGGAAGAATGCGCAAGGATCAAGCTTCCGGATGCCGTGCGTGTGGAGCTGCAGGGGGCTGCCAGGGCTTTTGGCTCGTCGTCCAACAATCAGCTCTGGTTGATACTGGCGGCTATCATTACGGTCTATATCGTTCTTGGCGTACTCTATGAGAGCTATATCCATCCTGTGACTATTATCTCAACATTGCCCTCGGCAGGCGTTGGCGCGCTTGCGGCCTTGATGCTTGGCCGTATGGATCTTGGCATTTCAGGCATTATTGGCATTATTCTGCTCATTGGCATTGTCAAGAAAAACGCCATTATGATGATAGACTTTGCCCTGGATGCTGAACGCCATGAAGGCAAGTCAAGTCTTGAGGCTATTCGGCAGGCCTGTCTCTTAAGGCTCCGTCCTATTCTCATGACAACGCTGGCGGCTCTTCTGGGCGCCTTGCCGCTGATGCTGGGTTCTGGCATGGGCAGTGAATTGCGTTGTCCCTTAGGGGTCACCATGGTGGGCGGGCTTCTCTTCAGCCAGGTGCTGACGCTTTTTACCACGCCTGTCATCTATCTCTGGTTTGACGGATTGAGCCAGCGCTTTTTGGGGAGAAGTGCTTCAGCCAAGGCTGACTACGAGATGAGAGGGAGCGCTGAGTAATGGCCTCCCAACAGTCGCGTCTGGCCTTTGGCTTTTCAGCCTTTTTTATCCGCAGACCTGTGGCCACAACGCTTTTGACCATTGCTCTGACCCTGGCAGGTCTTGTCGCCTTTGGTCTTTTACCTGTGGCACCGCTGCCTGCTGTGGATTTTCCTGTGGTCATGGTGCAGGCCAATCTGCCGGGGGCAAGTCCCGAGACCATGGCTGCCACAGTGGCTACACCGCTTGAACGGGCCATGGGGCGCATAGCCGGTATTACGGAACTGACCTCGACGAGCGGCCTTGGTTCGACAAGCGTGATCATGCAGTTTGATCTGAACCGCACAGCTGACGGTGCAGCGCGCGATGTGCAAAGTGCCATCAATGCGGCGATCGGTACATTGCCGACCATGCCCAGCAATCCCAAGTACCGGAAGTTTAATCCTGCCGGCGCTCCCATCATGATTCTCTCCCTGACCTCGCCTGTGCACACCAGGGCTCAGCTCTATGACTTTGCCTCCACCGTGCTTGCGCAAAAAATTTCACAAATTCAGGGAGTGGGCGAAGTGCGCGTGGGCGGCGGCGCCATGCCGGCCATCCGCGTGCAGCTGGATCCCGATGGCCTGAATCGGGCTGGACTATCCACTGAGGATGTCCGCAGAGCCCTTGTCAGGGCCAATGCTTTCGTGCCCAAGGGCGTTTTGGAAAACGAGCGCCATTTCTGGGTCCTAGACTGTTCTGATCAGCTTGCCAAAGCTTCGGACTACGGCCCCTTGATTGTGGCCGAGAAAGACGGGAGGAGCATTCGTCTCTGTGATGTGGCCAAGGTCAGCGATTCCACGCAGGATGTGCGCAATATGGCTCTGGCCAATGGCAAACCAGCTGTCCTGCTCATGATTTTTCTCTCTTCGGGTGGCAATATCATTGAGACGGTTGATAAAATTACGAGTATGCTGCCCAGTCTTAAAAGCTGGCTTCCGGCCAGTGTCATGCTTGAGGTGCGTACTGACCGTTCGGTGACCATCCGCTCTTCACTGCATGAGGTGGAAAAAAGTCTGATCATTTCGGTCTTTCTGGTGGTTTTGGTCACCTTTTTTTTCCTGCGCAGTGTGCAGGCGACCTTGATTCCCGCCGTGGCTGCACCGGTCTCTCTGGTTGCCACTTTTGCCGTGATGTATCTGGCAGGCTACAGTCTCGACAATCTTTCGCTGATGGCCCTGACGGTGAGTACGGGCTTTGTGGTGGACGACGCCATTGTGGTGCTGGAAAATTGCATGCGTCATCGCGAAATGGGGAAAAGTGGCTATCAGGCGGCTGTGGATGGCTCGCGCGAAGTGGGTTTTACGGTCATTTCTATTTCACTGTCGCTGGTTGCGGTCTTTTTGCCGATACTTCTGCTTGGTGGCTATATTGGCCGACTTTTTCGGGAATTTGCGGTGGTTCTGACCTGCGCTGTGCTTTTCTCCATGCTCATTTCGCTGATGACGACACCCATGATGTGCGCACGTTTTCTTGGGCGTGGCAAGCGGCCGGAGGCAGAGTCCGGCACTTGGCTTGGCTGGATCAATGGGCTCTGTGCACGAAGCCTTGATGGCATGCAGCATTTTTATACGCGCAGTCTCTCCCGGGTTCTGGCTCACCCGAAACTGACCCTGCTGGTGCTTTTTCTGGTGATTGCGCTCAATGTCCTGCTCTTTGTCTGGATTCCCAAGGGCTTTTTTCCCGTGCAGGACACCGGTGTGATCATGGGGCGACTACGTACCGATCAGAGCTCTTCGTTTCAGAATATTGAAAAGAAGCTGACCAAACTCGTGCAGGCCATTGGCAAGGATCCGGCCGTAGCCCAGGTTTCGGCGAATTTTGCAGGCAATCGTGGCGGCGGAGGCGTCTTTGTTTCGCTCAAACCCCTTGCTGAACGCCGTGAACCCATCATGCAGGTCATAGGTCGGCTGCGCAGGATGGTCACAAGTGAGCCAGGCGTACAGATTTTCCTTATGCCGGCGCAGGATATCATGATGGGCGGGCGCAGCGCGCGCTCTCAGTATCAGTACACGCTGCAGTCCGATGATCTGAAACAGCTCAAGGAATGGGGGCAAAAACTGCAGGCGGCACTCGTGGGATGTCCTTTTCTGCGGGATGTGGATACGGACATGGAGGACAGGGCGCTTGAGACGGAACTTGTCGTGGACAGAGATCGCCTTGCCGAGCTTGGCTTAAGCATGCGCGATGTGGATGTGGCTTTAAACAATGCCTTTGGTCAGCGACAGGTCTCCACCATTTATCAGGACAAGAATCAGTACAGGGTTGTTCTTGAATTTGCCCAAAAGTGGCAGGAAAGCCCGGAAAGTCTGAATAAAGTCTATCTGCCGGGTAAGAACGGCCTGGTGCCGCTTTTGTCTGTGGCCCGCGTCACAACCAGTTATGCCCCCCTGAATGTGGCCCATCAGGGACAGTTTGCGGCTGTGACCATTTCCTTTAATCTGGCGCCCAGGGCCTCACTCTCAGAGGCGCGCGCCTTTATTGAGGAAAAACGGGTGGCCATCGGTATGCCTTCACGCATTGTGGGCGGTTTTCAGGGCACGGCCAAAATGTTTACCGACAGCCTGCAGAGCCAGGTCATTCTCATCATTGCCGCCGTCCTTTTGCTCTACATTGTGCTTGGCATTCTTTACGAAAGCCTGATCCATCCCCTGACCATTCTCTCGACCCTGCCTTCGGCCGGCATCGGGGCTTTGCTTGCCCTCTATCTCTGTCAGAAGGAATTCAGCGTTATCGCCTTGATCGGCGTGCTTCTGCTGGCCGGCATTGTTAAGAAAAACGCCATTATGATGGTTGATTTTGCTGTCGAGGCCACACGTCTGCACGGCCTGAGCTCTGAAAAGGCCATTTTTGAAGCCTGCAGACTGCGTTTTCGTCCCATCATGATGACCACGGCCGCCGCTGTCTTTGGTGCCATTCCGCTGGCCATGGGCCAGGGAGATGGTGCAGAGCTGCGCCAGCCTCTTGGTATCACCATTGTGGGCGGCCTGTGTGTGGGGCAGATCCTGACGCTCTACACGACACCTGTGGTCTATCTTTGGCTTGACCGTCTGCGCAAACGCTGTGCCCGGCGTTGGCGGCAAGAGCCGGCTGATGGCAGTACGCGCACGCTACCTGCTGCCCAGGGGGAAATGATGCATTGACATTTGTCTGTCTGAGTTTAGTGTGTGAAAAAGTTTTTTGGCGCTTTTTGGCGCTCATTTTTTTTATCAGGGGGTTCCATGTCCCTGCCCTCATGCCACCTTGGCTATGCTTCTCTGCCCGCACCATGGTCCGAGCTTCTGCTTGAGCAAGCCCAACACTATCAGGGAGCTGAGATCAGCATATCCCATGTTGCTT
>JAGADH010000074.1 GCA_017613715.1 Desulfovibrio sp. | reverse complement strand
TCAGGCCTTGCGGAAAATGATCCATGAGGCGAGAACAATAAGGGCAAAACCGATAACGTGATTGAGCTGAATGCGCTCGCCCAGCCAAAAAACAGAAAAGCCCATAAAGACTGTCAGTGAAATGACCTCCTGAATGGTCTTGAGTTCCACGGCCGAAAAATAACCGAAACCAATGCGGTTGGCCGGAACCTGCAGAAGATACTCGAAAAAGGCCAGTCCCCAGCTTGAGAGAATGACAAGAAGCAGAGGCAGTCCTTTCCAACGCAAATGTCCGTACCAGGCAAAGGTCATGAAAATATTGGAACACAGAAGCAGACCGATGGTCTGCACAGGAACGGGAAGCACACCGGCAAACATGGTTTTCTCCTCACCAGCCATGGGGGCTGTTTGTCAAAAAGCCCAGGACAAAAAAAATCCGTGAAGAATAAGCGATTCTTCACGGACAATCAGGGTCAGCGCATTTTTCCTGCAGTCAGTTCTCCCTCAAGGGCCAGGCAGCTTAGGCCTTGCTGTCGTCAGCAGGCGATGTATTCTGTTCGCTCACCTGCATCTCGGAAGGAAAGGGTGAACCCTCGGCAGAAGCCGAATAGGGACCTGTTTCCTGAGAGTCATTGCCAAAGGGCTGACCATATTCGCCCTGGGCATACGATGAGCCATAGTTGTTCTGAGAGGAGGACTGATAGGAAGGGCGATCATAGCTTGAGCGGTTATTGTGATAGCCGCCCTCGGTATGAGTAAAGCCGCTCTCATAATCCTCGCGCGGTTCACCGCGCTTGTCGAGGAAGGTAACCCGTTGAGCCTTGATAACTGTGGTGTATCGGTCCAAACCCTGCTGATCCTGCCATTTGCGCGTCTGCAGACTACCTTCCACAAAAACAAGACTGCCTTTCCGTAAAAACTTTACGCAATTTTCCGCCTGACGCTGAAAAACCGATACCCTATGCCATTCTGTGATTTCGTTTTTATTCCCTTCACGATCGATATAGGTTTCACTTGTAGCGACATTCAATGTAGTAACAGGGACGCCACTCTGTGTATAGCGAAGCTCCGGATCACGTCCCAACCGTCCAATAATCATTGCTTTATTTAACATAAGTACTCTCTCTTAACGTAACGCTGTACGTCTCGTCATAAAGAAATAATTTGCCGTCTTGCTGATCAATTTTCGTTCAGACTTGTCAAAAAAACCATTGTTACGTCAGGAATTCAGCGTGCCTTTTGCAAAAAGAGAGGCATCGACGAAGATACCCCAAAAACGCCGCACAAGAACGATGTGCAGAAAAGCACCTTGCCAATGCGGCCAAAACACACGCCATGCTCCCATCTTCTCTCGTTTTTGCAGGCTCCTTAGTTTGATAAAGATGGCCTGAGCAGGAAAACAATGCGCTCACCCTTCTTATGCTGAAGTGCCAAGAAATGCAAGACAAGGGCAAAAACAAGGCAAGCCTTCGATTTTTTTTACTCTTTGTGCCGGCACAAGCCTCATGAGCTGTTGTCTCAGATCAGCTCTTTATGCTACAAAGCCGCAGGTTGCCGAACTCGCACTGGTGGCCCCATCGGTTTAACGTCTTGCCAAAGCCGATTGCTCAGACAACAAACCAGAACATTGAGGTACGTAATGGTTCAATCCACGACAAAACCTGACAGCCAGGGCTTTTTTGGAGCCTACGGTGGCCAGTATGTTCCCGAAGCACTCAAACAACGTCTTGACGAAGTAACTCGGGCTTTTGAAGCGGCCGAGGCTGATCCTGCTTTTCAGAAGGAGTTTGAGGATCTTTGTACTCACTATGCCGGCCGGCCAAGCCCCATTTTTCATTGCAACAATCTTAGCCGTGCTTTTGGCGCCGAGATCTGGCTCAAGCGGGAAGACCTCAATCATCTGGGAGCGCATAAGATCAATAATACCCTTGGTCAGTGCCTGCTCGCTAAACGCATGGGCAAAACACGCGTCATTGCCGAAACCGGTGCCGGCCAGCACGGTGTCGCCACAGCCGCTACAGCAGCGCTCATGGGGCTCGCGTGCACCATTTGTATGGGCGAGGTCGACGTTGAACGTCAAAAACTGAATGTGACACGCATGGAAATGCTTGGTGCCAAGGTCCAGGTTGCCACCAAGGGACAGAAAACCCTCAAAGAAGCCGTAGATGATGCCTTAGCCCAATGGATTGACGACGACGAGATGTTCTATGTGCTGGGCTCGGCTGTGGGGCCGCATCCCTACCCGTATATGGTCAAACGTTTTCAGAGTGTTATTGGCACTGAAGCCCGCAGTCAGATCCTCAGCGAGACAGGCCGGCTGCCAGACGCCTGTCTGGCCTGTGTAGGCGGCGGATCCAATGCCATCGGTCTCTTTTCCGGTTTCTTCAACGATGCCGCTGTGCGTTTGATTGGCGTGGAACCAGGAGGTAGAGGCGACGGCTATGGTCAGCACGCTGCTTCACTCTGTCTTGGTGAGCCTGGCGTGATGCACGGTTTTAATTCCTATATGGTCAAAAACGCCCAAGGTGACCCCGGCGAGGTCTACTCCATTTCAGCAGGCCTGGACTATCCCTCGGTAGGACCGGAACACGCACAGCTTAAAGACACAGGCCGCGCCGAATACGTACGTGTTACAGACAAAGAAGCCTTGGATGCCTTTTTCCTCTTGTCGCGAAAAGAAGGTATCATACCGGCCCTTGAATCATCACATGCTCTGGCTCAGGCCCTCAAAATGGCCAAGGAATTGCCAGGAAGTCTCCTTCTGGTCAATCTCTCTGGCAGAGGTGACAAGGATGTAAGTCAGGTTCAGCAGCTTCTCGCCTCCGGCGCCTTGGGCTAATCTTGCCAGTTGACAATGGTTGTTAGCAGGGCGTATTAAGCAAGCAGTTTTTCGAGAAGCAACAGTTTTTGGGGAAGTGGCTCAGCTGGGAGAGCATTGCCTTCGCAAGGCAGGGGTCGGGGGTTCAAATCCCCTCTTCTCCACCAATAAAATCAAGCACTTACGAATTTTTCGTAGGTGCTTCTTTTTTTGTTCATACAGAAGTGTTCATACAGGACAATTCAGGTAGGGATTCAACGGCAACCCTTTTTTGCTTGT
>JAGADH010000073.1 GCA_017613715.1 Desulfovibrio sp. | reverse complement strand
GACTGCCTGAAGAAGATCTGCGCTATCTCAAACCCCAGGCCACAGAATTCAAGGCGATTATTGGCATGAACGCGCACGCCCTGCTGGACTGGTTTGCCATCCGCTGCTGTCGCAATGCCCAGCATGAAATCCGAGATCTGGCCTGGAAAATGCTCCGCCTCTGCAAAAAAGCTGCACCCGATCTTTTTGAGGGCGCAGGTCCCAATTGTCTTCAGCTTGGCTTTTGCCCGGAAAACAACAGGCAGCATGCCGCCTGCAAAGGCCGTATACCCACACGCGAGCAGGCCTTGTCGCTGCTCAAAGAACACTTCGTAAACGTCATGCCTGAAGAAGATCAAAAGGAAGGCCAGTAGCGCAGAACATCGCATCCCGAATAGGCCATTGTCAGCTCGTCTTTCAGGCGAGCTCAAGACAAAAAAACCGCAAATACTCGCTCTCGGCATTTGCGGTTTTTTTGATGACACTTAGGCTGAGGAGTCTGGAGGCAATTCTGGTTTCTTGCGTGAAAAAAATTCACAAATGCAGACAAAGAATACGGGAATGAAGAAAATCCCAAGACAGGTGGCGAGAAGCGTGCCGCCAATAATGCCTGTGCCGATGGCGTGTTGACTGTTGGCGCCTGCCCCGTGGCTTAAAGCCAAAGGCAAGACGCCGAGCAAAAAGGCCATGGAAGTCATGATAATGGGTCTGAACCTCAGGCGTGCTGCCTCAAGAGCCGCATCGCGAAAGCTTTTGCCCTCGTGCACCAACGAACGTGCAAATTCCACGATCAGGATGGCGTTCTTGGCCGAAAGTCCTATAACGGCAAGCATGCCCACCTGGAAATAGATATCATTGTACAATCCACGCATGCTGCTCAAGGCCACAGCCCCCAGAACCCCCACCGGCACCACGAGAATCACCGCAAAGGGAATGACCCAGCTCTCGTAAAGAGCCGCAAGACAAAGAAAGACCGTGAGAATAGAGAGCGCATAGAGCAGCCCTGAACGGCCGCTTGCGGACTGTTCCTGATAACTCAAGCCTGTCCACTCAAGACCTATACCATGGGGCAGTTCCCCGACCAGACGCACGAGTTCATCCATAGCCGTGCCGGAACTCACCCCGGCCGCCGGAGACGCTTCAATAATCGTCGACTGCACGCCATTAAAGCGTTCAAGCTGCCGCGGGCCATAGGTCCAGCTGAGTTTGGCAAAGGCATCAAGAGGTACCATGCGGCCCTTGGCGTTGCGAAAATACCAATGGCGCAGATCCTCAATATTCATACGAAAAGGCGCATCTCCCTGGACATAGACACGTTTGACGCGCCCTCGATCCACAAAATCGTTGACATATTCTCCACCCAGAGCCGCTGTCAGATCACGGTTGACCTGATCGGAATTCAGACTGAAAACACCGACCTTGTGATCGTCGATATCGAGTTGCAGCTGATTCACATCTTCAAGGGAAGAGGTACGCACATTAAAGAGCAGTGGATTCTCACGCCCACGTCTCAGCAATTCCTCGCGTGCTGCAATGAGGGCTTCGTAGCCAAGGCCGCCCTGATCTTCGAGCTGCATGGATATACCAGCTGAAAGACCAAGACCCGAGACCTGCGGAGGCTGATAAAAGACAATGCGTGCTCCCGGGTGATCGAGAAAACGCTCTCTGGCTCGTGCCACAATGGCTGCGGCATTCTGTTCCGCCAAAGGACGCTCGTCCCACAGCTTGAGCTTAACATAGCCTGAAACAACATTCTGACCGAGGCTGCCATAGGGGCCAAGACCAAGCGTACTGGAAACCGAAACAACATTGGCGGCTTCATCGTTCAGGAAAAATTCTTCAACTTCCTTGATAATGGCCAACGACGATTCGCGCGTGCCGCCAGGCGGCATAAAAACCGTATAATGGAGACGCCCTTGATCTTCTACCGGCAAAAATGAGCTTGGCATGCTCCTCAGCGCAAAAACCGTCACCACACAAAGCAAAAGATAGCAAAGCATAATTTTGCCCTTGTGGTTGAGCCATGCCTGCTCGATATTGAGAAAGGTTCTTGAACAGGCATCAAAGAGACGGTTGAACTGCTGAAAAAAATGCAGTTCTTTCCCGTGTTCCTTTGGGCCTTGCAGAAGCTTGGAGCAGAGAGGCGGTGTAATCACTATGGCCACAAAAACCGAAAGCAGCATGGAGGCAATGATCGTCAACGCAAATTCGCGGTAGATAGCCCCGGTAATACCTGAGAAAAAGACCATGGGCAAAAAGACCGCACTGAGCACGACAGCCACACCGATCAGAGCACCCGTGATCTGTTGCATGGATTTGATAATGGCTGCATGCGGATCAAGGTGTTCGGTATGGATGATGCGCTCGGTATTTTCGACAACGACAATGGCATCATCCACAAGCAGACCAATGGCCAAAACAAGACCGAACATGCTCAGCGTATTGATCGAGGAGCCAAGAACCCCCATGATGGCCATGGTGCCTGTGAGGACAATAGGTACGGCAAGTGTCGGGATGAGTGTGGCACGCCAGTTCTGAATAAAAAGGAGCATAACGGCCGCCACAAGACCAACGGCCTCAAGCAGGGTATGGAGTACATTCTGAATGGACTGACGCACAAAGGGCACTGAATCGAAGGAGATCTGGCAGGTCAGACCTGGGGGAAAAAAGGTCTGCATGCGTTCCATGAAGGCCTGCACACGATCGGCTGTTTCCACGGCATTGGCACCTTCAGCCAGCTGAATACCGACAGAAACGGCAGGCTTGCCATTATAGCGGGAGGTCAGGATATAGGTCTGCAGACCCATTTCCACACGCGCCAGATCACGGACTCTGACCACGGAGCCATCCTCGTTGACATGCACAACAATGGCGGCAAACTGATCAATCGTTTCAAGCTTGGAACGTGAAATGAGCGTGATATTGATCTCCTGCCCCGGACTTGCCGGCAGGCCGCCAATCTGCCCTACGGAAATCTGCTCGTTTTGCGATTCCACGGCTTTGACGACATCACTGGGCGTCAGAGAGAAGGATCTCAGCTTATGGGGATCAAGCCAGATACGCATGGCGTACGGAGAGCCAAAAAGTGTGGCATCACCGACTCCGTCAACGCGGCAAAGCGGGTCAAGCAGTACAGAAGCTACAAAATCGCCGATTTCTTCAGCCGGCAGGCGGCCTGTACTGTCAAGGAAGGCATAGAAATTCAGGAAGGTGTCAGAAATTTTGCGGACCCGGATACCCTGGTTCTTGACGGTTTCTGGCAAAAGCGGCAGGGCAAGCTGCAAACGGTTCTGCACCTGCATCTGCGCCATGTCGGGATCGACTTCAGGCGCAAAAGTCAGGCGCATGCGCATGCGGCCTTCAGAACTGCTGGTAGTGGAAATATAGAGCAGATCATCAAGACCTGTCATTCTCTGTTCGATAACCTGCGCAATGGAGTCCTGCATGGTGCGGGCTGAAGCTCCGCTATAATCGACGATCAGAGAAATGCTGGGCGGGGTCATGTGCGGAAACTGAGCCACCGGCATGGAAACGCCCGATATCATCCCCACCATGACAATCAGGATGGCAATGACACTGGCAAAGACAGGGCGATCAATAAAAAAATGAGACATAGGCTACGGCTTTTCTCCGAGCTGTCCCACGTTCACAGTATGCGTCTTCACCTGATCACCTTCCTTCAGCTGACGGAGTCCTTCTACAACGAGCTTTTCTCCCTCAGACAGTCCTTCGGAAATGATGATTTTCCGGCCACTGCGCTCAGCTGTACGCACACTTCTCTGCTGAACCCTATTGTCAGCATCTACGACAAAGACACTGGTTTGTCCGCGAGCTGACCGCAGAACACAGCTTTCAGGCACAAGCACAGCCTTTTCTTCCACACCCTCGTGCACAAAAGCCTTGACATAAAGGCCTGGCAGCAGCGTTCCTTCAGGATTGGGAAAAACAGCCCGCAGAAGCACCATGCCCGTACTTTCATCCACGGAAATATCCGCAAACTGCAGCTTGCCTTCAAGGGGATAGCTGTGACTGTCATCAAGAATCAGGCGCACACTTGTCTGGCCCTTGACATCCGGCTTGATCTGTCCACTCAGATAACGCTCACGCACGCGTAAAAGATCAAGACTTGAGCGTGTCATGTCAACATAGACCGGATCAAGCTGCTGAATGACGGCCAAAGGCTCGGGCTGATTGGCAGTCACAAGTGCTCCCTGGGTCATATGCGACTTGCCGATGCGTCCTGTGATGGGGGCCTGCACATCGGTATAACGCAGTCGGATTTCCGCTGTAAGCAGGGCTGCCGCACAGACCTCCACATCAGCCTTGGCCTTGAGATATTCGGCCTCGGCATCTTCCATGGCCTGCTGACTCACAGCATGGGATCCCAAAAGAGCTCGTCTACGACTCCTGCGCAACTCACTTTGCGTCAAGGCAGCACGCGCCCTGGCTAAGGCCGCCTTGGCGCTCGCCACTTCCGCCTCATAGGTTGCGGGATCGATCTTATAGAGCGACTGTCCCTCATGCACCAGAGATCCCTCGGAAAATAGCTGCTTTTGCAAAATGCCCCCCACCTGAGGCCGCACTTCTGCTTTGCGATAGGCACTGACGCGACCTGAGAGTTCGACACTGAGGGAAACATTTTCGGTTCTGACTTGCTGTACACCCACTTCCCGAAGTTTTTTGGCCTGCTTGACGTTGTGCTGCTCACAGCCCCAAAGCCCGCCAAGCAGCAGACAAATGGCAAGACAGCAAACGCAACGCAGGCAACGAAAGAATACGGGCTCAAGCATAGGGACTCCTTGTGGGGAGAACTGCCAGAAAAGCCAGCAGGGGCTCTTTCCATGCCATATTCAGGCCTAAAAAGCAAATTAGGAGCAGAGAGAAGTTCGTGCCGCAATTGACAAACGCGGCGTTTTGAAGCAAGAATTCTTGACATTTTAAATTTTTTCTCTAGCTGTGAGGCACCATGTTCACTTTTGCCCCCCGCGATGCCGAGACAAGCCTTCCCTGCCCCCACTGTCAAAGACCCCTGCATATTGCCCGCTCCTGTCATGAGGTCTTTATGCGCTGCCCAAGCTGTGAGAAATGCTTTCCGCTTAAGGAATTCATTCCCAAAGCCGATGCGGCCATGGAAAAATTCATGGAAAATGTCTACTGTGACAGAGTTTAACCTCCTCAGCCATATCCGCTGCCTGTGAGACGCTATGCGATCATTCCTCTGCTTTTTGCTCTTTGCTTTCCTTTTTCCGGCCCAAATCCTGATGGCCGAACCAAAAGAGCCGCCTGATCAGACCAATGAGCATGAAGAACAGGGCCTTGGTGTGAACTCAGCTATTCTTTATGATCTGACCACCAATACCATTCTCTTCGAACAGAATGCCGATGCCAGAATTCAACCGGCCTCCCTGACCAAGGTCATGAGCATGTTCCTGGCCCTCGACCAGATTTCCCAGGGTCATCTGCGTTTTGACAGTCCTGTGCTCGTGAGCAAAAAGGCCGCCAGTGAAGGCGGCTCACGCATGGGGATCAGGGCCGGCGAAGAGATTCGTCTTGGCGAGCTACTCCTGGGCATGGCTGTTTCCTCGGGAAATGACGCGAGCTACGCCGTTGCGGAATTTGTCGGTGGCTCCAATGAGGCCTTCATCCAGGCCATGAACGCCAAAGCCAAGCGTCTGGGCATGTACAATACCTGTTTCTGTACGCCCAATGGTCTGCCCATGCAGGGACAGTACACAACCGCGCGCGACATGTTGATTCTGGCACGCGCCTATCTGAAACGCTATCCCTGGGCGCTCAGCCTGCACAATACCCGGGTGCTCAAACATCTCGACTATGTCTCCTGGAATAAGAATCCCCTGCTCAACCAGTATCCCGGTTGCGACGGACTAAAAACTGGCTGGGTTCGAGCCTCAGGCTACAATATGATTTTTACGGCCCAGCGTGAGAACCACCGTCTTCTGGCTGTCATTCTTGGAGCACCCGATCCCCTGCACCGAGG
This sequence comes from Desulfovibrio sp., assembly GCA_017613715.1. GTDB lineage: Bacteria > Desulfobacterota > Desulfovibrionia > Desulfovibrionales > Desulfovibrionaceae > Desulfovibrio. Next base: position 19,878 of record JAGADH010000073.1, on the reverse strand, counting down.
CGTTGAAGCCTGCCGCATGCTTGATGCCGGTTTTCTTGTTTGTGCACGGAAAGAAGAGAGCGTTTTAGATGCCTTAAGCCATTTGCCCTTTGAAAACTACCGGCTTGATCTGCACAAAAATGCCCATGAAGCCGTGCAGCGCTATGGCTACGTTTCCTCAGGTCTCAAAACGAACAAACGCCAGGTTAAAGCACGCCCTGCTTCGCATGCAGGCCGCAAGGTGGCCCAGAGACAGAATAAAGAACGACGTTCTGCAAAGCACAAAACGCCCTCTAAGAAAAAGAAACGACATTCGTAGAAGCCAGAGAAGAAAAGAGCCGCCAAAATGGCGGCTCTTTTCTTCTCTGGCTTCTGTCCCAGGCTAAATCAAGTGCTCTCAGCCAATCAAATCAACGTTCAAGAAAAAAGCGCAGGCCGGCATAACCCACAGTCTGCCGAAAATTGCCTGAAGCTTCGGCAGAACTTGTATGGCCTACCAGCTGGCTCTTCAACGTTCCCAGATGACTGGCTGCGTACATGACCAAAGCGCAGGCTGCAACGCCGCACATGCTTATGGACTGTTCACGGCACACCGCAAGCAGACCATCGCTATCTGCTGCCGCAATGCGTGCCAGCGCCAATTCGTCTTTGGCAAGACACGTCGCATGATCTTCAAAATGATTCATGTCTGAACTGATGATTATACTGTAGGAGCGTTGACGTGCCTCAAGGCTCTGCAAAAACGAGGCAAGCTCTTGACCTGCCTGCCTGAGTTTGTCGGGATTGTGTGTACCCACGCAGACCGGCACAATGGCCGGAAGGGAGCCGCTTGTGGCGTAGATAAAGGGCAGAAGCACTTCAATGGCATGCTCTCCCAGATGAGCAGCATAGTCCAGTGTAAAGGCGTCATGGCTGGCCAGCTCCTTGCAGAGATCGCCGGCCACGGGGAAATTCCCCACGGGCGTCTTCCAGGCTCCGTCGGGCCAGACACTCAGAGGCTGTCCCCGGCCTGTATGATTGGGGCAGAAGATCAGGAGTGTATCGGCAAGTTTGAGCTTGGCCAAGGTGGCTGCCAGCACATTGCCACAGTAGATATAGCCGGCATGGGGCAAAAGCAAAGCCCAGGGCTCCTCAGCGCGCGCCTCTACAGGATAGCGGGCCGGACCGGTTTTACCGAACTCTGCCAGAGCTGCTTCCACCTGATCACGGTTTTGCGGATAAAAACGTCCAATGGCCACAGGTTCACGCACGATCATGGCCACCCCCTAGAAAATGGCCTTACCACCAAGCCAGTGATGCTTGACTCGGCCCGAAAGTTCCTGTCCCAAAAACGGAGTATTCTTGCCTTTGGAATAGAGATTCTCTTCTGAAGGGATCCACACAGCATGGGGATCAAAAAGAAAGAAATCCGCGGGATCCCCCGGTGCAAAGCCATTGGTGGGCAAATGGAAAATTTCGCCGGGTCTTCTGGCCCAGAGCCTATGCAGGGCGTCTTCAGGCAAGAGATCTTCTTTGACGAGCCCCCAGGTCAAGGTCACGGCAAGATCAAGTCCTGAAAAGCCCACCAAGGCCTGATCAAGGGCTGTCATTTTCTCATGCAAGGCATGCGGAGCATGATCCGTCACGAGGATATCAATGGTGCCGTCAGCAACAGCCCTGAGCAGCGCATCGCGGTCCTTGGTGCTGCGCAGCGGCGGACTGACCTTGCAAAGGGCATTGTAGCCTTCAAGGGCACTTTCATCGAGCAGCAAATAATGCGGACAGGTTTCCGCTGTCACAGCAATGCCCCGAGCTTTTCCCCAGGCAATGACATCCACCGTCAGAGCGCTTGAAACATGGGCTATATGCACGGGAAGCCCAAGATATTCAGCAAGCATAATGTCACGCGCTGCCTGCAGGGCCTCTCCCACAGCCGGCTGACCCTTGACCCCAAGCAGACCGCTCATCTCCCCTTCGTTCATCACCCAGTGATCGGCAAGCGTGGGATCTTCGCAGTGATCGATGACGGTCAGCGAAAAATCTGCGGCATATTCCATGATGCGACGCATCATCTCGCTGCTCTGCACTGGCCTGCCATCATTGGAAATGGCAACGCAGCCGGCTTCCTTGAGCTCTCCCATGGGGGCAAGCTCTCGTCCCTCAAGATTTTTGGTGGCTGCCCCGATGGGGTAGAGTCTGGGGCCATGGGGATGGCTTTGCTGAGCCTTGGTGAGCATCAGACTGGTCACAGCAGCATTGTCATTGACGGGCTTGGTATTGGCCATACACATCACCGAGCCAAAACCTCCGTGCACGGCGGCGTTCAGGCCAGAAGCAATAGTTTCCTTGTATTCAAAGCCCGGTTCACGCAGATGCACATGCGCATCAATAAAACTCGGCATCAGGACCAAGCCCTCGGCATCGAAGACTTCACAGTTTTCGGGCAATTTTTGATGACCTGCCGGAGTCATGGTGACAATCCGCTCGTCTTCGATCAAAAGATCAACCAGAGCCTCAAGATGCAGCGCATTTTTTACGCACAGATACATAATTCTTCCTCACTTACGGGTGGCGAGCAGATAAAGAACAGCCATACGCACCGCAACACCTGCCGAAACCTGATCGAGAATCAGGCTTGCCGAAGAATCGGCCACGGCGTCAGAAATTTCAAGACCGCGGTTCAGGGGGCCTGGATGCAAAACCTTGACCTGAGAGGCAGCGCGTTCAAGATGCTCCATACTCAGACAAAATCTGCGAGAATACTCGGAAAGATCAGGCAAAAGACCAGCCTGCTGCCGCTCAAGCTGCAAACGCAGACACATGACGGCGTCCACCCCGTCCACGGCACTGGCAAGATCCGTAAAGACCTCCACAGGCCACGTTGCCACCCCGGCCGGCAGCAGGGTTCTCGGTGCGCAGAGCCGCACCTTGACGCCCAGCATATGCAGGAGTTGCACATTGGAGCGGGCCACACGACTGTGGGCTATATCCCCCAAAATCAACAGTTTCTTGCCGGCAAAGACCCCGTCCCAGGCTGTACGCAGACTGTAGCAGTCAAGCAGGGCCTGGGTGGGATGGGCATGCCAGCCATCGCCGGCATTGACCACACCGCAGGAGAGTTGCTTGGCAAGAAAGGCAGCAGCACCGCTGCTTGAATGCCTGACAACAATGACATCAGGATTCATGGCCTGCAGCGTAAGCCCTGTATCCAGCAGGCTTTCCCCTTTGTTCAGACTGCTGCCGGCCTGTGAAAGCGCGTGTGTATCCGCGGAAAGGCGTTTGCCGGCCACATCAAATGATGTTTTGGTGCGCGTGCTGTTTTCCACAAAAAAAAGAATCACGGTTCTGCCTTGCAATGTCGGAACCTTGCGTACCGGGCGTCGGTTGATTTCCTGAAAACTACGCGCCAAATCGAGCAGATGAGAAACATCCGCCACGCTCAGCTGCGACGTGCCGAGCAGATCCTTGTGTTGCCAGAGATAGCGGGTATCCGATGTCATGGCGTTGCCCCTCTTCTAAAAAAAAATCCGCTGGAAAGCGGAAAGATCTCGAAAGCAGTAATGGCTCAAGCGCGAATCGGCTGCAGCTGCCATGGCCTCGCAGAGGAAAAGAAGAGCAAGCAGACAAGGCCACTCCCTTTTTTCATAGCCTGTGGCCCTCTGGCAGACTCTTGCAGCGAAAGATCGGCGCACGCAATAACTCCTGAGCTGAAAGCGTATATTTATTGAATTGTACGGCAGGCGGCAAAAAAAGTGAACTGCGAAGATCGGCAATAAAGAAAAAAGCTGCGGCCTGGACAGTGAGGCGCGCATAGAGTACTTTTTGGGCTTTCTCACAGCCCCTGCTCCAAAGCCTCTTTTCAAGGAACTTTTATGATAACGTCTCTGCTGGTCTATTTGCTTTGTGGTGCCGTAGCCGGCATTCTTGCCGGCCTGCTCGGTGTCGGCGGCGGTATCGTCATTGTACCGATGCTCTTGGTCATCTTCCCTACCCAGAATATTCCTCCAGAACTCTGCCAGCATCTTGCTCTGGGGACATCCCTGGCCAGTATTGTCATCACATCAGTGTCCAGCGCAAGAGCCCATCACAAACGCGGAGCAGTGCACTGGAATATCGTTAAAAACATCACCCCTGGCATCCTGATCGGTACTTTTGTCGGCAGCCTTGTAGCCAGCCACATGCCCATTCTTTTTCTCAAGCTCTTTTTCATCTGTTTTCTGATCATTGTGGCCATAAAGATGATTTCACGCTATCAGCCCAAGGCCGGTCGCGAAATGCCGGGTTTTGTGGGCACGAGTTCTGTAGGCGGCGTCATCGGTCTGATCTCAAGCTTTGTGGGTATTGGCGGCGGGACCCTTTCCGTGCCTTTCATGACCTTCTGCAATGTGCCCATGCACGAGGCTGTGGGCACCTCAGCGGCCATTGGCTTTCCCATAGCCCTTGCAGGCACCCTGGGCTATATTCTCGGCGGTCTCAACGCCCCCAATTTGCCTGAGGGTACGCTTGGCTTTGTGCATCTCTACGCTCTTTTCGGCCTTGCCTGCGCGAGCTTCTGCACAGCTCCTCTTGGTGCCCGTCTCTCCCATTCCCTACCCACGGCCAAACTTAAGCAGTGTTTTGCGGTTTTCCTGCTTTTCGTAGCCGCCAAAATGCTTTTTAATCTCATCTAAATGCAAATCCAAAAAACAAGTTTTGCCGTCAAGGCCCGCAGCATTCTGCCTCTGGCTGACGAACAAGCTGCGCGCGGAGCGCAGCTCTTTGCCCGTCTGAAGAGCATTGACAACGGCGTGCTCATTGTCCACGAAGGCCGGGTGGTGGCCCTTGGCAAGGCCCGCGAAATCAGCCTGCCCGCTGACTGTCAATTGACAGATCTCGGTGCCGTCTCACTCATTCCCGGTACCATCAATGCCCACACCCACCTCGACCTTTCCTATCTCGCGGGAAAAACCACCTGGAGACAGGGTTTTTCTGCCTGGCTGAAAAGCATGATTCCGCTTTTGCCACGAGGCCAGATTGCCCAGGAGACGCTGGTGCAAGCCATCCACAAGGCCTGCCAAAGCCTTGCTGCCTACGGCACTTCCCATGTGGGCAATATCGCAGGCTCAGCCGATCATCTTCTGGCCCTTACGGACACGTACGCTCAGGAGGCAGGCTTTGGTATCAGCCATTTCTGTGAATGCTTTGGCTTTACCAATCCTCCAGACTCAACAGAAGAACATTTCTGGCCGCCCTTTGTCCGCCGTGATCTGCAGGAGCAGCCTGAACTTACAGCACGCGCAGCGCCGGCCGGACATGCACTCTATTCCACATCTGCCGAAAAGCTGATGCAGGCCAAACAATTCTGCCGCAAGCGCTCGCGCGTTTTCAGCCTGCATCTTGCTGAATCGCCTGAAGAAACGGAAATGCTCACCCTTGGGCGGGGCAGTCTTTATGAAATCTTCCGTCAGTCTGTCCTGCCCGAAACCTGGCAAGCACCGGGCAAACGGCCGTTAGCCTATGCCTGTCAGCTCGGCCTGCTTGGCGCCGGCACACTAGCTGTACACGGCGTCGATCTGACAAGCCAGGAAGCGCAGGTCCTGGCCGCAAGCGGCACGGCGCTCTGTCTCTGCCCGCGTTCCAACGAACATTTGGCCGTGGGAAGCGCCGACGTCAAAACCTTGATGTCGGAAAATGTCCTGCTCTGCCTTGGTACTGACGGTCTGAGTTCCAATACCGACCTCGATGTCTGCCAGGAAGCCCTCTATCTGCATGAACATGCTGACATCCCCGTGGAAGCGCTGGTCCGCATGCTGACCGTCAACGCAGCCCGCGCCCTTGGCCTTGGCAAGCAGGTCGGTCGTCTTATACCGGGATCACCTGCAGTCTTCAGTATCTTGCCGCAAGAACTCCGCTTTTAGAGCTCTAGCTTAGGCCAATTCCAAGCAAATCTTCGTTCATAATCCCTCAGCATTGTGTCTCCGAGCTCAATAACGCCACAAGGCCCGGGAGAAAACGCTGCCTCTGATATTTTCTGGGCAACGGTCTGATACACAGACTCTACGAAATAAGCCTCGCCCTGCGTGCTTCAGGACGAGGCTTAGGACAAGACCCTCTGTCAGAGCCAGTGCTCCCTGCTGCAGCATTGGGTCCTGACAGTTGGAAAAAACTACGACTGCACCGTCAATTTCAAAAAACGCTTCTTGCCAAGGCGAATCACATATTCCCCTTTGGCCAAAGGAGTCTGCCCGTCTTCGCAGCGTTCGCCGTTAACGGACAGAGAGCCTGATTTTATCAGCCTGCGCGCTTCACTGCGACTTTTCACAAGGCTTGCGGCTTCTAGAAAAGCTACGGGTGTTGACGCCTCTCCGCAGCTTACGGTCAACTCATTAATATCAGAAGGTACACCGCCTGACACAAAAACGCTGGCAAACTCCTGACGCGCGGCTTTAGCTGCCGTTTCTCCGTGGTAGCGGGTAATGATCTCCTCAGCAAGATCCTCTTTACAGGTCTTGGGATGAAGTTCTCCCTGTTCCACGCCGCGTTTCATCGTGTCGATTTCTTCAAGACTCTTTTCCGAAAGCAATTCATAATAACGCCACATCAATTCATCGGAAATACGCATGAATTTACCGAACATCTCCTGCGGCGCTTCATCAATGCCAATATAGTTTCCGTAGGATTTGGACATTTTCCGTACGCCGTCAAGACCTTCAAGCAGAGGCATCGTCAGAATGCACTGTCCCTCCTGACCATAATGCCCTTGCAGGGTACGTCCCATAAGCAGGTTAAACTTCTGGTCAGTGCCGCCCATTTCAACATCCGCATGCAGGCTAACAGAATCATAGCCCTGACAGAGCGGATACAAAAATTCATGAATGGAAATGGGACGCTGCTCGCGGAAGCGTTTCTCAAAATCGTCACGCTCCATCATTCTGGCCACGGTATACGACGAAGCGAGCTTGATAAAACCGGCGGCATCGAGATCGGAAAGCCAGTGTGAATTGAATTCAACCAGGGTCTTTTCAGGATCCAGAACTTTGAAGACCTGCTTTTTATAGGTTGCGGCATTGGCCATAACCTGCTCTTCCGTGAGCGGCGGACGGGTTTCCGAACGTCCGCTGGGATCGCCAATGCGTCCCGTAAAATCACCGATCAAAAAAATGACAGTGTGACCTAACTGCTGAAAATGCCGCATTTTCTGCAGAATAACGGTATGCCCGAGATGCAGATCCGGTGCCGTGGGATCGAAGCCGACCTTGACACGCAAGGGAGTTCCACGTTCAAGTTTCTTTTTGAGCTCGTCCTCATCGATAAGCTCCACCACGCCACGCTTAATTAGTGCTAGCTGTTGTTCAAGATCCATCATGTCTGCGCTGGTCCTCGCGATCTGCGAGGAAACCACGCCCTCCTGTCGGTTTTGTTGTTCCAGCGAGCAGAATTTCTCGGGTCGAAAAACACTGCCACCCCTGAAAAAACCTGAAGCGCGCTTCTCACACTCTCAGGCCACGCCTATGCGTTACCTGTCGCAGCAGAGACTGTCAAGCAATCTATCGATCGCTTTAAGACAGCCATCTGCAGGACGAACGTGCTTGCAACTTGCGATTCCGTGGACTATAATCATACATTCTACTCATCTACCACAAAATCATCGTATGTTTTTTTCACCTTCCACGACGAGTGCCATCATGTCTGATCTGTCCAACCATCAGCCCTGTGCTTTGTCACCAGACTTCAGCAAGGGACTGATTCCGGCCATTGTCCAGGATGCCCATGACAAAGAAGTCCTGATGCTGGCCTATATGAACGAAGAAGCCTGGAAACTGACGCTGGAGAGTGGCGAAGCGCACTTTTTCAGCCGCAGCCGTCAAAAAATCTGGCACAAAGGTGAAAGCTCAGGCCATACCCAGAAAGTGCTGGCCATTCGTCTTGACTGTGACAACGATACCATTCTGCTTCTGGTAGAGCAGCGGGGCAATGCGGCCTGTCACACAGGCCGCAGATCGTGTTTTTACCGCGAGCTCAAGGAGGGCAAGGTCGCTTTCTGCTCGCCACAGGTCTTCGACCCCAAAGAGGTTTACAAGGCCTAAGCTACAAACTCAACACTGCAGGTCAAACGCCTGGTCTGCCTGCAAACTACTGCCATGCACACACAACCCATTCTCAAGCTCGCCATTCCCAAAGGTTCGCTCGAAGAGACAACCATCAACCTTTTTGAGCGCGCCGGCTGGAAAATTCGCAGACACAGCCGCAATTATTTTCCTGAAATCAATGACCCAGAAATCGCTGTTTCCATCTGCCGCGTTCAGGAAATCGGCAGCTATGTGCAAGATGGGATCATGGACTGCGGTATCGCCGGCGAAGATTGGCTGGTGGAGCGTGGTGTCGAAAAAAGCGTACGTCAGATCTCACGCTTAATTTATTCCAAGGTTTCCATGAAACCCAGCCGCTGGGTTCTGGCTGTAGCCCAGGATGCGCCATATACCTCGGCCAGGGATCTCAAGGGCAAGCGCATTGCCACCGAGCTCATCTCTATGACGCGTGGCTATTTTGAACGTCAGGGCATTGACTGTGATGTCTTTTATTCGTGGGGTGCTACAGAGGCCAAGATTGTCGAAGGCCTTGCCGATGGCATTGTGGAGGTCACGGAAACCGGCTCCACCATCCGCGCTCAGGGGCTGCGCATCATTGATGAGGTCATGCAGTCAAGCCCTGTGCTCATCACCAATGACTCGGCCTGGAACAATCCTGAAAAGCGCCGCAAAATCGAACAGATTGATCTCCTCCTGCAGGGAGCCCTCAAGGCTCAGTCCCTGGTGGCTATCAAGATGAATGCGCCTGCCGATCATCTTGAAGCGATTCTCGAAATGCTACCGGCCCTCAATTCGCCCACCGTTTCGCCCTTGCGCATCGATCAGTGGCTTTCTGTGGAAACTGTCGTGGATGTGCATCTTGTACGAGACCTCATTCCCCGTCTTTGTGCAGCAGGCGCCCAGGGCATCATCGAATACGCACTGAACAAGGTGATCTGAGATGGAAGATCTGAACCGAGAGGATACCAAACAATTCATGGAAAATCTGCCTGAAATAATGGCAGACGAGCGTTTTTGCTTTGACTGCCACCCGCAGGTCCCCTGCTTCAATCAGTGCTGTGCCGAGCTTACCCTGCCCCTGACTCCCTACGATATCATGCGTCTGTGCCGGCATCTTGGCATGCCAAGTCAGGAATTTCTGACGACCTATACGGATATGCAGACCATGGAGGAAACGGGTTTTGCCATGCATACCCTGAAGATGAACAGGGAACCCGGCGAACCCTGCCCTTTTGTCAGCCCAGTGGGCTGTCAGGTCTATGAAAACAGGCCAAGTGCCTGCCGGGCATATCCTTTGGGCCGCGGCACCAAATTGAGTGCCGAGGGCATAGTGGAACGTTTTTTCCTGGTGCACGAGGAGCATTGCCACGGCTTTGACGAAGGCAGCGAGCGTACACCGGCTGAATGGTTCGCCAATCAAGGGCTTGCTCCCTATAATGCCTCCAATGATCAGTATATGCGCCTGATAAGCATGGTCCAGGCAAGCGGCAAACCTCTGGATCAGCGCCTGCAAGGCATGAGCCGTCTCTGCCTCTTTCATCTCGCCTCGTTTCGCCAGATGATTGAGAAAATGCGCATTTTCACCCATCTCGACATGGACGCTGCCCGCCAAGAGCTGATCATGCAGGACAGCCTTGAAGGCGACAGTGCCTGTCTCGCTTTTGCCATCGACTGGATGGAACTTGTCATCTTTGGCCAGGCGGCTCATCTCAAACGAAAATAGTCTCTTTAAATCTTGACGAAAACGCTCCAGCAGCGTACGGCACAACAACCTATGTTTTAAAACCTTTTGCAACTGTCTCGACTCCCTCTTTTTTCCCGACAGTTAGCAAAACTCATCTTGTCTGTTTGACTGGCAAATACCAACGCTTTCACCATTTTCTTTGAAGACGGGAGGTCTGTATGAATCTTGGGAGGCAGGTCTATCAATTTCTCCTTGCCGGTTCTCAAGCATATGCGAAATGGGATCTCGAGGTTTCCACCTCGATTCTCAAAAACCGGAAAAAACTGCTGATTCTTTTGGCTCTGGCGGTGCCCGTGCTGGCTGGCTGTCTGGTCGAAGCCTTTGCCGATGGTCATGAAATGCTTGGCGGTAAAGCAGCGTATGCACCGGCCTTTTATACCAGCACCATCTTTCTCGCTTCCATTGCTGTGGGCTTGGCGGCTGGTCTGATTACCGGCTGCATCGGCGCCGGTGGCGGTTTCATCATCACTCCGGCCCTTATGGCCGTGGGTGTGAAAGGTATTCTGGCCGTGGGCACAGACCTTTTCCACATCTTTGCCAAAGCCATTATGGGTACCACCATCCACAAAAAACTGGGCAATGTGTCAGCTAAACTGGCCATTGCCTTTCTTGTGGGCTCCATAGCAGGTACCTTTATCGGCGGCTTTATCAACAAAGGTCTCTACAATAAAGACCCCCTGCTCTCCGAGCTCTTCATCAGCACCATCTATGCTCTGCTTCTGGGCTTCTTGGGCTTTTACGCGCTCTTTGACTTCCTGCGTGCCACCCGCGGCACAAGCGCGCAGACCCAGACGACACAAAACGCCAATGCCGGCCTGACCGGTCTTTCCGTAAAAATGCAGAGCTTAAGCGTTCCGCCCATGATCACCTTTGACGAAGACCTGGTTCCCGGCGGCCGCCGCATCTCCGGCTGGATTGTTGCCGCAGGCGGTGTCATTGTCGGACTTCTGGCTGCCATCATGGGTGTGGGCGGCGGATTTGTGACCTTCCCGATGTTCGTCTATGTCTTTGGTGTCTCCTCCATGACCACTGTGGGCACCGACATTCTGCAGATCATCTTTACCGCTGGCTTCGCGGCTGTAGGCCAATACGCCATCTACGGCTATGTCTTCTATACTCTGGCCATTGGTATGCTTTTAGGCTCCCTGCTTGGCATCCAGATTGGTGCTCTGACCACCAAGGTCGTCAAGGGTGTGCATATCCGTGGTTTTTACGCCATGTCGATCATTGCCGGCTTCATCAACCGCGTTTCCGTTCTGCCCAAGAAGCTTGTGGAAATGGAAGTGCTGAACTGGAGTCCCGCTGTGGTCAATGCCGTTGAGCAGATCGGCAATTATGTCTTCTGGTTTGTTGTCGCCTTCTTCGGCTTCTGGGTCTTCAGTAAATTCTTTGCCAATCTCGGCAAACTCAGAGGGGAGGCCTAATCATGATCATTCACGAAAAGAAAGCCTTCGTGCGCGGCAGCCTGATGATGCTGACCTTTCTTGTGGTCTTCTGCGCCATTTTGTCTCCCATTTTTCATGATGAACACGGCAAGCCACTGACTGGTCTGCAATTTGCCGACAATGTCTTCAACGAGCTTTCCAAGGGCTCGTCCAATTTCATCCCCACGGTGCGTGAGCAGCTCAAAACCGTGCAGGGCAAGAACGTTGAAGTCACCGTCAAGCTTAAGAAAGCCGATAAGGCACCTCTGGCTGTGGCTGTGCTGCAGAAGGCCGGTATTGAGGCCAAGGCCGACGGTGGCCAGATCACCTATAAGGGCGATTTGGCGACACTGCTTGCCAGTGCCGTAGATGACAGCGAACAGCTTTACAACAATAATGAAAAGGCTGTTTCTGATAAGTACGCCGGCGCCAAGGCTCTGGACGTCTCCTCTGCCTGGTGGTACGTGCTTTCGCCCTCCATCAAGGAATTGCAGAAAAAAGGTATGATTGGCGAAGCCAAGGTGCTTGACCATGTGATTCGCCGCGCCATTGAGCCCGGTCACAATTTCTTTGGCGTGGAACCGGTGCATGTGAAGGATCACATTCTGCTCTTGACGTGCATGCTGGTCTTCTACATCGTCTATACGCTCTGGTACGGCTTTTCCATTTTCGAGCTCTTCGAAGGCATTGGCCTGGCCATGACCAAGTCCAAGGTCAAGCAGGAAAGCTAAAAACTCCTGCCGAGAGTTTTTGCCAAGGACCGGCCAGTTGACCGGTCCTTTGTCATTTTTATGACAGAGCAGACAAAAGCCCCAGAGAAAAAGACTATTATTTTTGGCATGGTCATTGCATTAAAGTTCACAACAACTTTTCTTCAGCACATTTTACCCTGCGGTGGAGGATATATGAACATTGCAAGCATCGACAATGCCTATCTTACAGAACTCTATCTGCCTGAACGTGACGGTCACAGCGGCTCAGCGCCCGTGGCCCCTCAGGATATTGTCAATCTTTCCAGTCTGCCCGACATGACTGATGAAGAAGTAGAAGGCTTAATGCAGGAAACCATTCAAATGATTGGCAGCGATTCGGTCAGTGCTCTTTCGGTGCACAGTGGTCTTGACGCCAACAGGGTCTTTGCCCTTTTAGGCATGGCCTAAACACGCTTTAGCCCTCTCGCTGCAGACACATTTTGCCCCCCAAAGCTCAAGCTTCGGGGGGCTTTAGCGTTCCTGCCCTTGCAGGTTTGCCGGCTTCTGTCTATATTCCTGCCAGAAAATGCCAGAATACCCCAATGCTTTTTATCCCCTTTCACCCTCATCGCCTAATAACATGACTGAAGACACTCTCCACAATATCTGTCAAGAAACTTCAACGGAATCAGACTGTACCGAGAATGCCATCGCCATTCAGCAGCCTGACAGCGCACTTCCCCCCATAACCACTGAGGATCTGCCTGAAAGCGTCCAAGCCGGTCTTGCACGCTCCGGATGGTCAACGCTCACCCCGGTTCAGAGCCACGCCCTGCCCTATCTCCTGGCACGACGCGATTTAATGATTCAGTCACGCACAGGCAGTGGCAAGACAGGAGCCTATCTCCTGCCCATGCTTGAACTGCTCAAGCCCCTCAAAAAGGCCGTGCAGCTGCTCATTCTTGTACCCACACGTGAACTGGCCGTGCAAGTCGAACACGAGGCCCAAACCCTCTGTGCCGGGACTGGTCTCACAGTCTGCGCCGTCTACGGCGGTGTCGGCTACCAAAAGCAGACCCAGGCCCTGGAAGCCGGTGTACAGCTTGTTGTGGGCACACCAGGCAGAATTCTGGACCATCTTTTGCGCCACAGCCTTGATCTTTCCTGTCTAACGGAACTCGTCCTGGATGAAGCCGACCGTATGCTCTCCATAGGCTTCTACCCGGACATGAAAGAACTGCAACGCTATCTGCCGGACAAGAATCTCCATACAGCCCTGCTTTCAGCCACGTTTCCTCCACATGTGGTGCAGCTGGCCAGTGAATTCATGCAAAAACCTGACATGCTCTCCCTCTCACACAAAGAAGTGCATGTAGCCAGCGTTCGCCATTGTTTCTGCCAAGTTCCGCATATGGACAAGGATCGGGCGCTGATCCGTCTGCTCGAATCGGAAAACCCCGCCTCGGCCATCATTTTTTGTAATACCAAGGCTAATGTTGCCTACGTAGCCCAGGTTCTCAAGGGCTTTGGCTATCAGGCCGAAGGTCTTTCCTCAGATCTTACGCAGCAAAAGCGCGAGTCTGTGCTCCAGCGCATCCGCCAGAGAGAACTCCCCTTTTTGGTGGCCACAGATGTGGCCTCACGCGGCATTGATATTCCTGCGCTCTCCCATGTCTTTCTCTACGAGCCTCCCGAGGACCGCGAAAGCTATATTCACCGGGCCGGCCGCACAGGTCGTCTGGGCTGTGCCGGCACAGTGATTTCCCTCACCGATGTCATGGAACAGATGGAGCTTGAACGCATTGCCCGTTACTACCATATTCAGCTGCAAAAACTCGAAGTCCCTGACGATGCCAAGGTTGCCGACCTTGTGGGAGAACGCTTGTCAACCCTGCTGGAAAGCCACTACCGCAGTCTGACAGGCCTCGAGAAAGAACGCGTCAGCCGCTATCTGCACCTTGCCAAAAAGCTGGCCAGGGCATCTGCGGAAAACGAAGATCACGAGGAACACGGCATCCTGCTGCTCGCCATGCTCCTTGACGACTATCATCAGCAGAGTCGACGCAGGCCAAGCATTCCCAGTGCACCACAAAAAGCAAAGAAAAAGAGCCGCAAACGTCCCAGACGGCCCCCACATTCTGCTTCCCAAGAGCAGACAATGCCTGCCTAACTTGTTTTGACCCAAACTCACAAATCCCATGCAGACTGCCCATACCCCTAAAGAACTTGCCTTATCCGGACCGTCAGTGCTGACCATCGGCAATTTTGACGGTGTCCACAAAGGACATCAGTCTCTCATTCTGCGCACCTTAGAACTTGCCAGAACCATGCAGATGACAAGTATCGTGGTCACCTTTTGGCCACATCCCAGACGCATTGTCCACCCGGAAAAAACGCATTTTCCCCTGACGACACGCCGCAAGCGCCTTGAACTTTTGGCAGCGCTTGGTGTTGACTGCGTCCTCGAACTTGATTTTACCCAGGAACTGGCCAGGCAGAGTCCTGAAGAATTTGTGCGCAACTATCTTCTCGCCGTCAATATGCGGCACCTGATTACAGGTTACGATTTTTGCCTTGGGCGAGGACGCAGCGGCCACACAGAGGAACTGAGAACCATTGGCGCAAGATTTGGCTTTAGCGTTGAACAGATGCCAGCCCTGACACAGGTGGGCGACATTGTCAGCTCCACACGCTTACGCGCTCTCATCGCCCAGGGAGATCTTGCAAGCGCCAATACGCTTCTCGGTCGACACTACGAAATCGAAGGTGAAGTCATCCACGGTTTCGGCCGAGGTGAAAACCTTGGTTTTCCCACAGCCAATCTTGCCCCACCTGACATTCTCTTGCCAGCGGACGGCGTCTACGCAGCCTACGCCCAAAGCCCAGGCGTACAGGCAAAGGCTCTGGTCAATATTGGCCATAATCCGACCTTTGGCCAACTGCCCTTAAGCGTTGAAGCCTTTTTGCTTGATCATCACGGAGACCTTTACGGTCAAACCCTATCTCTCGCCTTGATCAGCCGCCTGCGCGGAGAGAAGCGTTTTGCTGGCCCCGCAGAACTTGCAGCACAAATTACGCGTGATCGCGAGCAGGCGCAGGCAATTTTTGCCCACAACCCCTAGCAAAAACGCTCTTCTGCAACGGAAAGCACGTCAAAAAAAGGCCCGCAGGTCAGAAGAAACCTGCGGGCTTTTCCCATCTGGATGGTCAAACGTTCAAGACTCACCACAAGACAAGGCAGCAGAGCCCGTGGCGAAGCTTGAACGCTTTCTCAATTTTGCGCGCAAGAAGAGAGAGGTCTTCACAAAAGGCCTCTGCCCCTCTTTTTGAGGAAATTGGTACAGACGAAGAAACGCTAGATCTGTCCGTAGGAACGCAGACGGTTTTGCATCATGCCGTTCTGCAGACCTGGCTGCGAGACAAAAGTCTGAGCGCTGTAGGCATTGGACATAGGCTGCTCAACAGGACTTGCAGCAGCTGTCTGCGTCTGGGCCATACGCCCGTAAGCGGCACGCGCCTGCAGCCCTGAGACCGGAGCAGCGGCGGCTGTTCCCGACATCAGAGGCTGAGCACGCTTATTGACGGAAACTTCCGGCTGCATGCGCTGAGAAATCTGCTGCACAGCACTCTTGGCTTCGGGCCTGTTTAAAATCTCAGCGTAAGCACTGCGCAGGCCCTCAAGAATCTTCACAACACTATCCAGGGCATTGAGATCAAGCTTAAGATTGGCCTGCAAAAGCCTTGCTGTACACAAAAAATAGAGATTATTGAGATTGGTGGCCAGACTGCCGCCTTTTTCCATATTCAGAGATCCGGCCAGTTCATTGATAATATCAATGACCTTGGAAATGAGCAGTCCCTTGGCGGCATAGTCCTTGGCCAGAATCTTCTCGCGCGCCTGCTGCAAAAACTTGAGCGCGCCGTCATAAAGCATGATCAGAAGATGGCCCTGATCGGTAGTACTGACATTGGTCTTAAAATACGCGTGAGCTGCCTTGTTCATACGAAATCCTTTTCCCTTTTTCTGCACGATCCAGTGCAGACTGCGAGGTCCCAGCGACCCCGTTGATCTACGAATTACTAACTTGAGCCAAGCTGTTTGATCTGAGACTCAAGAGAAGTCTGCTGCTCGTTGAGTTTACGCAATAAGGTTTCAAGATTGGAAAAAACATTCTTCTGTCTGTTGTACCAGGAATCAAGTCGCCGCTGTTCATTGGAGATGGATTTATCAATATTCTTCATAATGCCGGCATAATTGGACTTGAGCGTCATCATGGCACCGTTTTCGCTCTTCAGCGAAAGCTGAGCCTCAATGATGTCGTCCGGCGCATTGGCATTGACATTGACATCGTTGAAAACCAGTTCCTTGGAGAGGAAACTCTCCACGGTCTGCACAAGCCCCTGCTTAATGCGGACCTGACCGGTATGCGTGCCAGCCGTCAGGTCATCGATATTGATGGCAAGACCACGGGCAGCACCGGAGGCGCAGGTATAGTAGTAACCGCCGCGCGATTCGTCACGCTTGCAGGCTTCGCCGCCGATGGTCACGTTGGAAATATGGCCTGTGTCATCAACATCATAGCTAACGTCATAAATACCAGCCTCGGTGATGCCGGTGACGTGGCTATTGTAGCGAAAATCCGCTGAGGTTGAAGTGCCGGTGCCTTCGGAGACAAAGAAATCAACGAGCTCCGAGATATGATTATTGATCATATTCTCGTAGTTTTCCTCGTCCATCTGCTGCAGGAAGTCGGATTTGGGCGCGATGACCAGAAGTCCGTAGGTTTGGCTTGTTGTGTCGGTATCGGTCTTCACACCGAGATTGGAGAGACACGAGAGCATATCGCCGGAAAGCAGATCATCAGCCGTCGCTATGGCCTGAAAACCTGGGGGTGTGCCGGTCACCACGCTTAAAAAACGCGACTTGACCAGCTGCACACCGTAGTTGCCCGTAAGCAAGCCACCCTTTTCTGCTGTGAGTGTGGACTTACTGTAATTCTTATTGCCTTTGTCGTTGGGATCATTGGAGGTTGTTTCCTTGTCCTCATCGACCTTGCTCAGCTCATTGATGGTCATGACCACGGAGTTAATAGCATCAAGGAAATTCTGAATGGACTGTTCCACCGAAGCCACATCCGTGGAGATGGTCAAATGACTCTCTCCCACCCCCTGCAGGGTGAGAGAGACACCATCCATAAGATCCGTGATGGTATTGGACTCTGACTGCATGGCCATGGGCCAGTTGTCCACCTGATAGATGGCATTACTGGAATTGGTGATGCTCCAGATGGACGACGAAACTATTTGTCCGGACAGGCCTGAACCGTTCAGGGACTGAATATTGGAGACGTGGATATGGGCCGCACCTGATGTTGCCGCATCAATCCAGGCATTGCCGTCACTGTCCAGCAGCGAAACCTCACACCCGGTTCCGTCGAGCTGATGAGCGAGCTCAGCGGCAATTTCTTCCATCGTTGAACCGCTGGCCATGGTGAAATCAATATTTGAGCCGTCGTTCAAAATCAGGGAGTAGGATAATTCAGGTGCTTCTTCGAGATAGCGGACAGGATTACCTTCACCGTCAATTGTGCTGAAAAACGAGGAGGCATCCATCTGCATGGTCACGCCGCTCATCTTGGAACTGAAGCCTGAACTTGCCGTACTGCCTGTGGAAAGAAAGATGCCCTTGACATTGTCCAGCGCCAAAACGCTATTGCCGTCACTGTCCGTTGATTCGCTATAGGTCTTACCTTGGGCATCCATGGCGGCCTTGATGGCCGCAAGCAGATCGTTGTTGCTGAGATCGCCGGTTAAGGGATTGCCGTCCGCTGTTTCATCCACATAGATGGCACTGCCGTCCGTGCTCACAATGGTATAGCGCAGAGCTTCACCACTGCCTTCGTTGGCGCCGTCAATACGCGCGGCAAGCTTGCCTGAGGCAAAGGTGAGACTGGTCGTGGCATCGGCCACAGAGGCCGTCATGGCATCCTTGGTGCCGGTAGCGTCATAGTTTGCCGCAGATAAGCCAAGATCGCCAAGTTCATGACCTGCGACCTCAAGGCCTGCAATCTCAGACAGCTTAAGCTGATACGTACCTTCGTTCTGCTTGACAGAGGCTGAACTCTGCAGTGACTGCTTGAGCTGATTGAGAAAATCCTGCTTGGTCGAAGCACTGTCGAGGGAAAAGGTTCGGGTATTGCCATCGGCGAGCGTCACCGTAAAATTCAGCGTTTCCGACGGGCTTGCGCTTAAAAGCTGCTCACTAAGATCACTGCCTGCGGAAACCGTAAGACCTGCCGGCGTATAACTGGGCTTGCCTGCATAGCTGCGGGTCAGAGAGCTTATTCCACCAATCTGAAGATTGCCAGAAGCATCGAAGCTTGTGGTCACAAGTCCGGTGCCTGCGGCATTGGTCAGAGCCTGAGCCAGTTCCTGATCTGTGGCATCGCCCTTCAAAGTCACAGAAATCCTGGAGCCACTTTCAAGCGTTGCGGTATAGGTAAACTTCGTTGGATTGGTCACAGGCGCCGTCATGTCATAGCCAGTATTGCTACTCCAGACAGTACTCGCCTGTGAGACATCCATACCCTCAAGGCCGCAACTATAGATTGTCAACGCATTGGATTCACCAGTGGAAGTGCCGGCAATCTGATAGACATAGCCGCTGCCGGTATTGATCACCGACATTTTGATGCCGGGATTCTTGGAGGAATTATTGATCATGCTGACAAAGGATTCCAGCGTCGTATTGGGCGCAATATCGTAGGAATAATTCCTGCCAGCATAATCAAAGGAAAACGTCACGGTCTGGCCGGTTTTATTAATGATATCATCCTTGTTCTCAAAAACCGCGCCTGTATTGCACCAAATGGCGTTATTGGCCATCTGGGAGACCGTGATCTTATGTTGACCGTCGGCCGCAGAACCCGTTGCCAAAGCCGTGAGGACCTTTTCGTCGGTGCTGATGGCATTCTTGGTGACAAAATTTTGAGGGCTGCCAATGGCGGAAAGCATCTGCTTGGCCGCAGACATCTGATCGATGACCGTATTAAAGGCATCATAGCGCAGCTGCCAGTCGCTCTTCCAGGCCTGCAGCTGATTCAGCTGGGTCTTTTCCACCGTATAGAGCTGCTCGAGTACGGTATCGAAATTGGTATCCATACCGCTCAGGCCCGATATGGCAGTGGAGCCCGAAATACTGATAGACATAGGTCCTCACAACGCTTTTTGCCGTTTTTTTCCTGATTCCGACACGAAAAATTTTATGCAAAAAGCATGCTAATCCAAAAAATACGGCTGAGCCTAAACCCCAAACCTTCTCCTTGTCTTTTTCGGCAGCCCCATGGAAAAGTTTAGAGCAGGCGTCTCAGAAAAAGTCTCAGGCTCAGAGTGGCGGCAGACTAAGAAAATGCTGCCAGCGGGCGAGAAGGCCGCGCACGGCTTTGCCACGGTGGCTGCGGCTTGTTTTTTGCTCAGAGCTGAGCATAGCTGCACTTGTACCGATTTCAGGATCAAAAAAAATGGGATCATAGCCAAAACCATTGGAACCAAGAGGTGCCGTCAAAAGACGCCCCTCCCAGTGACCTTCGATGGTCAGCTCGCGACCGTCAGGACGGACAGCAGCCATACAGGTCACAAAACGGCAAGCACGCTTGGACTCAGGCAAGCCTTCCATCTCAAAAAGCAGTTTACGCATATTGCGCTGATCCCGGCTTTCACCCGGCAAAAGCTCCCAGTCATCGGCATAACGGGCTGAATGTACACCAGGTCGCCCGTTCAAGGCATCAACCTCAAGTCCAGAATCGTCGGCCACGGCAATCAGTTTGGTCAAAAACGCCACCTGACGAGCTTTAATCAAGGCATTCTGGGCAAATGTTGCACCATTTTCTTCCACAGGCGGAAGATCCGGAAAATCGGCAAGACCAAGCAGGCGCACACCCAAAGCTTCCATGGGACCAGCCAGTTCACGAATCTTACCGGCATTGCTGGTG
>JAGADH010000072.1 GCA_017613715.1 Desulfovibrio sp. | reverse complement strand
GGAACTGAAAAGCCTGGGTCTTGATGTCAAATTGCACGAAGAAGGCGACAAGAAAAGCTCCAAACGTCTGGGAGCAGGCGAAAAAGACTTTGTTGTGCAATAAGCCGGCATCTCTGAACAGAACAGCTTTTTTTGAGCTTTCCAAGACAGGAAGGAACTATGAGCCTTGATGAACTCTTTACAGCGCGCGGAATGAACAACAGTGTCTCCAATATCAAAAATCTGACCGCCATACAGATTTCACTGGCCTCGCCTGAAGTGATCCGGGAATGGTCCTACGGTGAAGTCAAGAAGCCCGAGACC
This sequence comes from Desulfovibrio sp., assembly GCA_017613715.1. Classification (GTDB taxonomy): domain Bacteria; phylum Desulfobacterota; class Desulfovibrionia; order Desulfovibrionales; family Desulfovibrionaceae; genus Desulfovibrio. The sequence continues at coordinate 9,497 of JAGADH010000072.1, read as the reverse complement.
ATCAATTACCGCACCTTCAAGCCCGAACGGGACGGTCTCTTCTGCGCCAAGATCTTCGGTCCCGTAAAGGACTACGAATGCAATTGCGGCAAATACAAGCGCATGAAGCACCGGGGTATTGTCTGCGAAAAATGTGGCGTTGAAGTCATTGCCTCCAAGGTGCGCCGTGAACGCATGGGGCATATCGAACTGGCAGCACCGGTGGCCCATATCTGGTTTCTGAAGACTCTGCCTTCAAAGATCGGAACACTGCTTGACATCACCATGGCGGATCTTGAAAAGGTCCTCTATTTCGACTCCTACGTCGTGCTCGATCCCGGCAAGACCAATCTGCAGAAGCAGCAGGTCATCTCCGAGGATCTCTATCTGCAGTATGTGGAACGTTACGGCAGCGAAGATGCCCTGGAAGTGGGCATGGGTGCTGAAGCGGTGCGTAAACTGCTGGAAGAGCTGGATCTTGAACAGCTCAAGGAAGATCTGCGCAACGAAGGGGAAACGACCAAGAGTGCCACCAAGAAGAAAAAGATCACCAAACGACTGAAGATCGTCGAAGCTTTTCTTGAGTCGCACAATAATCCTGAATGGATGATCCTCGAGGTCATTCCCGTCATCCCGCCGGAACTGCGCCCCCTGGTGCCTCTGGACGGCGGCCGTTTTGCGACTTCAGATCTCAATGACCTCTACAGACGCGTCATCAACCGCAATAATCGCTTAAAGCGCCTGATTGATCTGGGTGCACCTGAGATCATCATCCGCAACGAAAAACGCATGCTGCAGGAAGCGGTGGATGCGCTCTTCGACAACGGACGCCGCGGCCGGGCTATTTCCGGCACCAACGGACGCCCCCTGAAGTCGCTCTCAGACATGATCAAAGGCAAGCAGGGCCGTTTCCGCCAGAACCTTCTGGGTAAACGTGTGGACTACTCGGGTCGTTCGGTGATCACCGTGGGTCCCTATCTGAAACTGCATCAGTGCGGTCTGCCCAAGAAAATGGCCCTTGAGCTCTTCAAACCCTTCATCTATTCAGAGCTTGAAAAGCGCGGCCATGCCTCGACCATCAAAAGCGCCAAAAAGATGGTGGAACGGGAAGAACTGGTGGTCTGGGATATTCTCTCGGAAGTTGTGCGTGAATACCCCATTCTCTTAAACCGTGCTCCTACCCTGCACAGACTGGGCATTCAGGCCTTTGAACCACTGCTCGTCGAAGGCAAGGCCATTCGCCTGCATCCGCTGGTCTGCACAGCCTATAATGCAGACTTTGACGGCGACCAGATGGCCGTGCACATTCCCCTCTCCGTGGAAGCCCAGATTGAATGCCGCGTGCTGATGATGAGCACCAACAACATTCTTTCTCCGGCCAACGGTAGCCCCGTGATTGTGCCCTCGCAGGATATCGTGCTCGGTCTCTACTACATGACCTGCGCCCGCAGCTTTGAAAAAGGTGAAGGCATGGTCTTCTGCGCTCCGTGGGAAGTGGAAGCCGCCTATGATGCCGGCCAGGTCTCACTGCACGCCAAGATCAAAGTGCGTATGAAGGAAGGCGAGGACCTCATCGAAACCACGCCTGGCCGTGTCCTTGTCAGTAATATTCTGCCACCCGAGATGCCCTTTGAGAACGTCAATAAGGTTTTGACCAAGAAGGCCATTGGTAAGCTTGTGGATACGGCCTACCGCAGCTTCGGCATCAAGGCTACGGTCATTCTCTGCGACAAAATCAAAGATCTGGGCTACGAATTCGCCACCCGTGCCGGCATCACCATTGGCCTCAAGGATATGACCATTCCGGCACGCAAAAAGGACATCCTCGAAACCTCAATGAATGAGGTGGACGAAATCGAGCGTCAGTATCAGGACGGTAACATCACCAAGAGTGAAAAGCGCAATAAGGTCATCGACGTCTGGACCAAGACCACCCAGGATATCTCCAAGGAAATGATGAAGGAGATTTCCAAGGATCGAAGGACCAAGAAAGATGCCGATGGAAAGGTGATCGAGCGGGCCGAAGATGACAGCTTCAACCCCATCTTCATGATGAGCAATTCCGGTGCCCGAGGCAATGCCGAGCAGATGCGCCAGCTGGCAGGCATGCGCGGACTGATGGCCAAGCCCAATGGTGAAATCATTGAAACGCCCATCACCTCCTCCTTCCGCGAAGGGCTCTCGGTCCTGCAGTACTTCACCTCCACCCACGGTGCCCGCAAAGGTCTTGCCGATACGGCCTTAAAGACCGCCAACTCGGGTTATCTGACCCGCCGTCTGGTGGACGTGGTTCAGGACGTGATTGTCTCAGAACACGATTGTAAAACCGTCAACGGTGTGGAGCTGACCCCCATCAAGGAAGGTGCCGACGTCAAGGTCACCCTGGCCGAACGCCTGGTTGGCCGCGTCCTGCTCTATCCCATCCTTGATCCCAAGGACTCCAAAACCATTCTTTTACCTGAGAATACGCTGATCACGGAAAAAGAAGCCCAGCTCATCGAATCCCTGGGCATCAGCTCCGTTACTGTGCGCTCGCCTCTGACCTGCCAGTCCGAGCGCGGCATCTGCGCCATGTGCTACGGCCGCGATCTGGCCCGGGGCAATCTCGTGAACATCGGCGAAACCGTAGGCATCATTGCCGCCCAGTCCATTGGCGAGCCTGGCACTCAGCTGACCATGCGTACCTTCCATATCGGTGGCACGGCCTCCAATACTCTGGAACTGAGCAAGTACAAAGCGCAGAACGCAGGTCGTGTGCATCTGCACAGAGTTCGTACCGTGACCCGTAAGGACGGCACACAGATCGTCCTAGGCAAGAGCGGCCATGTGACCATTGTGGATCCGCAGGGCCGCGAATGCGAAAAATACGTTCTGCCCAATGGTTCACGCCTGATGGTTACCGACAATCAGGAAATCAACAAGGACACAGTCCTGGCAGAATGGGATTCCTCCAACGAACCCTTCATTTCTGAAGAAGAAGGCTTCGTCAAGTTCACCCACATCATCGAGGGCAAGACTGTGCAGGAGCAAACCGACGAGATCACAAGCTCCACCTCGCTGACCATCATGGAATACCGTTCCACCAACTTCAAGCCAGCCATCTCCATCTGCGATGAAGAAGGCAATGTCAAAAAATCCTCGCACGGAGCCATGAACTCCGACGCCACCTATTTTCTGCCGGTGGGCGCCATTATCATGGTCAAGGACGGCGACCGCATTGAAGTCGGTGAACCCATAGCCAGACGCCCGCGTGAAACTTCCAAAACCAAGGATATCGTGGGTGGTCTGCCACGCGTTGCCGAGCTCTTTGAAGCCAGAAAGCCCAAGGACATTGCCGTAGTCAGCGACATTACCGGTACTGTGATGTACGCACCCGATGCCAAGGGCAAGCGCAAGCTCATCGTTCGTCCTGAAATCGGCGACGAACGTGAATACCTGATTCCCAAGGGCAAGCGTATCACCGTGGCCGACGGCGACTTCATTGATGCCGGCGATCCTCTGACCGAAGGCTATCCCGAACTGCCTGACATTCTGCGCACCAAGGGCGAAAAATTCCTCGCCCGCTACCTGGTTGACGAAATTCAGAGTGTCTACCGCTGCCAGGGCGTGGCCATCGACGACAAGCACATTGAAACCATTGTGCGTCAGATGCTCAAAAAGGTCACAGTGCTCGATTCAGGTGGCACGACTCTGCTTGAAGGCGAACAGGTCGATAAGAGCGACTTCAAGATCGAAAACAAAAAGGCCCTGGCCGAAGGCCGCAGACCGGCCACAGCAGAGCCTCTGGTACTCGGTATCACCCAGGCCTCGCTTTCCACCACGTCCTTTATCTCGGCGGCCTCCTTCCAGGAGACCACCAAGGTGCTAACTGAAGCCTCGCTCAAGGGCAAGACCGATAAATTGCGCGGCCTCAAGGAAAACGTCATTGTGGGACGTCTCATACCCGCCGGCACAGGCTACCGCGACTATGTCAATGGCAGCATCGTTGTGCCGGACCAGAAGGAGAAGCCAGACAAATTCCTGGATATCCTGCAGGAACGCCCACTTTTGGCCGACCTGGATCGTTAATCTCATGAAAATCCCGCATTTTGCGGGATTTTCTTTTTTTTTCTCGGTGCGGCAATGAACGTCCGCATCAAGTTTCGCTGCAAAATTGGCAAAAAAACCAGGATAGCCAGGTGTAGAGCTGATAATGAGACTTTGCGCTTTTTTCTTTTTGGAGAATATCGATGTGCCGGCCAAGGAGAGCTGCGCTCTTTGAACCTACCAGGAAGAGGAGGGTCCATTATTGGCAGTCCAGGCTTGCGCTGCACGATCTCATCGATCCATGGGACGCTTAGCGATTTCTTTGCTCTGCAAACTGGTATACGGCCTGCATTCGTTTTCGCAGTTCAGTCAGCCAGGGGTGATGCAACATTGTTCTGATACTTCTGCGTACCCGTTCCTCCCCGTACTTTGTCATAAGGGCAGCAATGCCTTCACGCATGTACTGCATGCGTTCTGCACTGGCAAAGCTTTGTGATTTTTCGTGATAAACATAGGTCGTGGTGACAAGAATCTGATCTATGCCGCATTCGGCAGCACGAAAGGAGAGATCGTTTTCCTCGCCATAGCCCCGGGGAAAAAGGCTGGCATCAAAACCGCCGAGTCTCTCCAGAGCATCCCTCGTCAAGCCCAGACAAAAGCCATGCAGCAGAGGCACGCGTGCATAGATGTCTTTGGGACTCCACATTTCAAGAAAACGACTGAGATCGTTGGGGCTGTATCCTGCAGGAAGAGGGTTGATGGCGGAATTTTCAGCACTGCCCTGAATATCAGGAAGAGACTGGGCATCGGCAGCATTGGAAAGCGGCCCGGCAAGACCCGCTCCCGGAGAATGGGCAAGCGCATAGACGATTTTCCCGACCCAGTCTTCTGTCACAATGGTGTCACTGTTAAGAAGAATGACATAGTCCCCACGTGCCAGAGCCAATCCTTCATTGGCAGAGCAGGTATAGCCAAGGCATTGTGTATGCCGCGTAAGCGAGAGATCTGGGCAGCGTACCGCAAGTCTTTGCAGATATTCGGCCGTTGGCGCATCTGAAGCGTCATCGATAAGCACAATGCGCTGTTTTGGCTGTCTAAAGGCAAGCACAGATTCAAGACAGCGTTTTGTCGCCTCAGGCGCATTATGTACACAGATGACGATATCAACACTGCTCTCCCTGACAGAACGCAGGGCCTCTTCCCTCTCCTCGAAAAAAGAGGTTTGTGCCATGGGATCATTCATTCCCCGTGCAAGTGAGCGCGTTATGGATCGGCAGATGCCTAAATTTTTATCGTGCGGGACAATTCCGAAAGCAGGGTGATTGCTCGGACAAATGCCTTTTTGCGCAAGAGGAAACCAGGATTGGCCGCTTTCCGCAAGGGCGTGGCTGAAAGAAAGCTGATCTCTCTTGGTATGCCGCTCAAGTTCTTTCCACCAGGCCGCCAAAAAGCCCCCAAGCCGAGGATGGGTCAGGTTGTAGAAAACGACATTGGTATTGGCAACAAAGTATGGCCCCCGATCTTCCCTAAGATAGCTTTGTAACTGGGCTTCAAGGCCTGCAAGCGTGTCCTTGTGCAGACGTTTGCAGACTTCAGCCTCCTCGGCAATGGTCTGTCGGGTTGGATGATAAAACGTTGCCACGGGTAGCCCGGAGTCTAAAAAGGCCTCTATTTCCCGGGAAAGATCACCGAGCAAAAGGACATTCATATCAACCCAGACAGCCAGACGGGCCGTGGGAAAGAGATAATGCGGGTGGAGTTTGACGTAACGGGTTTCACGGGTCGTATCACGGTTATGGAAGGGCAGCGGACGGATCTCCCAGATACCCGTATTCCACTCAGGAGCATCGCTAAAACAGACATAGGAGGCTCCGGGCTGAAGAAAATGGGGCACTTTCAGGGAATCGTAGTTTTTGGCTACCGCAGAATAAATGACAAATGAGCTGTCAAGCTCACTTTCCTTCTGCCGCTTTTTCCGCCATGCCTCAAGACGCCTGGCAAAGCCTGGAAGATCAGTCAGGCTGCGGCTAAGAAGAGCATTCGTGCGTTGGGCATAGGCATCAGCCTCCTCTTCAAAACAGGATGCCAGCCCCTCTTGCCTTCCGCGCGTTTGAAAATCGTTCTGCGCCTCTTCAGGCTTGAGTCTCCCTCCATGGTAGCGCTGACTGTACCAAAGAGGATCGAAGGACCTGCTCTCGGAACCTTGATGATGATCTTGCATGGGTATCTCGGATTGATGGCTTCCTCTGCCCTAGGCCGCAGAGGTTGGTGAAGGCCAGAAATGATACGTAATCCGTACGCTATTTTGCTGCTTCAGGACAAAGACAAAAAGATGCACGACGGGAATGAACAAGTTTTGCCAGGGTGCCTGAAAACGCACGGTTCTGGGCTTTACAAGTCATAACGATTGCAAGGGGGCTTCGGCAGTTGCGAGCCAGAAGCGGAAACAATGCCGTTTACTCCCGATAACGCAGACAGCGCCGTGTCACCAATAATGATATGTCAAAATTATTAGTTGATCACACACTACGACCCTTCTCTGAACTGCAAGGGCAAAAAGCCTGGGGACAAAAAAAGCGTGCCTGGTGCTCATCGTGCGCCGGCCCATGTCTCAACTCAGGACGCGGCAAAAGCGTTGACCAGATTGCTTGGATGGCCGGCAAAGAAATTGCTGATATTTTCCGCCGTCAGGTCAATGATGCGCTGACGCGCCCGCGTTGTGGCCCAGGCCATATGCGGAGTAAAGAGTGTATTGGGCGCAGCAAGCAGGGGATTATCGGGCTTGGGAGGCTCCTGGCAGAGCACATCGCAAGCAAAGCCGCCCAGTTGCCCGCTTTGTAAAGCCAGAGCACAGGCTGCTTCATCAACCAGAGCGCCGCGAGCCGTATTGAGCAGGATAGCGCCCTGACGCATCTGGGCCAGTGTCTTGCTATTGATTAAAGCGCGCGTTTCGTCCGTCAAAGGACAGTGCAGAGAAAGCACATCCGCCTGAGCCAGAAGCTCGGACAAGGGCACAAAAGCAAAGGGCGTGTAGTCAGGTGCCGGCTTCTGATGCCTGCTTGTGGCAAGAACCCGCATACCAAAGGCATGCGCCATGCGGCCAAGACAGGCTCCAATGGCGCCGTAGCCCACAATGCCCATGGTTTTGCCGGCAAGACAGATTGGCGCTTTTTTCCAATAGCACCAGCTGCCAAGCCTTGACCATTCACCGCTTTTCACAGCCTGACTGTGCTCGCTCGTTCTGCGGCAAAGCTCAAGCAGGAGGGCCATGGCATGCTGGGCCACATCATCCACGCCATAGGCCACAACATTGCAAACCGCAATCTTGTGCTTGGCAAAAGCCACGACATCCACATTGTCGTAGCCTGTGGCAAGCAATCCCACAAGCTTCAGGGAAGGCAGAGCGCGAGCGTGTTCTTCTCCAAGGCGAAACTTGTTCAGCAAAAGCACTTCGCAATCCTGGGCGCGGTCTAATACCTCGTCTTGCGAGGTTTCATCATAGACCACAAGCTCACCCAAACGCTCTACGGGAGCCCAGGAGATATCTCCGGGATTGAGAACATGACCGTCAAGAACAACTATTTTCATCAATTCTTCAGCGTGGAAACGCCGCCTCCCTGATCAGGCCTGATGATAACGACTGAAGAAACGGGCAAAGCGCTCGCAGGCTGTGGAAAGCATACTCACGTCCGGCAGATAGACCACACGGAAATGATCAGGCGCACCCCAGTGGAAGCCTGCTCCATGCGTAATCAAAATCTTCGCCTGCTTCAAGAGGTCAAGGGCAAACTGCTCGTCATCGTGGATATTGAATTTCTTCACATCCATCTTGGGGAAAATGTAGAAGGCAGCTTCCGGTTTTACAGCAGAAATGCCGGGAATGTCGTTGAGCATCTTGTAGACGCAGTTCCTCTGCTCATAGACTCGACCGCCGGGCTGCACAAGCGCTTCGGTCTCTGCACGCGCAGCCAGCGCAGGCGCAATGATGGACTGTGCCGGCACATTGCTGCAAAGGCGCATGGCCGAAAGCAGATTCAAACCTTCAATATAGCCGCGTGCATGGCTTTTATCGCCAGCAAGGCACATCCAGCCGCCACGGTAGCCTGCAGCGAGATGCGATTTTGAAATGCCGTTAAGACTGACGGTCAGAAGATCCGGCGCCAGAGAGGCAAGAGCTGTGTGCGTTTTGCCATCAAGCACCAGGCGGTCGTAGATTTCATCGGCAAAAAGAATCAGGCTGTGCTCGCGGGCAATCTCCACGATCTGCTCGAGCACCTCTCTGGGATAGAGGGCTCCGGTGGGATTATTGGGATTGATCACCACAATGCCCTTGGTCTTATCAGAGACCTTGCTGCGAATATCGGCAATGTCAGGATACCAATTGGATGCCTCATCACAGATATAGTGCACAGCCGTACCACCGGCAAGGGTCACCGAGGCGGTCCAGAGGGGATAATCAGGAGAAGGCAAAAGAACTTCATCGCCATCGTTCAAAAGCCCCTGCATGCAGAGCGTGATCAGCTCGCTCACACCGTTGCCGGTATAGACATCATCGATGTCCACATTGGGAATGGCTTTTTCCTTACAGTAGTTGACAATGGCTTCTCGAGCGCTGACCTTGCCCTTACTGTCGGAATAGCCTTCGGTATCCGGCAGACAGCGCGCCATATGATCCACAATATGGTCAGGACAGCGGAAACCGAAATAGGCGGGATTGCCGATATTCAGCTTCAGAATGTCCTCTCCACCCCGAATCATCTTTTGGGCCTCCTCCATGATGGGGCCACGGATATCATAACAGACATGATCAAGTTTATGGGATTTTTCGTAGATCTTCATCAGCGCTTCGGCATAAGGCCCCTGTCAAACAGGGGAGGAATTGCCGCCTCCAATATTTTCCCCTAAAGAGTGATGGCACAAAAGATAAAAGGATGTCTCTGACTTGGCAGCCAAAAGGCCTGACAAACTGTCCAGGCCTTGGCAAGTGCGCTACTCTAGCAAGCCTTAGGCAAAGTGGCAATACGAGAGGCACAAAAAAAGGGAGGCGAACCTCCCTTGATGCTGTCAGCCAAAAACCTTATTCACTCTTGCTCTCTTCAGCGGCGGCCGTTTTGGCTTCGTTGCCATCATTCTTCGTGTCTTCCTTGGGAATCTCACGTGTGAATTCAATGATGGCCATAGGCGCGCAATCGCCACTTCTGGGCTTGGCAAGCTTGGAAATGCGGGTATAGCCTCCCGCAACACCGGCAAACTGCGGACCAACCACGTCGAAGAGATATTTCACAAGCTTGTGATCATTAAGAACCTTATAGGCCAGACGACGAGCATGCAAGTCATTGCGCTTGGCCAGAGTGATCATGGGTTCAACGACACTGCGCATGTCTTTGGCTTTGAGTACTGTGGTGCGAATCTTCCCATTGCGCAGCAAAGCCTTGGTCAAGTTTACCAATAAAACCTTGCGGTGTGACGGCGTACGAGAAAATTTACGCCCT
>JAGADH010000071.1 GCA_017613715.1 Desulfovibrio sp. | reverse complement strand
CTCTGTGACAAGCTGCATACGCTCTTTTTCCAGATAGACGAGCAGAGCACGGGCCTTTGTGCCGGTTCTGGCCAGAAGCGCAAGGTAGTCGCGCATCTGCTTGATATCGTTGGCAGCGGGCTGACCGCTTTTATAGTCAAGGACAAGATAGCCCGAGCCTTCGGGTACAAGCAGGTCAAAGCGCACAAGCTTTTTTTGCTCATCAAGCAGCGAATGTTCTCGTAAACCCTCTGTCAGCCAGTGCTTGGCCTCTTTCTGCCGCAAAAACCAGATCAGCGCATTGCGGGCAAGTTCTTGAGCTCTGTCATTGGCCTCGTTTTCCCTGAGCAGGCGCTTGGGATCGAGCCTGGCAAGGCCAAAGCGCAAGGCCGTGTCCGCAGCCTTGACAGGATCTTCCTGCCAGAGCACATACTGCAGGGCCTTATGCAGGACAATGCCACGCTTGCGGGCCTCTGCGGCTTCGTTCGCCTCGCGGCTTTTGGCAATGCGCAGGCCTGGCAGCCATTGCATGGGGGTGAAGGGCGTTGGTCGGGGCTCTTTCGGCGAAACCTCCGCAGGCTCTTCTAGCGGATCAAGGCAAGTTGCAGAAAGGCTTTGCGGTGCATCGGAAAATTCAAGGCCTGCCAGCTCAACCAGGACCTTGAGCATGTCCTTGTCGTCACCGCGTTCCTGCTGGCACCTTATAATGCAGAGTTCTTCACGGGCGCGGGTTGTGGCCACATAGAGGAGATTGAGGGTTTCTTTGCCCGAGCGCAGGAGCGAACGGTAATAGGCATCACCGGCGTTTTTATTGATCAGGGTGGCCAGTCTGCCCTCCTCGGTAGTGTGGAAGAGCAGTTCCTCACGGGCGTTCAGTTGTGCCATTTTCCAGGGCAAAAGCACGCACGGCGCCTCAAGACCCTTGGCCTTGTGGATGGTCATGATGCGAACAGCATCCATGTTTTCAGGCATGGGCACTTTTTCTTCATCGTGATGTTCATCCCAGTACTCCAGAAAAGCGGAAATCGTGCCTGCGCCTTCGTCTTCAGCCGTATGCAGAATCTCAAGTAGCCTGCGTGTGAAGATCTGCTCCCTTGGGAAACGCTGGGCAACGCCCAGGCAGAGATACCATTCGCTGAGCAGATCATAAGGGGAAAGCAGCGCAGACTGGCGTGCAAAGCTTGCAAAGTACCTCGTATAGAGTTCTGGCCAGAGCTCGTTAAAGCATTGTTCAAGGGTGAGATCCTGAGAACTGAGATAGTGGTCACAAAGCGCTGTCATGGAAAAACTGTCAGCCACCTCAGGCAGCTCGCCAAAGATCTCGCCGCTCAGAACAGTATAGAAGGCCAGCTGATCGTGGAGCAGGAGAAAACGCAGCAGGGCCAGACTCTGAATGATCAGGCTCTGCTGGGCCAAAAGCAGGCTGTTTTCTGTGACAACCGGAATGCCCTGGGCGAGCAGATTCTGGGCAAGTTCCATGGCTTCGCGATTTTTGCGTACAAGCACAAGCATCTGCGACCATGGACGCTTTTGCTGCCAGAGCAGCAGCTGCGTTTGCACGTCAGAGGCCATGGTCTCAGGGCTTGAACTGAGCAGCTGAACAATCCCGGTTACCTTGGTTTTTTTGGGATGAGCAGGGGCGTGTTGACTGTGGGCTAAGAAGGTTTGGGCAAGCTTGGCCCCTTCCTCGTTTTTGAGGGCTTCAGGCAGTTCTTTTGGCAGGCACTGCGCTAAGATCTGGCAGCATTGCTGGACATCTTCAAGGGGCTGATAGAGGCGGTTATTGAAGTCAATGAGCTCCTGGCTGCTGCGCCAGTTGCAGGGGAGATTATCGCTGTGAATGTCGCGCGCATCCACAAGGCGTCGCAGCGGTGAGTTCTCAGCCAGAAGCTCGTCGAAGAGCTCAGGATTGCCGCCGCGCCAGCTGAAAATGGATTGCTTGACATCGCCGACCCAGGTGAAGGAGCCGCCCTTGGCCAGGGCCTCCTCCACAAGATGGGAGAGCGCCAGCCACTGCTCGTCGCTTGTGTCCTGAAATTCATCAATGAGCACATGGCGGGTGTCATTACCAAGCAGAAAGAGTGTTTCCTCAACCGGCAAATAGCCTTCAAAAATGGCGCAGACAAGACTGGGAACCATCAGCGTGTGCAGAAAGCGGCCTGCGTCGGCACTGGCCATAAAGGCATCGGCCATGCGCCGGCCAAGCTCGATGAAAGGCAGGGTCTTGACGGCCTCACTGAAGAGGCGGAAGCGCTTTTTGCAGGTGAGAAGCTGGCTGTAGAGCAAGCCAAGCTCTGCATCAAAGGCCGCGGCTTCGTTTTTACAGAAAAGCTCAGCCAGGCTCTCCTTGGCCAGAAAGGCGGAATCCAGGGCTTTCAGGTCGTTCTGGGCCAGGAGGCTTAGGGCATTGAGGGCAAGTTTTTTCCATTTGGCCTTGCCCGCCTGCTCGATGAGTTTGGCGGAAAGCCAAGCAAGACGGTTCTGGGAAGCCAGGCGCAGCTCCCTGACTTCTGTGGCCGGCATCAGGTCGTCACATTGCCTGAGAAGAATGGCTGAAAAAAGCGGTGTCAGCAGATTTTGAAGCTTCTTGCCTGCCAGAAAACCGCGGGCCTGGCCTTCAAGGTAGAGACTGCGGACAATGGCGTCGATCTGGCGGGCCAAGCGATCATCACCCTTGCGTGCGCGCAGGGAAAGGATCTCCAAAAAAGGCTCAACGGTCTGGCTGGTATTGAAGACAGGGGCGAAGTCGGGATTGAGATGGATCTTGAGGGAAGAGGTGCGCACGATCTGCAAAAGCAGGCTATCGATGGTGCGCACATTGAGGGCTGCATAGTTGTAGAGAATGTCCGAGAGCAGGCTTTGGGCCTCGGCCTGGGCGAGAAGCTCTGTATCAAGGCCCAGAGCTGCGGCTTTCAGACGGGAAAGCACGCGGCTGCGCATTTCTTCGGCAGCCGCGTTGGTGAAGGTGATGGCAATGATCTGAGAAAGCTGGCTCCCCTCTACGAGCAGTGAGACAATGCGCTCTGTGAGGGTATGGGTTTTGCCCGAGCCAGCTGAAGCTTTGATCTGGAAAAGGCCGTTCACGCGTTGGCCTTTGACGTATCATCCTCTGGCAACATGCCCTTGAGCATGCCCTGACCTGTGGATTCAAGCACAGCACGCCAGAGATCAGAGTAGATATTGAGCTTGCGGCGAGAACGGGTCACAAGCTCAAAGGGCAGATGCACAAACTGTCCCTGCACCTTGGCCACAACCATGTCGGTGCGTCCGGCCATGGCGGCGTGCACAGCGTACTGGCCAAGGAAGCCGCAGTAGACTTTATCCGAGGAATTGGCGGGAACAGAACGGATAATATAACTTGGATCGATATATTTGATGGTGTGGCGCAGTCCGCGGCTGTCGAGATGCTTTTTGATGGCTTTGCGCAGGTAGACGGCGATATCGCCTAGAATGACATTGCCCGAGGGATCAGTTGCGGAATTATGTTCAAGCAGGTGCTGACCTGCGCCTTCTGCGGTGACCACGACAGCGTGGCCGCGTGTGCGCAAGCGGTCTTCAAGCGCCTCAAGCACGCCGCCAGGCCCTTCGAGCTGGAAGGTGGCCTCCGGAATGAGCACAAAGTTGACCTCTTTCAGGGCCAGAGTGGCCTGGGCGGCGATGAAGCCGCTTTCGCGGCCCATGAGCTTGACAAGGCCAATGCCGTTCGGCACGCCGCAGGCTTCGGTATGGGCGCATTCAATGGCTTCGGTGGCCTTGTAGACAGCGGTCTCAAAACCAAAGGACTGGGGAATAAAATTGATGTCATTGTCAATGGTCTTGGGGATGCCGATGACGGCCATTTTACGGCCGCGCTGCTGCACCACCTGACTGATCATCTGTGCGGCCTTCATGGTGCCGTCGCCGCCGATGACAAAGAGCACATTGATATTGCAGCGCTCCATGGTGTCAACGATGTCTTCGCCGTTTTGTGGGCCGCGGGAGGATCCGAGAATGGTGCCGCCGAAGAGATGGATGTCCGAGACCCTTTCAGGTGTCAGTTCCACAAATTTGTGCTGAAAAGTGTGAATAAAGCCTTCAAGGCCGTAGGGAATACCGATGATCGAGGGGACATGGTAAGCGTGGTGCGCTTCCATGACAATGGCGCGAATGACGTCGTTGATACCGGGGCAGAGGCCGCCGCAGGTGACAATGGCGCATTTGGTCTGAGTAGGATTGAAATAGAGTTTTTTGCGTGGTCCGGCTGCTTCGAGGGAGAGAATCTGTGGTTCGATTTCCTGGCTGCAGTCTTTGTCCACAAAGACCTGAACCTGTTTGTCATCCTCAAGACCATTATAGGGAAGTTGAGAGTCAATTTTACGTGGCCCGAGCGTATTGATCTGGGTATTGATTTCCAAACTCATGCACTTTCGGCACAGTCCGTACAGGATTGCGCCGCCTCCTCGCGTACGTGATTATTCCAACCAGCCCCTTGGCTGTAACCTTGCCTGGTGCGTCCTTCCCTTTAGGCCTTGCCTGTTGCCTCAGAGGCAAAGAAGGAAGCGAATTTAGCATTAATAGCACTGACATGGTCTACGGTCAATGCCGCATGAGCCATAGCAAGTTTGGCAGGTCATGACTATCCTAGGTACGCTTTCTTACATATTTTTTGTAAAATAGTATTCTCTAATTTTTGCATTATCTTGTTTGGTATATACATATATCTAATTCCTGATACTGTAGTTGACAAGAGTTATAATATTAAGGTATAAATATTGTGTTGATGGGTAAACAATGTTACATCTGTAAAAATAGAGAGTCTAGAAAGAGATCGTCAAGATATGGGGTATTACGATTGTTATAGTAAGCATTTGGTAATTTATGCAGAGTATAAGTAGTTCAGCTTGTGGGTATTTTTTATAAATTTTGAGGTTAGATAAGATAATTTTTAAGTCACAGTTCAATATACAAACTTTACATGGATGTCTGTGAAAGTCGTAATGTTGTTAAGGTCTAGTAAACAGACTTTAAGCTTTAGCATTGGTAATACATGTGAATTTTAACCTTAAGATCTAATTCAATACTTTTTTGAATATCGATAGTAATTTGCTTTGGCAGATGAAGTTATATCTACAAGAGATAGTATACATAAAAAATAACTAGATTATACTATACAAATTTTATTTTGTTAGATCAAAAAATGTAAATTGTGGGAATTAAAAGTAAATATTTTGCTTGATAAATATGTACTTTGATTATAAAGATAGAAGACGATGAGGAAGTTTGAAATAGCACTTTATGTTTATCAAAAAGAT
>JAGADH010000070.1 GCA_017613715.1 Desulfovibrio sp. | reverse complement strand
CGCTTTTGACAGAGGCCTTAACCAGTCGTTTCCTCGACGAGGCCCGGGGCTGCGAGCTGGCCTTTGCCACCGTGGAGCTTGCCGATGTCGGGGCCTATGGCCGGGTTGTGCGTAAGGACGGCAAGATAGCCATTGTGGAGGCCAAGGACTACGATGAGAGTCTGTATGGCCGGCCCACAGGCGAGATTAATGTTGGTCTTTACTGGCTGAGTCTTGAGCTTGCCGCCAGACTTCTGCCCAAGCTTAGCCCGAGCGCCAAGAGCGGTGAATACTATATCACCGATCTTGTGGCCTTGGCGCTTGAGGCAGGCGCCAGGGTCTCAGCCATTGTTCTTGGCAACGATCAGCGTCTTCTTGGCGTCAATTCCCCCAGAGAACTCAGTGAGATGGAAGAATTTCTGCGGCGGGAAATCGTGCAGCAGCTTTTAGCCAAAGGGGTTATCTGTCATGCTCCGGATCTTGTGCGCGTTGGTCCCCTGGCAGAGGTCGAAGCCGGCAGTGAGCTCACCGGTCCCTGTGAAATTTATGGCCAAAGTCATATTGCCTGTGGTGCTGAAATCGCTTCGCACTGCGTTATCGAGGATAGCTCTCTGGCCGGTGGGGCCCGCATTCACTCCTTTTCCCATCTTTCTGGCGCCCAGGTGGGAGCAGGAGCTCTTGTCGGTCCCTACGCACGTCTGAGACCGGGGGCTGTGCTTGAAGAAGACTCCCATGTGGGCAATTTTGTGGAATTGAAAAAAGCCAGACTGGGGCGTGGAGCCAAGGCCAATCACCTGAGCTATCTTGGCGATGCCAGTATCGGTCAGGGAAGCAATATCGGTGCCGGTACCATTACCTGCAATTATGACGGTAAAAACAAGCACCGCACGGAAATCGGTGAGCAGGCCTTTATCGGCAGCAATACCGCCCTTGTGGCTCCGGTCAGTGTCGGTGCAGGCGCTCTGATTGGAGCCGGTTCAACCATTACCCACGATGTGCCGGCCAATAATCTTTCCGTGGCCAGAGCCAAACAGAAAAATTATGGCCAGCGTCTTCTCAGGTCTGATCAGGCCTAGCTTGGCTTCCCGCTTGCCAAGATACGGGCAGAGTGTTAGAAGAAAAGTATGAAAATTTTAGAGCAGCTTGATTCTCAGGTGGACGCTCTCCTGCATCAGCTCTCGCAGGCCAAGGCTGAAAACTCAAGCCTCAGAGTGCAGGTGCAAGGTCTGAGAAATTCCGTCGCTGCTCTAGAAGAAAAAAATCGCAGTCTGACGGATAGCCTGGCAGAGGCGGAAACTGTACGTACCAAGGCTTTGGAACATTTGGATCGGCTCCTGCTGAGAATTCAGGATTACGACCAGGTGGAATAGCGTTATGGAGAAATCCTCGCAAGTCCTGAATGTTCTCGGTTTACAGATTTCTTTTAGGAGCGGAGCCAATCTTGAGCGTGCACGTCAGGCTGCGCAGCTACTTGAAGAGCGTTTTGCTGAACAAAAGCAGCGTGCTTCAGGGGGGCAGGGCAAGGATAAGGTTTTGATGACCTTTCTTGCCCTCGGGCTGGCAGATGATCTGCTGCAGACAAAAAACGAGCTGGAGGCCATGCGTAATGCGCTGGCTTCCACGCTTGAGAAGATAAAAAAATCTCTATGAATTTCCCTAGGGCGTTCGTGATCTTTGTCTCGGTGCTAACCTGACAAGCTTTAAGAAAAGGAGACTGTCACTGTCTTTTGTGTGCATGCCTGTTTTCAGGAAGCCTGAGAGAGACATATGGTTTCCGACCTGGTTATCCAGGTTCTGAACCGCAGACAGACACGGCGTTCCTGGGGATCTTCCCTTGTACTCCCTCCGGAGCTTTCTCTTCTCGCGAGATCATCTCTCGTATCTTTTTTTGTGTGCAGTTTCTGCATCCTTCCTGCCCAGTCGCCCCCAACCAGTGCTTTTTTTCGGCGGTTCACCGTCTTTGTACGGCTGTGCGCCGTTTTTATATATAGAGGTTGGGTGCAATGGATCTCTCTTATTTTTTGACCTTTTTTGTCTTTGTGCTGCTGGCAGCTGTTGGCGGTTTTTTTGCGCAGCGTGTCCTGATCACGCGACGTCTCGGTGACGCTGAAGAACTGGCCAGAGGCATTGTGGATAAGGCGCGTAAAGAGGCTCAGGCCCAGAAAAAGGAGCTGCTTATCCAGGGCCAGGATGAGCTTTTCAACCAGAAAAAAGAGATGGAAAACGAGTTTCGCGAGCGTGAGCGGGAGGTCAAGAACCGGGAACGCAAGCTGGATGAGTTGAACGAGCGTCTCGAAGAAAAGCAGGAAAAAGCGACGGAGAAAGAGCGCGATCTGCTGAAGTTAGAGAAGGAGTTGGCGCATAAGGAGCGCGAACTTACGGAATCCGAAACCCTTTTGGCTTCACGTATTGAGGAGCAGGAACAGCGTCTTGCGGAAATCGCGGGTCTGAGCTGTGAAGAGGCCCGTGCCAGACTGATGAGTGAAATCGAAGTCAAAACCAGGCATGAATCGGCCAAGATGATTCGCCAGATTGAGACCGAAGCGCGTGAGACGGCGGACCGCAAGGCCAAGGATATTCTCTGTACTGTCATGCAGCGCTATGCTGGCGACTATGTTAATGAGCAGACCGTGACAGCGGTTTCTCTGCCCAGCGAGGATATGAAGGGCCGTATCATTGGGCGTGAGGGGCGCAATATTCGGGCTATTGAAGCGGCTACGGGCGTGGATCTGATTATCGATGATACACCGGAAACCGTGATTCTCTCGGCCTTCAGTCCTCTGCGCCGCCAGATAGCCAAGATGGCGCTTGAACGGCTGATTCAGGATGGCCGTATCCATCCGGCCCGCATTGAGGACGTGGTGCAGAAATGCGAACACGAGATGGAAACGCATGTGCGCGAACTCGGCGAACAGGCCACCTTTGATGCCGGCGTGCACGGTATTCATCCTGAAATCGTCAAGCTTCTCGGTCAGCTGCGCTATCGTACTTCCTTTACGCAGAATGTTCTGCAGCATTCTCTGGAAGTTTCGGCTCTTTGCGGCATGATGGCTGCCGAGCTCGGTATGGATGTGAAGCGGGCCAAGCGGGCCGGGCTTTTGCACGATATCGGCAAAGCTGTCGATCACGAGGTGGAGGGTCCGCATGCGCTCATTGGTGCTGATCTTGCCAGAAAATACAATGAAAGCCATGAAATCGTACACGCTATAGCGGCCCATCATGAGGATCAGTCGCCTTCGACAGCTCTGGCCGTGCTCGTGCAGGCTGCGGACTCCCTTTCCGGTGCCAGGCCAGGCGCCCGTAAGGAGCTGCTTGAAAACTATGTCAAGCGTCTGCAGGATCTTGAAGGCATTGCCACGTCCTTTGAAGGCGTGAGTAAGGCTTATGCCATTCAGGCCGGCCGTGAAATCAGGGTTTTGGTCAATCCTGATCACATTGACGACGACGCCTCGTACCTGCTCTGTAAGGATATTGCCAAGCAGATTGAAGAAAAAATGACCTATCCCGGTCAGATCCGCGTTACGGTGATCCGCGAACGCCGTGCCGTGGGCTACGCCAAATAAGATGCTCGACTGGTCTCTGCGTTTTCTCTGCTATGATTGCTTAACGGTCTTTCTTTTGGCGCTCGGCATATCCTTACGCGGGAGAATGACTGGTGAGCCTCCCATCGGCTGTCTTTTGCTCGGTCTGATCTCGGCTCTGCTCTGGCCCGTGGCACGAGAGCTTGTGCTGAACGGCAGCTGTCTTGCGGTTTTTGCCAGCCGGGCCTTGCTGCTCTCGGCGCTTGCGGGCGCTTTGGCAGGCGGGATTTCGCCCATGCTCAATGCTGCTCTTGCCCATGTCTTGGAACGTGTGCAGGAATGGAGTGACATACTGGGCCTCAGTCTGGCCTGTTCCTTTGGTTCGCTCTGTGTTTTACCCCGTCTGCCTGTGAGCGGAGCTCTCGTGCTGGCGCTTCTGCTCACGCTTGTGCCGTATACCTTTGCCGATGTGGCTCTGGGCGATGTGGCCCGTCTTGTAACGGCAAGTGCAAGAATCTGGCGAGCTTTGCTCGGAGCCATAGGAGCCTGTGCTGTGATGCTTTTTTGGCCACAGCAGGTCTTGCCTCATTTTCCTCCTGATCTTCTGGCTTTAGCGTCTGGCCTGACTCTGCCCCTGCTTCTGCAGAGATTCTGGCCGCGCTAGAGCCTTTTTTTCCCGCCTCAGCAGATGCTTTTATGCATCCACTTTCCCTTTTGCCAGTATCGCCACTGAATGATTGCTCTCAGGCTTTCGTCGCAAGTAAAGACCAGCCACATGCCGAGCAGTCCAAAGCCCATGACAATGCCCGCGAGATAACTGCCGAGCGTGGCTACGCTCCAGACAACAAGAATACTGACGCACAGAGGAAAGAGAGGATCGCCAACAGCGGCAAGGAGGCGGCCAGTGAGAATATTCACAGCCCGTCCCCCTTCAAGGACAACGTCGACCCATAAGATGCCAAGACAGAGGCTTTGAATGTGCTCGTTGCTGCTCAGCCACGGCATAAAGACCGGTCCTGCCAGAGCCAGCAGCAGAGCCAGCAGTACGGAGATTTTCAGCGAGGCGCGCGTGGCAAAGGCTCCGACCAGTCTGGCTGCTGCAAAATGATGGCTTCCTACGAGGTGACCTGCCAGAATAGCTGCACTTTGCCCCATGGAAATGGCAAAAATAAAGGTGAGAATGACCACGTTCATCAAATAGGTGCGTGCTGCCAGCGCTTCTGTGCCCAGCATATTGATGAAAAACGTGATCACCACCTGGGAGGCTGCGTAGGAAAACATCTCACCGGCACCGGGCAGTCCGATCTGCAGAATCTGGCGCAGTTTTTTGCCAAGATCCTGGCTTGAGCGAGCTTGCGTCAGGGCAAGAGCCTGGCGCAGGACAAAAAACAAAAGCAGCACAAAGCTCAGTGCCCGGCTGAGCACTGTCGCCCAGGCTGCACCGACAACGCCAAGCGCCGGACAGCCCAGATGACCGAAGATCAGGCAGTAGTTGGCGACAAGATTCACGACATTGGTGATCAGCGAGACATACATTGGGTATTTGGCCAGCTCGCGGGCACGCAGAATGCTGGCCTGAGTGACATTCAGAGCGTGGAGAAAGGCGAAGGATCCCACAATGGTCAGATAGTTTGCGGCATCGTCCCAGAGATCCCGGCTCACATCCATGAGTCTGAGGATCTCCTGGTCAAAGCCAAAGAGGCCCAGGCTTACGAGCAGGCCAAGCAAAGTGTTCAGCAGGAAGGAGGCCTTCACCGTGACGAGAAAATCCCCTGGTCGTTTGGCGCCGAGATATTGTGAGGCCACGACCAGAGTGCCTGTGGCTCCCACAATGAAAATGAGAAAAATCATGTTCAGGATCTGATTGACCAGGCCTACGGCAGCCACACAGGCGTCGGAAATCTGGCTGAGCATGACCACGTCGACGAAACCCAGCGACATAAGCAGCAGGGTTTCGGCAAAAATGGGGCGCGTAAGCCGAAAGAGCCGGCGACGCAGCGTTTTTTGGGGATTCGATGGCAAGGAGGGCTCCTTTCAGAGCAGAGAAAGGGGGGAGTCCCGGCAATGTAGGAGAAATGCCTGCGGCCTGCAAGAAAAAAAGCCGTCTGCAGAGTACAGACGGCTGATCTGTGCGCAAGGGACAATATCTGGAGGAAATGTCGCAGCGAGCTGCAGAAAGCGGCTGGCTTTTGGCGTGACTGTCTTCATTACCTCTTGCCAACGGTTCCTATTCAGCGCGCTTTGCGCTGTTCATGCATGGCTATGACAATGGCAGTTTTTGCAGCGGCCGCAGCAGACATGACCCTTGGATTTTTGTCTGCCATCTTTGGCAGGGGCATGAATGAGGACGCGATTGCCATTGATGGCGAGATCAAAACCTTCGCTGCCCTTGAAAAAAATCTGCTGCGGTGCAATGGAGCAGCTTGCGAGAGCCTTTTTGAACGACTGGGCCACATGGTAGCCTGGTTTTGAGATGTCGCGCACGTCAATAAAGATGCGCTTGCAGCTCTGATTGAAGGCCTGCATCAGCCCCATCACGGCATTCGCCTGCTGCTGATCAAAGGCTGTGCACGTGATATGCAGATTATGATGGCTGATTCTGTGACTGACATTCTGTTCTGGCTTTGTTCTGATCATACTCAATCCTTTTGTCTGCTCTACGCCTGGCGTAGAAATAAAAAAGAAAATGAATTTTATTTCCAATAGAGAACGCTAATTTTTTCCGGCAGCCTTTGCCGGACTTATTTGAAAAAGAATATGAACTTAAATTTCAATTTTGTCAAGGAGAAAAAGCTTTTTTGCTTCTCCGCAATCCCTTGCTGCAATCTTGCCTTTTCCCCTGGCTTCAACTAGATTACTGGTACGAGGAGGGGGAGTTGAACCCCCACGGATGAACCGCTGGATCCTAAATCCAGTGCGTCTACCAGTTCCGCCATCCTCGCATTGCCAAAAAACTAGCATGTTCATTATTGATGTGCAAGCCTCCTTCACAGGCTTTGCGTTGTGATGGTTTTGCTCAGGTATTTACGAGGCTCAAGGTTCCCGTGTCAGACTGGCAAAGTGTCCCTGACAGGCACGCGCCAGGTCATGGGGTGCCAGTTCAAGCTGCACGCCGCGCAGACCGGCACTGATCAGGATGCTTGCAAAGTTTTCAGCTGTGGCATCAAGATAGACGGGATAGTTTTTTTTGGCAGCAAGCGGTGAACAGCCGCCCCGCAGATAGCCGGTCAGCCCCTGAACTTCCTTGAGTGCCACCATTTCCACATGCTTGTTCTGTGAAACCTTGGCCAGGGCTTTGAGGTCGAGTTCGCAGGCCGCCGGGATGCAGGCCATGAGTACGCCGTTTTTGTCACCGCGCGCCACAAGCGTTTTGAAAACACGGGCCGGGTCTTGGCCGAGTTTTGCCGCCATGCTTACGGCGGAAAGATCGTTGAGGTCCACACTTGTCTGGTGCAGCTGGTAGCTGATGCCCAATTTTTCCAGAAGCCGTGCGGCATTGGTTTTGACCTGTTTCATAAGCACTCTCCCAAGCCTGCAGTTTTTTGCCGAAGGATTTGGCAAGGCTTGCCACAAAAGGCCTCTGTCGGCAAGCTGACCTTGTGAACCCGGAGTCAATCTCCTCACCCTCAAGGACGCCGCCGTCAAGAGCAGGAAGATTCTTCTGGAAAACCTGAAAAAATGACGCTTGCCTGTGGAAAGCGGGAACGGTGGCCAGACAAAAAACAAGAGAATACGCTTCAATCTTCCAAGGAAATTGGATCGACGCGTTATGACTTGGAGAGATCGACGAGGTTCATGGGATCAAGAAACGTCCCCTGTTCATCAAGGGTATGGGGCGCGCCTCGCAAAAGCGAACAAGAGTTGAGGCCTTCGCCTTTCCACGTGGATAATGCTTAGAAAAGCAGATCCACGCTTTTGCTGCCGGCGACTGTCATGGCCAATGTGACGAAAGGCAAAAAACAGCTTGTTACGAAGGGCGAATCGCCATCAGAAAAAGCGCTTCATGCAATATTCAAACCGTTGATGGCGTAATGCAGGGAATATCACGGAAATACTGTCGCCTTCCTGGTAGGGCCGACGGTTACTCGTATCAATACAGGAAAGATACCGGAGGCAGCACTTCCTCCCCGGCCTGAAGGCCGAGGTTTCCGTGCTGAATAGTTGATGAAACGACCCAGTCTGTCAGACCGCTTTGCGCGCATAGGCTTTGTGCCCGCATGCTTTTTGCGTTGCGCCAGAGTTCTGCTCACAGCTTTTCTGGGTCTCTTTTTCCTTGCAGGGCAAGGCTTCTGCGCTGAAAAGCCAGCAGCGCAGCCAAAGACGCCTGAGGCAAAAATTCAGCTTTTCAATACGGTTGAATTCAAGCGTCCCCTTTCTTCCCTGCCTGCCTGGGTGCGTCTGCTTGAGCGTAACGGTCAGCATTCCATCTTTGTGGAGGGCAAAGCCTTTACCAAATCAGCAGGCTGGAACAGCTTCAAGGAGGGTGCCAAGGGCAAGACGGGACTGGATCTTTTGCGCTATGTGCACACGTTTTGGAATAAGTTTCCCTACCGTGAAGACATGCTCAACTGGGGTGTGGAGGATTACTGGGCTATACCCGACGAATTTCTGAAAAAAAGTGGCGACTGTGAAGATTATGCCATTATTAAATATTTCTCTCTTAGGCAACTGGGCATTCCTGCCGATAAGATGCGTATAGTGGTCCTGCGCGATACGGTGCGAAACCTCGCCCATGCGGTGCTTGTGGTCTATATGGACAACGACGCCTATGTTCTCGACAACTTGAGTAGTGCGGTGCTTTCACATACCCGCTTTAAGCATTATCTGCCGCAGTATTCCGTCAATGAGCTTGGCCGCTGGGCGCACCTCAAGGGGCGTCCGGTCCAGCCCACAGCTGCAGCCAAGGCACAAAGGTGAAGTTATGGAAGAAAAAAGCAAGGATATCCAGGTCTCTGCCCAGTCTGAGGCGGCTTTGACACAGGCTGCCGTGCCAAATCCTGGTAAGACCGATAAAGCGGAACACACCTATTCTCTTTCCCATAGCCTGCTTTACAGTGTACTCGCCTGTGTCGTTCTCGTGGTGGGCATTGTAGCCCTCCTGCTTTGCCGTGCCCAGGCTCGTTATTCCGAACAGACTATACTGGCCAATCACCGCGACAAAGATCAGGCCTATGTGGAGACAGTCCTGGAAAATATCCGGGCCTGGCAGAGCAAGACTGTCGACACCATCCACTATGTGAGCCAGGCTGAGATGTTCCGTCTTTTTGCCAAGGACTATCAGGAAGCGGCACGATCGGCTTCCGACGAGAGCGCTGATCTGCGTTCCATGGGCGAGGAGCTGGATTATCTGCGCGATCTTCTGCGTGATACTGCCCAGCGCCGGGGTTGGTATTCGGCACGGATTGTCAATGAAGTCGGTGAGGACCTTGTGGCCGAGCGCGACAGCCAGCCTCTCACTCAGAGAAAAAAGGCCGTGGTGGCCTTGGCCGGGAGCCGGCGGGGGGTCAGCTATTCCTCGCTCTATGAGGAAAACGGACAACTGCTTCTGGATATTGTGGATCCTCTCTATGAAGTGCTGAGCATGGATGAACCCAAGATCGTGGCTTATCTTCTGCTCACCCTGAAGATGGACAGCGTGGTGCTGGATTTTTTCTCGGGCATCCATCTCAAGGAAGACACGCAGGCCTATCTTCTGACGCCAGGACCTTCGGAAACGGCCTGTATCGGATTTGCCAACGGCAAGGCGGCGATCATCACCAAGAAAGCGCAGGTGCCTCAGGTCCTGCCCTTTGAACGGCGTCTTTCCCAGGCATCCACGGAAGAGGTCTTTTCCTTTGGTGCGCATATAGCACAGCCTATGTGGTATGCGGTCATGGAATGCCATTCCGAGCTGATCGACGAAGAAATCAACAGCAGTGCTCGCGAAATTTATGGTCTTGGCGTCCTGGGCAGTCTTTCCATCGCTCTCTTTTTGGCCATGATTGTGGGAACCTGGATTGTCCGGCATAAGGCCAAGGAAGAGCAACGCTGTATCGGCGGCCTGGTACATGCCATTGAATGTGCCCTTGACGGCAGTGACGCCAAGTTCAGATATCTTCAAGGGCGTAGCCACAAGGTGGCCAATCTTTCCTCGCGTCTTGGCAAGCAAATGCATCTGTCCTCTCAGGCTATGGAAAATATGCAGCTTGCGGCCAGACTTTCCCAGGTCGGTAAGATCTTTGTGCCGCGTGACATCATGGTCAAGCGCGGGCTTCTGACCGACGAAGAACGTCGGCAGGTGCAGCTTGCGCCGTATCACGCCTATAATGTGCTCAAAGGCGTTCTGCCAGGACGTGTGGCGCGTATTATCTATCAGATGGGCGGTAAGGTCGTGGATGATCCGGAAACCGGAGCCAACCATGAGCTGACGGTTAAGGAAATGCTCCTTGAAGCACGCGTCCTGCTTGTGGCCAATGATTTTTGTGCCATGGTCAGTCAGCGCGGCAACCGCCCGCCTTTGCCCATGCCCGATGCACGCAGAAAGCTTTCTGAGCGTGATCTCTATGATAAGAATGTGGTTGCTGCCATCAATACCTTGTCCGACGAAGAGATTACGCTTTTACTGGAAATGCCGCCGGATGCCGCACGCTAAAGCAGTCTGCAGAAAACCATGGCCAAAGCGCGCGAAATCTATGTCTGCTCTGCCTGTGGTGCAGAAAGTCTGAACTGGCGTGGGCAATGTCCGAGCTGTCATGCCTGGAATACGCTGCGGAACCGCGTGCAGGCGAAAAATCAGCCAACGGCTCCTGCTGAAAAGGCCGTGGTGCTCTGTGAGGTCAGTGAAGAAACAGCTTCTCCCTATACAAGCGGCATTGAGGCTTTAGATCGGGTTCTGGGCCATGGCCTGGTACCCGGCGGAGCTTTTCTCATTGGGGGTGAGCCTGGCATTGGCAAATCCACCCTGCTTTTACAGGTTGCCGGCAATGTGGCACGTTCGGGTCAATGTGTGCTCTATGCCAGCGGCGAAGAGGCCTTGCCGCAGATCCGTGCCCGGGCCAGACGCCTTGAGATGCTTTTTCCAAGTCTGATGGCCATCTCCACGCACAGCACGGAAGATATCCTGAGTGCTGTGAGCAGTCTCAAGCCGGCTCTGCTCATAGTGGATTCCGTCCAGACCGTGGGCAGTTCCGCGGCCGATGGCCAGCCTGGTAATGTCACCCAGATCCGCCAGGTGACACAGGAGCTCATGGAAGCCTGCCGTCAGGACGGGGTGACCTTGATCCTTGTGGGACACGTGACCAAGGACGGAGTACTGGCCGGTCCACGTCTTTTGGAGCATATGGTCGACACGGTTATTTCCCTGGAAGGGGACCGGCGTCAGATGTTCAGGCTTTTGCGTGTTTTTAAGAACCGCTTTGGTCCCAATGAAGAACTCTTGGTCTTCCGTATGACAAGGGAAGGGCTGAGTGTCATTGATGATCCTTCGACGTTCTTTCTGCAAGCGCGCGATCCAAAGCTTTCAGGCACAGCCGTAGTCATGGCTGTGGATGGTCAGAGACCACTGGCTGTGGAAGTGCAGGCTTTGGTTTCCCGCTCCTTTCTGAATATTCCAAGGCGTACGGCGCTTGGCTTTGACGTCAATCGTCTGCATCTGCTTTTGGCCGTTCTTGAAAAACGTCTGAAACTGAATTTTTCCCAGGTTGATATTTACGCCAAGGTGGGTGGTGGCATGCGTCTGGCCGAGCCGGGTCTGGATCTGGCTCTGGTGGCTGCCGTGCTTTCTTCGTATTACGATCTGCCGCTTCCGGAAAAAGGCGTCTTCTGGGGTGAGGTTGACTTGAACGGGCAGATCCGTCCGGTGCAGGCGCAGGAACTCAGGCTTGTGCAGGCCAAGCGTCTTGGCTTTAGCCCTTGTCTCTATCCTCAGGGAGAAGCCGGTGACGGTCTGGCAGCCCTTGGCGATCTGTCAGCTGCGCTCTTTCATCGCTGATCTTGGGGTTGTTCATGGCCTTAGAAGTGGAGCGAAAATATTGTCATGTTGACTTCGCTCGGCTGCGAGCACGTTTACGCGAGCTGGGCGCTAGTGACCTCGGCCGTTATTTTGAGCGCAATGTGGTCTATGAGAGCGATCCGCCAGCGCTTTTGGCTCAGAAAAAACTTCTGCGTCTGCGTAGCTGCTTTCAGGCCGGGCAGGCGCCGAGCTATCTTCTGACCTTGAAAGCTCCGGTGTCTGAGGCCAAACAATGCGCAGGCTGCAAGGTGCGGCGGGAAGACGAAGTTCAGGTCAGTTCGGCTGAGACCATGGATGCCATTTTGCAGGGACAGGGTTTTCTGCCCTTTGCCTGTTATGAAAAGATTCGCGAAGCCTGGCAGGCGGGCAGCCTGGCTGTCGACCTTGATATTCTGCCCTTTGGCCACTTTGTGGAGCTTGAAGGCGAAGTCGCAGCCATTGAGACCTGGGCCCGTGATCTTGAACTTGCTCTCTTTAGGCAAAGCACGCAGTCGTATCATGCCCTGTATCAGGACTGGCTGCAGAATAAGGGCCTGCATGGCGGTCCAAGCTTTGTTTTTTCTGAGGCTCTCCGGCAGATCTGGGCAGAACGGCTCGGACTTGGCCCGCTTCCTGCTCTGCCGGACATCTTCAGGTCAAGCGCTGTGAGTTGTCTTAACGAGGGAGCAGGCGTATAGCCAGGGGAATCGCTGACAGGAGGATGCCATGCCGAGGACAAGCACGCTTGGTGTTGAAGGCGATACCGAAGTCGTCGTTGCGACCAAACTCAAGGAACCAGAACGCTACCGCGTTTTTCTGCATAATGATGATTATACGACCATGGAATTTGTGGTCGAGATTTTGCAGCAGGTCTTTCACAAGCCCGTGGAGGAAGCCACGAAGATCATGATGCATGTTCATCAGAACGGTCGCGGTGAATGTGGCATTTTTACCTATGAAATTGCGGAAACCAAGGTGGCCAGTGTGCACAGTCTGGCCCGCAAGGCCGGTTTTCCTTTGAAGTGCACCATGGAAAAAGTGTGAAGCAGGCGGAGACAAGTCGATTATGTTGAGCAAGAGCGTACAGAGTGTTCTGCGTGATGCGCTTGTGGAAGTGCAGAGGCGGCGGCATGAGCTTTTGACCGTGGAACATATTCTCTATGCCATGACGAAGAATATGAAGGGGCGGATCATTCTGGAAGGGAGTGGTGCCAGCATCGCCATGCTGCGCGAGCAGCTGGAGGGTTTTTTTCGTCAGGAAATGCAGACGCTTGAGCAGCCGCAGGCTTTTGAAGTGATGCAGACCGTCAGTGTGCAGCGTGTGCTGGAACGGGCTCTGACGCATATTCACTCAGCCGGCAAGGAAACCGTGGAGATCGGCGATCTTCTGGTCTCCATTATGGAAGAAGAAGGATATGCTGAGTTTTTTCTGAAACGTCAGGGTGTGGAACGGCTGGATGTCTTAACCTTTATTTCGCACGGTATGGAGAGTGAGACAAGCGACGAAGGCGCGAGCGAGGCTGAGGAGGGCGGCAAGGGCGAGGCAGAGAAGGACGCTCTGGCCAAGTATACGCAGGAGCTGACCAGTCGCGCCAGAGAGGGCAAAATTGATCCGTTGATTGGCCGGGACAAGGAACTTGATCGGACCATTGAAGTGCTTTTGCGTCGGCGTAAAAATAATCCCCTTTTTGTCGGTGAACCTGGTGTGGGGAAAACCGCCATGGTGGAGGGGCTTGCCCTGCGCATTGTGGACGGAAAGGTTCCGCCGATGTTCCTGAAGACACGTATCTATGCTCTGGATATGGGGATACTCTTGGCCGGCACCAAATACCGCGGCGATTTTGAAGCTCGTCTTAAAGGCGTTGTGGAACAGATGAAGAAGATACCCGACGCCATTCTTTTTATCGATGAGCTGCATACGCTTGTGGGTGCAGGCTCCATCTCAGGCGGTTCCATGGATGCCGCTAATCTTCTGAAGCCCGCTTTGGCCAGCGGCGAGATTCGCTGTATCGGTTCGACAACCTATGAGGAATTTCGCAATCATCTGGAAAAGGACCGTGCTCTGGCCAGGCGTTTTCAGAAGATAGATCTGCATGAACCCTCAAGCAGCGATTGTGTGGCTATTTTGAAGGGCGTGCAGGCCAAATACGCCAATTTCCATCACGTCAGCTATTCCCTGCCTGTGCTCAAAGCCATTGTGGACCTCTCCACACGTCATGTCCGAGATCGTTTGCTGCCAGATAAGGCCATCGATGTTTTGGACGAGGTTGGGGCCTTTGTGCACTTAAAATTCGCTTGCGAGGCAAAAACTGTCAAGAGCGAAAAGAGTGAGGGCGTCTGTGAGAGCAGGCCTGTGCGCATAGTCGATGTGGAACGCATTGTGGCGCGCATGGCCAATATCCCCATGCGCACGGTGAGCGGTCAGGAGGAACAGCGTCTGGCGCATCTTGAAGCCGATCTCAAGGATCAGGTCTTTGGCCAGGATGAGGCTGTTGAGATCATTGTTCGAGCCATTCTGCGCTCTAGAGCCGGTTTGAGCGTTGACCAGCGTCCCGCTGGCTCTTTCCTTTTTTATGGTCCGACCGGTGTGGGCAAGACCGAGATTGCCCGTAGTCTCGCCAAAATCATGGGCGTGGATTTTCTGCGCTTTGATATGAGCGAGTATATGGAAAAACACTCGGTTTCCCGGCTTGTGGGCAGCCCCCCAGGCTATGTGGGCTTCGACCAGGGCGGACTTCTGACCGAGGCTGTGCGCAAGGCACCGTATTCGGTGGTCCTGCTCGAT
>JAGADH010000069.1 GCA_017613715.1 Desulfovibrio sp. | reverse complement strand
CACCGGTCTGCACGGTGCCAATCGTTTGGCCAGCACGTCTCTCCTCGAAGGCCTTTCCTGGGGAGCCAGCTGCGGGCAATACCTTGGCCTTCTCGCCAAACGCAGCCGCGGCCTGCCGGCCCAGGTGCGCAATGCCATCCCCGACTGGCACGACGAAGGCGATGAACATGCCGATGATCCGGCCCTTGTGGCGCAGGACTGGGCCAATATCCGCAATACTATGTGGAATTATGTTGGCATTTCCCGAACGCAGGCCAGACTGCGCCGGGCTTTTGAAGATATGCGCGTGCTCGTCCGGCATATTCATGATTTTTATAAACGGACCCATATTTCCCTGCGTCTGATTCAGCTCTTTCACGGTTCTCAGACGGCCTATGCCATAACCCAGGCAGCCATGCGCAATACCCAGAGCATTGGCTGTCATCATCGCAGCTAACTGGTTGCGTCCATTGCCTGCGTATTCGGCAAGTTGAGAAGCACATATGTCGTTTTGCCGAAAACTGGCACACACAAAACGCCTGACAGCTTCTGCTTAGCAGTATCTGCAGCAAGCAGACGGCAAAAATGGGCCAAATGGTATTGCAACAAAGTGTGATTGCGACACATAATTCAACCAAAAAGCCCGGAGGCAGCGTTTTCTCTCAGAACCTTCGTTCTAGGGCTACGCTGAAAAAAGTTCATGAAAAAAAGCCAAAGTCTCTTTCTCCTGATCATCATTCTGCTGATTGCCGTTTTTCTTGCCGGCGTACAGTTCTGGATCAAACCCGGTATTGAACGCGATCTGTCGCTTATGATCAACGAATCCCTCAAAACACAGGGCCTGACACCCAAAAGCCCTGTGACGGTCAGTGTTTCTCCCTTTACCCGTACACTGAGCATCCCGGCCTTTGACCTCTCCCCCAATGCCACGCTAGGCCTGCAGCAAGGTCATGTCCGGCCCTCAGAAACCATTATGACCTATCAGGGTCTGCTCGCTTTCTCGCCTCTGCGCGACCTCCTCTCCCCCAAAAGTGGTCCCATCACCCTTGTGCAGCAATCGCTCTGCCAGGGCATCACAATGGAAATCAACGGGGCAACGGTCACGATGGAGAACCTTACGGCCCGTGATCTTGCCATAGAAGCCGAAGAACTCGCAAAGCTTTTGGCTGACGCTCAGGGAAAACGCCCGGCTATGGCTGCCTCACTGATACGCATGGAGCATTTTGTCATTACGGTTCAGACCTCCAAGGTTAAACTGGCCATGGGCCCCATGCTCTTTGAAAAACTCAGCAAGACCCACCTTGAACGCTTAAGCATTGAGAATATCGAAGGCTTTGAACAAAACGTCAAAAAATTCCACAGTTCTCGTCTGCTTCAGAACAATATCCGTATCTTCACTGAAGATGAGGCCCTGACCCTGGCGGCCAAGCTCGCCCAGGCCAGTGATGAGGCCCGCACGGAAGAGCTGATCAAGGTCTTGATTGGTGAAAAGCCTCTCGTGGAAAGCACAAGACTGCAGGGCGTGACCATTGATGTGGAGGGCTCGCCGGTCAATATCAAGGAAATCAGCTTTACGACCAAGGCCGGCAAAGAGGAACACATACAGGTCACAGGCCTTTCCCTGGCCGGAAAAACCATTGAAGACCAAATGGGTCAAAAGCTGCCTATTCCGGCTCTTCTGCACCTGAATATTGCCCTGGGCGACAGCAAGGAAACGCCTTCCTCGCGTAAACTCAGCGCCTCGGTCGGCATTGACGAGCTCTTTGCCCTTGAGGCCGAAGTCTCGGCAGATCTCGACAATCTTGACCATCTCTTTGCCAAGCTCCTCACCTGTCCTTTGCACGATTTCTCCCTGCGCTACACGGACAAAAGCCTTCTGGCCCGCGCAGCACTCTATGTGGCCCCCGACGGTTCAGGTAAAGAGATTGCTCTTGCCCAGATCAGAAAAAACATGAGCGATTCACAATTCGAACGCGATCTTGCCGAAAAGCTCTGTGCCTTTGTGGATAAGCCTGGCCAGATGACCATCACAACGCAGCCTGGAAAGACCTTCACAGCCTCTGCCTTGGCTGAGCTGAACGAAATGAACGTAGGAGAACTGCTGAAGCTTTCCGTAATCCAGGGACAGGAAGATCTGAATCAAACCATGGCACGAGTGAAGTCTGAATAATGCGCGACCTGATCCTCAAAAATAAGGAAGACCAGAGACTGGCCCATGGCCATCTCTGGATCTTCAGCAATGAGGTTGCCTCTTCTCTCGGCGACTTTGCCATGGGCGAGGAAGTTCTTGTCAAGAACGCCCAGGGCCAATGCCTTGGCACAGCCTGTGTCAATCCCCATGCCCTGATCTGTGCGCGTCTGCATAGCCGTAAGGAAAATGTGCACCTTGATGCTAGTCTTTTGCGTCAGAGACTGACTCAAGCTCTTGCCTTACGCTCACAGCTTTTTCCAGACCCCTGGTACCGCCTCTGTCACGCCGAGGGAGACCTTTTACCGGGACTTGTCATTGACCGTTATGGACAGCATCTCTCCCTGCAGATCACAACTAGCGCTATGGAAGAGCGCAAGGACGAGCTGCTTTCGGTCCTGCACGACCTGCTTTCCCCGCAAAGCATCCTTCTGGCCAATGATCATCCCATGCGGGCTTTAGAGGGACTCTCCCTGGAAAAGGTCTCTGTTGGCAATGTGCCGGAAGAACTGAACGTGCCTGAAAACGGTTGTCTTTTTACTGTTCCCTGTCAGACTGGACAAAAAACCGGCTGGTTCTATGATCAAAGAGACAATCGCGCCAAGGCTGCCAGTTTGGCCAAAGACCTGAATGTGCTCGATGCCTTCTGCTATGTGGGAGGCTTTGGTGTGCAATGCGCCAAAGCCGGCTGTCGGTCCGTGACCTTTCTCGATGCCTCTGCTTGTGCTCTTGACTATGCGCGCAAAAATCTTGCCAGCAATTGCCCGTTTCTCATGCACAAGGCATCCTTCCTTGAAGGCTCAGCACAAAAACTTCTGGCAGAGCTTGCCAGCCAGGGTCAGCGCTTCGATCTGATCAGTATTGATCCTCCGGCCTTTATCAAACGCCGCAAAGACGCCGCCCTAGGGATACAGGCCTATCGGAGGCTAAATGCGCTTGCCGTACGTCTCCTCACTCCTCAAGGCATTCTTGTCAGCTCCTCGTGTTCCTTTCATCTCAAACAAGAAACCCTCATTGATTGTATTCAGCGAGCCGCCCGCAAAGAGGGTCAGTCAGCCCAGCTGCTCTACGCTGGCCGGCAGGCGGCAGATCACCCTGAACTTTTGGGTATGCCAGAGACCAGCTATCTCAAATGCTGCATTGCCCGCTTTCAGCCCAAAAACTAAGGCCTTGAACTATAAGGATATGCTTCATGTTCAATAAACTTCGTCTGCTCACTCCCGGCCCCACCCCCCTGCCTGAAGAAGTTCGTCTGGCTCTTGCGCGTGACATGATCCATCACAGAAAACAGGCTTTCAGAGAGATCATGGCCCGTGTGCAAAAGGGTCTGCAAACGCTTTTTGGCACAAAGCACGTTGTTCTGCCGCTTTCCGCCTCAGGCTCCGGGGCCATGACCGCCGCCGTCTACAGCCTCTTTGCCCAGGATGAAAAAGTGCTCGTCGTGGAAGGCGGCAAATTCGGAGAGCGCTGGACTTCCATAGCCAAAATGCGTGGCCTTAGACCTGTGGTGCTCTCCGTGCCCTGGGGCCAGGCCGTTCGCCCTGAAGATCTTGAGCAGGCCCTTCGGCAGGATCAGGAAATTCGCGGCGTGCTCGTGCAGGTCTCTGAAACCTCCACAGGTGTGCTTCACCCCGTGCAGGAACTGGCCAAGATCTGCCAGGAGCACGATGTATTGCTTGTCGCTGACGGCATTTCCGCAGTGGGTATTTCTCCCTGTCCCATGGATGCCTGGGGCATTGACTGTCTTTTGACAGGCTCACAAAAAGGCCTCATGCTGCCTCCGGGACTGGCATTGATCGCCCTCTCCGAGCGGGCCTGGGCCAGATGCAATGTGCTTGATCCCGGCTGCTTCTATTTTAATCTGCCAGCTGAACGCAAAAAGCTCGAAAAGCATGAGACCCACTTCACGACAGCCGTGAACCTCATCTGCGGTCTTGAAGAAAGTCTCAAAATACTGCTTGCAGAGGGTCTCGAAGCCATCTACAAGAAACAGTGGGCTCTGACCATGCTTGCCCGTGCCGGCGCCCGCGCCCTGGGTCTGGAACTCCTGGCCCGCGAGCACTACACCTGGGGGCTGACAAGCGTCAGATTGCCTGAAGGCGTCGATGGGCTCAAGCTTCTCCAGATTGCGCAGGAACAGTTCGGTGTCTGTCTGGCCGGAGGTCAGGATCAGCTCAAAGGACGCATTGTACGCATCGGTCATATGGGCTGGGTTGACTGGGGCGATGTCCTGGCCGGCCTCTATGCCCTCGACAGAAGCCTTGTGGCAGCAAGCGGCTTTTCCGGAGCGCGCGACTATCTTGAGCAGGCCATGGCCGCTTATCAGGCAGCGCTTGCAGGCGTGCCTGGCGAAGTGCCGGCTAACGTTTTTGTGCGCAGCTAAGCCCAGAAACCATTGCAAAGGAGGCCCGAAGCCAATTGCTTCGGGAAAACGCTATGCGAGAAACCGAGACAAAAGAGCAGGCCGATACCTCACACAATTCCATGCCCAAGGTGACCTTTTCCACCTTTATTCTCTCCATGGCCTCCTCGGCCCTGGTGCAATTAGGCGAGGTGCCTGATCCGGCAGGCGGCGGCACAAAACCTGACAAGCTGATGGCCAAGCACAGCATCGACCTGCTTGATATGCTCAAAGAGAAGACACGGGGAAATCTTGACGGTGCGGAACAGCAGATGCTCGACAGCATGCTCTTTGAACTGAAAATGAAATACGTCAAAATTTTTGGCGAAAAATAGGGCGAAAGCCAAAGGGGAATCATGGAGGCAATCAAGGTTGGTTTAGTTGGCATTACCGGCTATGCGGGCATGGAACTGGCACGACTGCTCGCGGTGCATCCTTCCATGCAGCTGGTTATGGCCTGTTCGAGGGCTGAAAGCGGCAAACGCCTGGGTGAGTACTATCCTTTTCTTGAAAAGCTGCCAGGCTGTGATGTGATTATCAGCCAGTTCACGCCGGAAGAGGCCCAGGCCAAGTGTGACCTCGTCTTTCTGGCTGTACCGGCAGGCAAGGCCATGAAAATGGCTCCCAAGCTTTTGCAGGCTGGCGTCAAGGTCGTGGATTTTTCAGCCGATTTCCGCCTCCTTGATCAGGGCGTTTACGAAGAATGGTACGGCATGCCCCATGAAGCTCAGGAGCTCTTAAGCCAGGCTGTCTATGGTCTGCCCGAACTCTATGCCGAAAAGATCGCCCAGGCCAAGCTTATTGCCAATCCTGGCTGTTATCCGACCTCAGTCATTCTTGGACTGACCGCTGCCTGTCAGCACGATCTGATCAGCCCCAAAAACATTCTTGTGGACTCCAAATCCGGCACAACCGGAGCCGGCCGCAAGCCCAATCTGCCAACGCTCTTCAGCGAGGTCGCCGACAATTTCCGGGCCTACGGTCTTGTGCGTCACCGCCATACCCCCGAAATCGAGCAGGAAATCAGTAAACTCCTGGCTACGCCCGTCACGCTGCAGTTTACGCCGCATCTGGTTCCCATGAATCGGGGCATTTTATCGACCATCTATGCCGATCTCAAAGATCCCGCCATGACCCTGGAAAAGGTTTGGGACTGCTATAACGAGACATGGAAAGCCTCGCCCTGGGTCAGAGTGCTGCCCCTTGGCAAACTGCCGGAAACCCGTTTTGTACGGGGCACCATGTTCTGCGACATTGGCCTGGCTGTGGACAAGCGCACCAAGCGTCTGATCATTGTCTCTGTCATTGACAATCTCTGTCGCGGAGCCGCGGGACAGGCCGTGGCCAATGCCAATCTGATCAGTGGCAGGCCCCTGGATGAAGGCTTAAGCCATACAGCGCCCCTGGTCTAACACGCAATCCCGGAGGAAAGACACTTGGCACACAATCAGGCTTTGCACCAGTGGAAAGTGGAAGACTCTGTGGAGCTCTACGGCATCCGCAACTGGGGCAACGGTTTTTTCGATGTCTCGGACAGCGGTGATGTGGTCGTCTGTCCCAAAGGCAAGGGCGGCCCTGAGATCTCGCTCATGGAAATCATTGCGGGCCTGCATGAGCGCGGCTATGATATGCCCGTACTCCTGCGTGTGGAAAACATTCTTGCCTCACGCATTGCGGCTATCCATGAATCGTTCCGCAAAGCCATTTATTCGCTCAATTATCAGGGCGAATACCGGGGCGTTTTTCCCGTTAAGGTCAATCAGCAGCAACAGGTTGTGGAAAAAATCGTGCAGTCAGGCGCGCCACACCACCATGGTCTGGAAGTGGGCTCCAAAGGGGAGCTCTTGGCCGCCCTTTCGCTGATCCGCGACCGCGAGGCCTGTCTTGTCTGCAACGGCTACAAGGACGAAGAATTCTTCAATCTCGGCCTGCAGGCCCAGCGCCTTGGCTTCAAGGTTTTCTTTGTCCTTGAAATGCCAGGTGAACTTGAGGTGCTTCTGGAACGGGCGCGCATCATAGGTGTCCGCCCCCGTATCGGCCTGCGCTCCAAACTGGCCACCACAGCCAGCGGACACTGGGCCAGCTCCGGTGGTGAACGCTCCACCTTCGGGCTTTCCATCTCGGAAATTGTCGATGTCGTGGATACCCTCAAAGAACACGACATGCTCGACTGCCTGCGTCTTTTGCACTACCATCTGGGTTCACAGATCTCCAATATCCGGGATATCAGAACAGGTGTGATGGAAGGAGCGCGCATGTACCAGGGCCTGGTGCAGGAAGGAGCCCGCATGGGCTATCTGAACCTGGGCGGCGGCCTTGCCGTTGACTATGACGGCTCCCACACAAGCTATGGCATGTCGCGTAACTATACCCTTGATGAGTACTGCACAGACGTTGTGGAAGCCATCATGACGATTCTCGATGAGCAGGACACCCCGCATCCCCATATCATCACCGAATCAGGACGCGCCACAGTGGCCTATAATTCCGTTCTGCTCTTCAATATCCTTGATACGAGCATTGTGGAAGAAATCGCCGTGCCCAAGGAGCTGCCCAGTGATGCGCCCGAAGCCATGCGTAATCTCCATGAAGTGGCCTCCCTGCTTTCGCTGCGCAATCTGCAGGAATGCTATAACGATGCCATTTATTACCGCGACGAACTGCGCAAGCTCTTTTCCACAGGCCAGGTTTCCCTGCGTATGCGGACTCTGGGAGAACGCATTTTCTGGGCTATTATCATGCGCATCGCGCGCGAAAAAAGCCATCTGAAAAATGTCCCCAGAGAACTGGAAGATATCGATGTCAGCCTCGCCGACATCTATTACGGCAATTTCAGTGTCTTTCAGTCTCTGCCCGATGTCTGGGCCATTGATCAGCTCTTTCCCGTAATGCCGGTGCACCGCCTCAATGAATTTCCCTCGCGTCAGGGTATCATCTCGGATATCACCTGTGATTCGGACGGACGCATTGATCACTTCATCGGTCCCCAGGGCATGAAACAGACCCTTGACCTGCATCCGCTCAAGGTCGGGGAGGAATACTATCTTGGGGTTTTTCTCGTGGGGGCCTATCAGGAAACCCTGGGAGACCTGCACAATCTCATGGGCGATACCAATGTTGTCTCCATCAGAGCCGATGAAGACGGAGGCTATCAGTATGTGCGCGAAATCCGTGGGGACTCGGTGGCCGATATTTTAACCTACGTGGAATACGAACCACGACGTATTCTGGAAGATCTGAGAACCACGGCAGAACTTGCGGTGCGCGAGGGTCGCATTTCTCCCAGCGAGCGCTATGCCATTCTGCAGGCCTTTGAAGACGGCTTAAGGGGCTATACGTATTTCGAACGCTGATCGCTCCATCACTTCCCTCACAAGCTCTGTTTTTTCTGCTCTTGATCACTGCCAGGCCTGGCTCAGTCACCCTTGCAGACCATCTTCCAGAACCTTTTTGCAGAAAAACAGAGCTTTTTTTCTTCTCTGGCAACGAAAGCCGCTGAGACGCAACGCTGCAGCACTAGACCAAAAAACAGAGCTGCCTTTCTTGCCAGCTCAAAAACGCCAAACCCTTCTCTGATGAGCCAGTGAGGATGCATGATGAGCACGAACCTGCCAAGACTGCCTCTGGGAGAGGCCAGCTTCAGCCGTCTGCGCCAAAACGGGCATCTCTATGTGGACAAAACAGCCCTTCTGCAAAAACTCATCGAAGAAGGCAGGGCCTTTTTTCTGGCACGCCCCAGACGCTTTGGCAAATCGCTGACCATCTCCACGCTGTACGAGATGCTGACAGGCAATGACAAGCTTTTTTGCGGACTTGACGCAGAGCCCTGGGTCAAAGCACAAAGCAGTAAGCCCTGGCCTGTGCTCTGGCTGGATTTCAGCAGCTTTGACAGCAATGGGTCGGCACAGGACTTAACCAACTGGGTAAACCGCAAGCTCCTGGCCTTTGCTGAACACTATGCCATTTCCACAGCTGCGGAAGCATCCTGTGCCGAAACCCTTGATACCATTCTCGAGCTCGTCAGCAAACAAAAAGGGGCTGTTGCTGTTTTAATTGACGAATATGATGCTCCCCTTTTAGACAATCTCAATGACCTTGAAAAACTTCAAAGTTTTCGCAAGCTTTTACGCCAATTTTACAAAGTGCTTAAAGCCTGTTCCCCTTGTATTTGCTTTTCCTTAATCACTGGTATTTCACTCTTTGTCAAAAATGGTATTTTTTCTGCAGCCAACAACCTTATCGACATATCATCAGAAGTAGAATACGGAGCCATTACCGGCTATACACAAAAAGAACTTGAAGATTATTTCCACGCCTATATAGATGACGCTGTTCGCAAGAATATCATGCCGACGACAGCAAGCTTGCTGGAAAAGCTTAAAAAATATTATAATGGATTTTCTTTTGACGGTCAAACCAAGGTCTATAATCCTTTTTCTTTGCTGAGTTTTTTTAGAAAATATCAATTTTCGAACTATTGGTATAGTTCAGGATCGGTAACATTTATTGAAAATTACTTTAAAAATCACAAAATTGCCTCACCTGACAGCTACCATCTGCTCAAAGTTGATGAAGAAAGCCTGGCTCCACGAGAAATTGAAGCCGCAAATCCTGAAAGTTTTCTCTATCAGGCCGGCTATTTGACACTGGTTCAACGGACAGAGAAATACCTCATTTTAGACTACCCCAACCAGGAAGTACTCAATTCTCTGTCGAAAATGTACCTTTCAAGCATTTATCCGATTCCGGACTATGTTGAAGTTGGACAAAGACTTTGGCAGGCTGTCGAGCATGCGGACTTTGCCGCACTGGCAAAAATCTTCAATGCAGCCTTAGCCTCTCTGCCCTATCATGACTTTGGCTTCTGGCAAAAAGGAGAAAACAGGGAACCCAATGAATCCTTTTATCGTGCGCTCTTTCTGATGCTTTTGCGGGGCTGTGGAGTGCAGGCTCACGGGGAAATGCCTACCTGCCGCGGCAGAAGTGATGTGCTGATTGAGAGCCCCAAACAGGTTTTGCTCATGGAGTTCAAACTCGCCAAATCAGCACAGGACATTGCTGCCAAACGAAAAGAAGGCGAAAAGCAGATTCTGGACTCAGGCTACCTCGAACCCTATCTTTCTGGATCAATCCCTGTCAGCAGTACCGTCTTTGTAGTCGACGCCCGAAAGCGTCAGATCGTTTTTACAACAACTCATGGAGGCAGCCTTGATTCTGATACGAGATCTCAAGACTGAAAGCAGATGAAAAGACTCCTTCCGCCATTGCCCCTCGGTGAAGCAAGTTTCACCAATCTGCGCAACGACCATTGCCTCTATGTTGACAAGACCGATCTGCTGACACAGCTCATCCTGGAAGGAAGATACTATTTTTTCTCTCGTCCCCGGCGTTTTGGCAAATCCCTGACGGTTTCCACGCTTCACGCCATGTTTTCTGGTCAATACGAGCTCTTCAAAGGTCTTGCAGCAGAAGACTGGGTCCGACAGCAGAGCAGCCACCCTTCGCCTGTTCTACACCTGGATATGAGCGCTTTTGGCGAAATCGACTCTCCAGAAAAACTGCAGCGCGGCATTCGCTACACTTTGCAGCGTTTTGCCGTGCTCCATAAACTCGAAATCCCCCAGGAAAATGACCCGGATCTTCTCCTGCCACTGCTTTTGCAGGCTGCGCAGCAAACGTCAGCTCAAACCGCCATCGTCATTGATGAATATGACTATCCCCTCCTCTGTAACCTCGAAAACCCTCAAAACCTTGAAGCTGTCAGAAAAACATTACGATCTTTCTACATGGTAATTAAAGCCTGTACTGACTATATTCGTTTTGTTTTTATTACAGGCATTTCTCGCTTCACAAAAACTGGTATTTTTTCTGCCCTGAACAATCTTGTAGATATATCCATGGAAAAAAAGTATGGAGCTCTTGTAGGCTACACTCAAAATGAATTGGAGAATAATTTTACAGCTTTTATTGAGGATGCTATCAAACAAAACGTCATGCCTACGAAGAAAGAGCTCTTAGAAAAAATTCAACTTTATTATGATGGATTTTCATTTGACGGGGAAACAAAAGTTTACAACCCATTTTCAATATTAAGTTTTTTAAGAAATTATAAATTTTCAAATTACTGGTATGAATCCGGTTCAACAACCTTTATGGAAGGCTATTGGAAAACGCACAATATAGAAGCCCCGGAAAAATACCACCTGATCAAAGTGCAAAAGACCACAATGGCAGCACGGGAAATAGAAAAAGCCAGCCCGGAAAGTATGCTCTACCAGGCTGGCTATCTGACCATTGTCAAAAACACGGATGATTCTCTGATTCTAGATTATCCCAATCAGGAAGTCGTAAACTCGCTTGCTGAAATGTACCTCTCGGCGATCTATCGGATTCCAGACTACGGTGATATTGGTAAGCGCCTTTGGCGTGCCGTGCGCAGTGCAGACATAGCAACTCTTGTCAAGGAATATAATGCTGCCCTTGCTTCACTCCCTTATCACGACTTCGCCAGAACCACGACGCAGAGCAAAGCCCATGATGAATCCTTCTACCGTTCACTCTTCCTCATGCTGCTTCGAGGCTGCGGAGTGCAGGCTCACGGAGAAATGCCCGCCTGCCGTGGCCGCAGTGATGTGCTGATTGAAGTTCAGGAAGGTGTTCTGATCATTGAATTCAAACTTGCCAGGAAAGCTCAAGAGCGTGCCGCCAAAAAACGTGAAGGTGAAAAACAGATACGGGAATCAGGCTATCTCGAGCCCTATGCCACAGTAAAGAAAGCTGTCACAAGCGCTGTCTTTGTGGTTGACGCCCAAAAACACCAGATTGTGCTCTGAAAGACTTACGACTCAGCCCCCTTGCTTCTCAAAATCCGGCAAACCCTAGAAAACAGTGCCCACTCATCATGGAAAGATCCCTGCCAACACTGCCCTTGGGAATATCCAATGACAAATTTTCAGCTTCTGCGCGAGAATCACAGCGTCTATGTTTGAACAGCGCAAAAAACACGACGAGTCCTTCTTCCGGTCCCTTTTTCTCATGCTGCTGCGCGGCGCTGGCATCCAGGCTCACGAAGAGGTTCCTCCTGCCGGGGTCGCAGCGATGTTCTCGTAGAAAGCTCAGATCGTATTCTGCTCATTGAGTTCAAGCTTGCCGCTTCCCACAAAGAGCTTGCTGCAAAGCGCCGTGAAGGAGAGCAACAAATT
>JAGADH010000068.1 GCA_017613715.1 Desulfovibrio sp. | reverse complement strand
GCGTTCTTTGCAGGCCGCTGGTTTGTGCTGCGCTTCACGCATTTGCGTGAGATCGACATCTATACCTGCGGTGTGCCGGTCAGTCAGGCCACTTCCCGTATGGATCCGTCAAGCGTCTTTGGCTCACTGAAGAATCTCACACTGAGCCTTGTCTCCCGGGAGGTGCGTTAATGGATACGTTACTGGGCATACTGCATATGTGTATTTTCCCAGGAGGCGTTTTT
This sequence comes from Desulfovibrio sp., assembly GCA_017613715.1. Taxonomy (GTDB): domain Bacteria; phylum Desulfobacterota; class Desulfovibrionia; order Desulfovibrionales; family Desulfovibrionaceae; genus Desulfovibrio. The sequence goes on along the minus strand of JAGADH010000068.1, from coordinate 4,038 downwards.
GCTCTGGTCATCGGCTTTCTCTTTAAAGGTCTCGACCGTAGAGTAGAAGCCCGTCTGCAGCGCCGTGTAGGTCCGCCGCTTGTTCAGCCCTGGCTGGATACCGCAAAACTCTTAACCAAGGAAACCCTGATTCCTCGCACAGCTTGCCGTCAGGCCTTCCTCATGGCCCCTGTGGTCGGATTTGCCGGCATGGCGGTCTGCGCGGCCTTCATCCCTGTACCGGGTGTCTTTGACGGCCTCTACAACATGGGTGACCTGCTCGTGCTCTTCTACCTTCTGCCCATTCCGGCCATTGCCGTCATGATGGGTGGTTCGGCTTCAAGCTCACCTTTTGGCGCCGTAGGCTTCTCGCGCGAAATGATCATCATGCTCGCCTATGAGACGCCTCTGCTCATGATTCTTCTGGCAACGGCCATGCTCGTTGGCAAGAGCCTGAACGGTGGCGACTGGGGAGCTGAGTTCTCTCTCTTGAAGATCGTCGAATGGCAGCAGGTCAATGGCTCCTTGGGCTTCAACCCGGTCATGATACCCGCCTTCCTGGCCTATCTGATCTTTTTACCGGGAACCATGGGCGTACCGCCCTTCGATATTCCTGAAGCTGAAACCGAAATCGTCGAAGGTCCCCTGTTGGAGTACGGTGGCCCTCTTCTGGCCCTCTTCCATGTTGGCAGTGCTCTGAAGACCTTCGTGGTTCTTGGACTGGGCGTTGCCATGTTCTTCCCCGGAACCATTTGCGATTTCTGGTTAATCAACCTTGTCTGGTTTGTGCTCAAGTGTCTGGCACTGATGCTTATTTCGCTGACACTGGTCAAGTCTGCGACTGGCCGTTACCGCATCGATCAGGCATTCCGCTTCTTCGTTCTCGTGCCGACCATGCTCGCACTTTGTAGTCTGTTGCTTGTCTGGTTGATCTAAGGAGGCTGACATGGCTTTTGACGATTTGCTCAAAAAAAATTCGGTACGTTCGCCATGGCTGTTCCGTATCAATGCCGGGTCATGCAATGGCTGCGATGTTGAACTGGCGACAACAGCCCTCATTCCGCGTTACGACGTGGAGCGTCTGGGTTGCCGCTACTGCGGCAGCCCCAGACATGCCGATATCGTTCTGATCACAGGCCCTCTGACCACTCGCATTCGCGATCAGGTGCTGAGAGTCTGGAACGAAATTCCAGAACCCAAAGTGACTGTGGCCGTAGGCATCTGCCCCATTTCAGGCGGAGTCTTCCGGGAAGGCTATTCCATCGACGGCCCCATCGACAAATACATCCCTGTGGACGTCAATGTTCCAGGCTGCCCGCCACGGCCTCAGGCCATTCTTGAAGCTGTGGCCCTCGGTTTAAAAATCTGGAAGCAAAAACTGGGTCTGGAGGCATAATATGGCTGGCTTTCTCAAAGTCCTATTCCGAAACCTGCTGCAGGGCCCAAGTACCGATCCTTTTCCCTTGGTGCCTGAGACCTTTACTCCGGATCGTCTGCGGGGCAAGGTTGTCATCAATCAGGATCTCTGTATGGGCTGCGGCATCTGCAGCTATGTCTGCGTTGCCGGTGCCATCAATATAGAAAAGCGTGAAGATGGTCATACCATCACGGTTTGGCACAATTCCTGCTGCCGCTGTGCGGCCTGCAGACAATACTGCCCAATGCACGCCATCAGCCTTGAACCCAACTGGCATTCGGCCCATGCCGAAGCAGACAAGTACAAGGTCATTGAGCAGAAGACCATCGCCTATGAACCCTGCAGTGTGTGCGGTAAAATGATCCGGCCTGTTCCGGAGGCTACGCTGAAGAAGCTCTATGTTCATAATGACGATGTGGATCTGAACCATGTGCGTTCACTCTGCCCTTCGTGCCGACAGCTGGAAGATGCCAGGCGCAGTGCCGGCCTTCCCCCAGCTGCTGAAAAAAAAGCCGTTGAATAATCTTCTTTCAGAAGAAAGGATGACATATGCAGGAAATCATCAAGGGGCATGCGCCGCTGATCGACGCTCTGACACCCCTCTGCACCGGTGAAAAGGCCATCAAACATACAACAGATCTGTATGGCAACGGCTATCACTGGTTTCGTTTGGATCAATCAAGCAAGATTAAAGATGCCGCTCGCATCCTCAAAGGCTATCAGGCACGGCTCATCATGATTTCGGCCTATTCCGTCACGGATGGTCCCGAAGAATGCAAAGAGCTTTGCTATCACTTTGATGTGGAAGGCATTATCTATAACCTCACCGTCACTCAGAACCGTGAGTGGCCCATTGTTCCTTCCATTACGCCAGAGTTCGCCAATGCGGACTGGCATGAACGTGAAATCATGGAACTTTACAACATCAAGGTTACCGATCATCCCAATCCCAAACGACTCTTCCTGGATGAGAAGCTTGATGCCGGGCTGCTTGCTTCAGCTGTCCCACTTTCGGTCATGATGAATGGAGCGAGCTCCAAAGACCTCTGGGAACGCATTCTTAGTGAAAAGGAGCAGCAGCGATGAGCATCAGCACCTATACAATGCCGCTTGGCCCAGTCCATGTCGCTCTCGAAGAACCCGTCTACTTCCACCTGACAGTGGAAGGCGAAAACATCAAAAATGTTGAGCTGACATCAGGACATGTGCACCGTGGTATGGAGCGTATGGCCATGCAGCGGACGCTTGTCAAAAACGTTACGCTCACTGAACGGGTGTGCTCGCTGTGTTCCAATAGCCACTCTTTCACCTACAGCATGGTGGTGGAAAACGCCCTGAATCTCGAAATCCCTGAGCGCGCCAAATATCTGCGCGTCCTGGCTGAAGAGATCAAACGCATTGCCTCCCACCTCTTCAATCTGGCCATTCAGGTACACATTGCCGGTTTTAAATCGTTCTTCATGCATGTCATGGAAGTCCGTGAAATCATGCAGGACATCAAGGAAACCGTCTATGGCAACCGCATGAACCTGGCCGCCAACTGCATAGGTGGTGTCAAATGCGATGTGACCGACGAGCTTTTGGAATACATTCTGAAGCAGATGGATGTCATTGAGCCGCAGCTTGAAGAGATTAAAGACATCTTTACCAATAACCACATTATCCTGACCCGAACCAATGGTCTGGGTATTTTGCCTCCGGAAGATGCTCTGGCTCTTGGTGTCTGTGGGCCAACGGCTCGTGGTTCAGGTATTGTGCGTGACGTGCGTCGTGATACACCCTATGCTGCTTATCCGGATCTGGAATTCGACGTGATTACAGAGCCCGGTTGCTGCGTACATTCGCGTGCCATGGTTCGCGTGCGTGAGCTCTTTGAATCCGTCAAGCTCATCCGTCAGTGCTGCAATAAGATGCCTAAGGGTCCTGTCTTCAATCATATGGGCAAGATTCCCTATAATGAGGCTTTTGCCCATACAGAAGCGCCTCGCGGTGAAGTAGCCTACTACATCCGTACAAACGGCACAGATAAGCCTGCCCGTCTGAAGTGGCGTGTACCCTCCTACATGAACTGGAAGGCTCTGGGTGTTATGATGCGTGGCTGTCAGATCGCTGAAGTGGCCCTGGTGCTGAACAGCGTTGACCCATGCGTGTCGTGCACCGAACGCTAGCAGGGAGCAAAAGAGCAAAGTATGCATGAAGCAAGTTTGGTTCAGGGGCTCCTCGACCTTGTCGAGCGCACCGTGGAGGATCACAATACCAAGGCAAGCAGTGAAAAAAAAATTCGTCATGTCGAAGAAATCATTTGTGAACTTGGTCTCTATTCGTGCGTGGAACCCCAAACCCTTGCTTCATGCTTTGAACTCCTTGCTGAGAACACCCTGGCAGAGGGTGCGCAATTGACCGTTCGCAGGGCACCGCTCGCATGTCGGTGCGAAGACTGCGGGAATAATTTTACCGTAACCCAACGGCAATTCCACTGCCCTGCCTGTGGTGGAGAAAACATCCATTTCGACGGCGGACACGGGCTGATGCTCATTTCTCTGCGCGTTGATACTGAGGAATAAAACTATGCAAGAACACGTTCAGGTTGAATCAAGCAAGTGTAAGGCCTGTCGTCGCTGCGAGATCGCGTGCATAGCTTC
>JAGADH010000067.1 GCA_017613715.1 Desulfovibrio sp. | reverse complement strand
TTGCTCTGCAGAAAGAAGCGCAAAAGCAGGCCAAAGGCCTTTGGCGTGAGAAAAACCCCCAGGCTCCCTGGCTTTTCAAGCAGGGCGAGACTTCGCTGCCCATGAGCGGTGAGCAGAAGAGGCCGGAGCCGCTCCCCAGGGACCCCAAGAAGCCGCCGTCAGGCCCGTCCTGGATACCTCTTGAGGCTCAGCCTTAGGCTTCCTTGACAAGCGTAAAGGGAATACTGTGGCATTCGGGGCTGTGCTCTTCGGTATGGCCGAGAGACCAGCTGGTTTTTTGCCAGCCCATGGCCTGGCCCAGACTTTCAGCCACGCCCTTGATATTGAGAACGGGATGGCGGGCAAAGACCTGGGGCAGTCCATAGGTCAGATTACAGCGCAGGCATTTCCCTGGCCGCTGCAGAAGATCAAAGGCCATCTCCAGGCGTGTGGCCTCGGAGCGGCGGAAGACCAGGCGGATGTCATAGGCTCCCTCTTCGGCGCCGCCAAAGAGGGCTTCAAAAAATGCTTCCGTGCGAGAGGGCGGAAAGATCGTATCAAGCCAGTTTTGATCATTGATAGCTTGTGCCATAGTGTTCGGTTTCCCCTGGAAACCGCCTCCTTTATTGTCCCAGATTGTTGGATCTCCGGGTCTGGTTAACGTCAAGCCTGTTATCTGTTTTTAAGGCCAATGTCCATGGACAAGAGAAAAATCTTTCTCGCCGCCTTCAGCCATTTTCTCTGTGATGTGAATACTGGTGCTTTGCCGGCGCTTTTGCCCTTTCTTGTTGCTTCCCATGGACTGAGCTACAGTGCCGTAAGTGGTTTGATGCTTGCCAATTCAAGTCTTGCCTCGGTCATTCAGCCCATGTTCGGTCTGCTTTCGGACCGCAGTCCAAAAATCTGGTTCATGCCCCTGGGGATTGTCATTGCCGGCGTGGGCATGGCGGCTCTGGGCTTTCTTGACAGCTATCTTGGTATCTTTTGTGCCGTGGGTATCAGCGGCATTGGCGCAGCTCTCTATCATCCTGCAGGTATGCGCTTTGTCACAAGCTGTGCCGGGGAACGTCAGGGGACAGGCACAAGTTTGTTCTCCATCGGCGGCAATATGGGCTTTCTGCTGGCACCGCTCATGGTCGTTGCTCTGATCAACGCTTTTGGCCTGCGCAGTCTGAGCGTGCTGGCCGTTCTGGCTTGTGGCATGGGTGCCGTCATACTCCTTGAGGCGCGCCGTTTTACTCCAAAGCACGAGAAAACGTCAAAGCCCGGGCAGGGAGAAGAGCAAAAGGCCAGGAATAACTGGCCGGCTTTTTTCAGACTGACAGGGGCTATTATCTGTCGCTCCGTGCTCATGGTCTGTCTCAGAGTCTTTGTGCCACTCTACTGGATCGCCCGTTTTGCCCAGACAGAGACGCAGGCAGCATTAGCGCTCACGCTCTTTGGTCTCAGCGGCATCTGCGGGAACTTTCTGGGCGGCGTTTTGGCCGACCGTCTGGGCTTTCTTCTGGTCATCCGTCTTGGCTATGCCCTGATTGTCCCTCTGATGGCTGTTTTTCCCTTGATCGACAATTTTTATCTGGCCTACCTTGATCTTGTGCTTCTGGGTTTTGCGCTGTACACCACCTTCAGTCCTGTCGTGGTCGTGGGGCAGCGTTATCTTGCCCGCAATATCGGTTTTGCCTCAGGCATTACGCTCGGACTTGGTATCAGTATCGGCGGCCTTTTTGCGCCGATTCTCGGTCTTGTGGCTGATACCTTTGGTCTGCTGGCAACCTTCCACACCATGAGCGCTCTGTCCCTGCTCGGTTTGCTCTTTACGCTGATCCTTGTGCCCACAAAGACGACCGCTCGCTAAGCCCCGGGAGTTGGTGTGAAACTATTTGCTCTTCTTTTCTGTATCGTCGTGGCAGCTTTTGTCTGGTATCTTTCGACCACAAAACCGGGGCCTCTGCAGGGTGTGGTCGTGAACGAGCAGGGGCTTGAGGTTTTGGCAAGCCGCGCCAGGCCTAGCGTGCTTTTTCAGCCAGCGTCCTCAATGCAGCTCGCAGCCCTTGGTTATAAGACCGTACGCCCTGAAGACCGGCGCCTCTCCGGGGAAGGGGTGCGTGTCTCCTTTGCCGTCTACCGCAATGGTCAGGGCGAGCTCGTCACGGCACTTGCCGAAAGCCCGGGGGAATGGCAGTGGGTGGCAGGCGAGCATGTGCCCTATGCGGTTTTGCGCAAGGTGGAAGAACCTTACGGCGACGGGCCTAAGCCGGAAACCCTCTATGAGAGTCTTTTTTTGCTCGATGCGGCCAAGGATCCTTTTCCCGATCCCCGGGCCAGCGAAAAGGTGCTTGTCTACAGGGCCAAATTTTTGCTCTTTTTCCGCAAGATGCAGGTCCTTTTTGAATACCGTGAGCCCTTGTCTAACGCTCAAGCCCGCAGCATTGATCTTGAGCCTGCCTTTTTGCGCGATTTTGCCGCACGCGGGCGGGCTGCCTGTCGTGTGCTTTTTCCGGCCAAGGCAGAGGCCAAGGAGCTCTTGGCCAAGCTTAAGCCACTGGCAGCTGGCGACTCAAGCTTCAACAGAGTGCTGATTGCCTACTGGCTTGGGGAGCTCAAGCATCCTGGCTCTAACCGTTAGGAGCGCAGATGCAGCAAGGCAGAGAGCAAGCCGCGCCGAGATATCCGGATATTTTAGGCATCATTCTGGCCGGAGGGCTTTCATCCCGTATGGGACAGAATAAAGCGCTCCTGACGCTCGAAAACGGCATCACCTTTCTTGAGCGTACGTGGCAGCTGCTTGGTCTCTGTGTGGACTCCCGTCTGCTTGTGACCCGCTCCAATACCTTTTCCGCAAGGTATTCCTGTCTTGAGGACGCCTGTGAGCGCCATGGCCCGGTCGGCGGTATTTTCACGGCCCTGCGCTTTGCCAGGGACGCGGATTTTTCCGCTGTGCTCGCTCTGGCCTGCGATATGCCCTTTCTGAACCTCGAACTGCTCAGACGATTGCTGGCCGCCCATGCCAGACGCAAGCAGCAGACCCTGCTCACAGCCTATACCAGTCATGGTCGCATTGAAGGCCTCTGTGCGGTGTATGCCAGAGAGGCACTGCCGTATTTTGAGGCGGCCCTGGCGCATGGGGAGTATTCCCTGTACGCTGTGATACCCCAGGACCGGATGCAGTGTCTTGCTGTGAGTGAGAGCGAAGACCGAGCCCTCTACAATGTCAATACGCCAGACGATCTGGCCCTGGTGCGCAAAAAACTTGGCTCAGACCAGGGCTAAGCAAAAAGGGGCAAATTGCTTTGCCCCTTTGTGATGCGTCAGCCTGCGAAAAAGTAGGCCGCAAATACGTCCTAGGCCAGCTGCGAAAGCAGGGTTTCCTTGATGGAATCAATGGTGCCTTCGCCGTTCAAGGCAATGTATTTGGTCATACCCTTGTTCAGCGCCAGTTCCTTGAAGAAATTGGCTGCGGCCAGGGTGCCGTCGTTGGAATTGTAGTAAATGTCGTGACGCTTGTTAATGGCGGCTTCGTCCTGATCGTCGCTGCGAGCGGAGAGATCGCCACCGCAGACGCGGCATTTGTCACCATTGGGTTTAATGGCGTCGATAAAGATATTATTGGGGTGATTATTGTTGTTTTTGCAAAGACGACGGCCCATGATGCGGTTCTTGGCCACCTGGCGAGGCAGGAGAATTTCAACCACATAATCCAGTTTCAGACCTTCTTTCTGCAGCGCATCCCACAGTTTTTCAGCCTGCACCATATTGCGCGGAAAACCGTCGAGCAGCCAGCCGTTCTGACCCTTGGTCTTCAGGGTGTCGAGCACCATGGGAATGGTGATGTCATCGGGCACGAGATCGCCGCGGTCAATATAGGCCTTGGCTTTTTTGCCAAGCTCAGTGCCGCCGCCGATGTGCTCGCGGAAAATGGCGCCGCTTTCGATGTGGGCAATATTGTATTTGTCTTTGATCAGATTGCCCTGGGTGCCTTTGCCGCTGCCGTTGGGTCCGAAAATGAGGATATTCATTGGTGGTGCTCCTTTTGACGTTGGCTTGTGGCCCTGAAGCTTTGTTAAAGCCCAGAGCGCAAGCAGAAGAAACGAAAAAACGGATAAGACGTCCTGGTAGGGTGGTCACCCTAACGTTACCTAGGCTAAGTATGCCACCTCTAGCGGCGTTTGTACAGCAAAAACGCTTTGCCTGCGTCTTACGGAGTACAGCCGAAGTCTTTTTTCAAGTCTGTGAGCAAAGCCAGCGGCATCGCCAAGAGGAGCCTTTGCTAGTTGGTGAAGATAGGAGCGCGTATGCAGCCTTTTCAGTCTTTTGCCGATCTTTGGGCTTTTTTGGAGCAGCGCGGTCTTTTTCACATTGATCTTGCGCTGACGCGTATGCAGCGTGCCCTTGAGCGTCTGGACCTGGCTCCCATACCCTTGCTTGTGCAGGTCTTAGGTACCAATGGCAAGGGCTCCACAGCGGCCTTTCTGAGCAGTCTCTGCCATGCCCACGGTTTGCGCGTAGGCCTTTATACCTCGCCGCATTTTGTTTCACCCAGGGAGCGCATCAGAGGCTTTCCTCATGATTTTTCCGAGCAGGACTGGCTTGCCTGCGCAAACAGAGTGCTTGGCGTGGATGAGGGGCTCACCTATTTTGAATTCATGACGCTCCTGGCGCTTGTGCTCTTTGAGCAGAGCCGGATGCAGGTGGCTGTGCTGGAAGCAGGGCTTGGCGGCGCCCACGATGCCACCACAGCCTGTCAGCGCCGCATTCTCTGCTATACCCCCATTGCTCTGGATCATCGTGCTGTCCTTGGCGATAGTCTTGCCGCCATTGCCAGCGATAAAGCAGAGGCTATGGCGGCAGGGCAGCGGGTTTTTTCCGCAGTCCAGTATCCTGAGGCCCGTCGTATTCTTGCTGTGAATGCCAAAGACAAGGGCCTTGAGCTGCATTTTGTCGAGCCAGGCGAATGCGGCCAGGCCAGGCTTGGCCTTATGGGCTTTCATCAGAAGCAGAATGCCGCCCTTGCTCTTGCTGGCTTTCATGCCCTCTGTGCAGAGCTTGGCATCAGGGAAAGCCAAGAGAAGATACGAGAGGGACTTGCCAGCGCTTTTCTGCCGGGCCGTTTGCAGAGGCTTGCTGCCAGCCCGCACTATCCTGCCCTGATCCTTGACGGCGCCCACAATCCCCATGGCCTGCAGACCATGCTGCAGTCCCTGAAGCAGGCTGGCATCCGGCCCAGGGGGCTTGTCTTTGCCTGTCTTGGCGACAAGGACTGGAAGAGTCTTGTGCGAATTTTGAAGCAGCACTTCCCGAAGCTTGCTGTGCATTTTCCAAGGCTGCACAATACGCGGGCGCTGGACTGCGAGACCCTGGCGGACTTCTGGCAGGCAGAGAATCCTTCCCTGATAGGTTTTTCTCTGGCTTCAACTCTCAAGCAGCTTGCCTGCGAGGGGGATGAGCCCTATCTTGTGACAGGTTCCCTCTATCTTTTGGGAGAATTTTTTACGGCTTATCCGACGACCCTTGGCTTGGGCTCTTAGAGGAGGCGGCATGGATCAGAGCAGTATGTTCCGGGCGATTCCCGGTGTTGACGAAACCAAGCAGCGTCTCATTGACTACGACGGGAGCTTTGCCGCCTGTCCCAGAGAGAGCCTGCGTTGTCTGATCACTGCGTACTGGGACAGACAGCGGGCGCGCATCCGTGCCGGTGAACTGACTGATCCCTGTGAACTGGCCCTGGCCCTGCATCTGCCGGGGCTCTCTCAGTTTTTGAAAAGTCACCTTGCTCCGCAGCTCAAAAAAGTCATCAATGCCACAGGTGTTGTGGTGCATACCAATCTCGGACGCAGCGTGCTCTCAGAGGCAGCCCAGGCTGCTGTAGCGCTTGCGGCAGGCGGCTATTGCAATCTTGAGCTTGATCTTAAGCGTGGCAGCCGCGGCAGCCGCTACGCCCTTGTGGAAGAGCTGCTGCAGAGTCTGACCGGAGCTGAAGCAGCGCTTGTTGTGAACAATAATGCGGCAGCCGTCATGCTCATGCTCGATACCTTCTGCCGTGGCTACGAGGTGATTGTCTCGCGCGGCGAGCTTGTGGAAATCGGCGGCAGTTTCCGCATTCCGGCGGTCATGGCCAAAAGCGGAGCGCTGCTCAGGGAAGTTGGGGCGACCAATCGTACGCATCTTGCCGATTATGCCGAGGCCATCGGGGAGAGGACGAAAGCCCTGATGCGTGTGCACACGTCTAATTTCAGGGTAGTGGGTTTCCATGCGCGCGTTGAGCTGGCTGAACTGGCAGAACTTGCCCATGCCAATCACCTTCTGCTGCTTGAGGATCTGGGCAGCGGCAGTCTGATGCGTTTTGAGCAGACAGGTTTGCCGGATGAACCCACCGTGCAGGAGACCATTGCTCAAGGTGCGGATCTCGTCTCTTTTTCCGGTGACAAGGTGCTTGGCGGCCCCCAGGCCGGCATCATCGTGGGCAAGGCTGAGCTTATTGCCCAGATGAAAAGCAATCAGCTGACCAGGGCCCTGCGCTGCGACAAGCTCTGCTATGCGGCGCTTGAAGCCACCCTGCGTGCCTACCGTGAGCCTATAAGGGCAAGAGAGGAGATTCCCACCCTGCGTCGCATTCTTTTCTCGGCCAAGGAACTCAAAGAACGGGCCTGCGCTTTGCAGAAGACGCTTTCCGCAAGCCTGGGAGAGCGTTTTGACATAACCTTGAAAGAGGATGTTTCGCGTGTGGGCGGAGGCGCATTCCCCCAGTATGATCTGCCGACCTGGCTTGTCTGTCTCAAGCCCGGAGACATTTCGGCCTCAGCCTTGAAAATGGCCTTGCTTTCCACAGATCCGCCTATGCTGGGAAGACTTGAAGGGGAAGCGTTCTGTCTTGATCCCAGAACTCTGGATGGCGCAGATGAGGCTCTGCTCGTGGCAGTGCTTCGGCAGGCCTGGGACAAGGCGCATTCGGCCCAGTAAGTGGGTCACAACGATTGCTGTGAAAAAGGAGGCGTGCGCCTGGCGCACAAAAGATTATGCAGGATTTGACCTATACGCCCAAGAGTGCCTGGAAGCGTTTTGCCGAAGAGGCAGATCAGGCAGAAGTTGCAAAGTTTGTGGAGTCTTACCGTGCCTTTTTAAGCACGTGCAAAACCGAGCGAGAGACCATTGCCTACGTGGAACGACGCCTGCGCGAAGAGGGTTTTGGTGATGACCCGAAAAGTGGCAAGTATCTGGTCAATCTCCGCGGTAAAGCCCTTTTTGCGGTGCGGCGCGGAACCATGCCCTTGGCTGAGGGCATCTCGCTTCTGGCAGCGCATGCGGATTCGCCACGCCTTGATTTCAAGCAGCGCCCGCTTATTGAGCAGGCCAGCGTGGTCCAGGCCAAGACCCACTATTACGGGGGGATCCGCAAATACCAGTGGCTCTCAAGACCGCTGGCCATCCACGGTGTGATTGTCAAGGACAATGGGGAACGTGTGGAAATCTGCCTGGGAGAAAAGCCTGAGGATCCTGTTTTCTGCGTGGCGGATCTTTTGCCGCATCTTGCGCAGAAGCAGATGGATCAGAGTCTGCGTGAGGCCTTTGAGGGAGAAAAGCTGAATATCGTGGTGGGCCATAAGCAGCCGCCTGCGGCTTGTGCCGAAAAAGACTCCGAGAAGGAAGAGGGGATCCTTAAGAAGGCCGTGCTCAAGCTTCTGCACGAGCATCTGGCTATTGACGAGGAAGACCTGATTACGGCAGAGCTTGAGGTCGTGCCGGCAGGCGCAGCCCGTTATGTCGGTTTTGACAAGGCTCTGATCGGTGCCTACGGACATGATGATCGTATTTGCGTCTACACGGCTCTTGAAGCCCTGCTTGCCAGCGAACATCTGGGTCGCAGCAAGGCTGTGATTTTCTGGGATAAGGAAGAGATAGGTTCAGACGGCGCCACCGGTGCCTCGTCGCGTTTTCTTGGCTATTGTGTGGAAAGCATGACCAGGGCCTGGGAACCTCAGACCTCGGCTTCTCAGGTTCTTTTGCACAGTCAGGCCATCTCCGCCGATGTGACGGCAGCTCTTGATCCTGATTATCAGGACCTGCATGAAAAACAGAATGCGGCGCAGCTTGGTTTTGGTCCCTGCTTCAGCAAATTTACCGGTTCACGCGGCAAATACGGCTCAAGCGATGCCGATGCCGAATATTTTGGTTTTGTGCGCGGGCTTTTCAAGCATGCCAATATTCCCTGGCAGGTGGCGGAGCTTGGCAAGGTCGATTCCGGTGGCGGCGGCACCGTGGCTCTTTTCCTCGCCCAATGGGGCATGCAGGTCATTGATCTTGGCCCGGCACTCCTGGCGATGCACAGCCCCTTTGAGCTTGCCAGCTGTGTGGATATCTACACAACCTGGCAGGCCTATACGGCTTTTTTGAACCGTTAGCGTTAGCCTCATAGGCCCTTTGTGCGATCAGGGCCGCCCGTTTTGGGAGCGTAAGCGTTGCACGCAGGTGATGGA
>JAGADH010000066.1 GCA_017613715.1 Desulfovibrio sp. | reverse complement strand
TAATTAAAATTTGAAAAAGGCCTGTTTTTTAAAAATATTGGTATTACGATTAACTGAGAATACTTCCTTTTTTTGCTGAACTGAAGTGGTGGGCGATCAAGGCCGTTCAGGATCTCAGCCAAAATGATGGCGGCCACGCAGCCTGTGAGAGAAGCAAAAAAAAGCGGAAATAAACCTCGTCAACCGTAATACAAAATGCGTTTGCTTATTATGCCGATATCGGCATAATAAGCAAAACCAAGCAGTATGATGTCATTATTTCTTCATCAGACCATTTTGTATGCGTGGATAAAATGGCTAGCCAAGCATTGGCAAAGCGCAAGATATGGAGCGAAAAGACCTCAGCCGATATTCGTGAATTACGGAATATGCTGAAAAGATCATGAAATTAAAGATCTGAGTACAGCTCTTGGCATTATACTTTCATTCACGTTTTCTTACCCTTTTAACAATACATTTCTATTTTCTTTTAATTGTAAAAACTTCTACACGCCTTCACCTGCTACGCGCGAAACTCTCTTTTTTTGGCAAGCCTTCCGCAAGGAAAAACCTGACAGATCTCTAAGGATCTATGAGTAAAACCTATAATCCATGACGAGATAAAACCTAAGCAAGGCTAGAAAAATAGCAAAAAGGCCAGTGCTCTGAGCCTTGGCTCAGCTCTCTGCCGATTGGGACGTTTGAAGCCATTTTCGGCCTTTTCAGGCAAGGAAAAAACGCCAGGCGTTTTCCTTCTTATGCTCACTATCCACGCCGCCAACTTGACAAGCCAACTTCAACAACGTATTCAGCCAAGAGTAGTTGTCCTAGCCTTTTGCCCGACCCCAAGGTGCAACCAGGCACCCTCCCCATCGCCACCCGCTTTGCCTGCCAATTTCCTGCACGCCCCTTTTGCCCAAACGCAAGAGAAGCGTCGGTAAAGGAACGTCTATGCCAACAGACGCAGCCATAAGCCCCCTTGAGAAAAAGACGATTCTCATTGTCGAAGACAATGACATGAATCGTGACATACTGCACGATCTGCTCTCTGACGACTTCAATGTCCTGGTCGCCAATAACGGCCTGACAGGACTGAAGATGCTTGAAGAGAACTATCAGCACCTTTCCATCATTCTTCTCGACATCTACATGCCCGAGTGCAATGGCTTTGAATTCCTTGAGCGGAAATGGGAACACACCGAATTCCGTGGCATTCCCGTGATTGTGATGACAGCCAGCAATACGGTGGAGGACGAAATCCGCTGCCTGAAACTCGGTGCCTCGGATTTTCTCTCCAAGCCCTACAATACCGAGGTGATGAAAAACCGCATCCGCAGCATCATCCACCTCAAAGAAACCTCCTCCTTCCTCAACCGTCTGGAAAAGGATGCCCTGACAGGTCTCTTGAGCAAAGAGTTTTTCCTGCATCAGAGCGATAATCTCCTCAAACGGACACCTGACACAGCCTATGATCTCATCTGCAGCGATGTGGAAAACTTCAGGCGCATGAATGACCGCTACGGCGTGGCGAAATGCGACGAATTTCTGAGCCTTCTGGCAAGTCGCCTGAACACGAAACTGCCCGATATTCTTCTGGCCGGTCGCGTTGATGTGGATGTCTTTGCTTTTCTCATCAAGCATCAGGACGGCGACTGGGCCGAAGCTCTGCTCAATGATGTGGCCGGAGACGATCAGCCTATGGGCGTGCAGCTCAAGTTCTGCCTGATGCCCTCTGTCGATCACAGCCTGGCCACCCTCACCCTGATCAACCATGCCGCAAGTGCCATCAAGGAGATCAAAGGCCATTACAAGACCCGTGTGGCCATCTATGATGAGGAATTCCGCAAAAAGCAGCTGCGCACGCACCTCATTGAAGAGGCTATGCCAGACGCCCTGAAGAACAGAGAGTTTCAGGTCTATTATCAGCCCAAGCACAGCGCCAAGGACGACACCATCGTGGGCGCCGAAGCCCTGGTACGCTGGCTGCATCCCAAGCTCGGCTTCCTGACGCCCAAGGATTTTATCCCGCTTTTTGAGCAGAACGGCTTTATCAGCAAACTGGACTTCTATGTCTGGGAGGAGGTCTGCTGTGAAATCCGCCGCTGCCAGGACATTGGCTTTGCCATTGTGCCCATTTCCGTCAATGTCTCGCCCATCGATTTCGACACGCCCGATCTGGCTGAGCGTCTGATCAGTCTGGTGGATAAATACCAGATCGACCATAAGCTTTTCCGCATTGAACTGACTGAGGCCATGTGCGTCGACAATCTCGATTACATTGCCGCGACCTGCAAAAAACTGCACGACGCAGGCTTTGTCATTGAACTCGACGACTTCGGTTCCAGCTATTCTTCCCTCTCCTCCTTTGTTCTGCTGAATGTCGATGTTCTGAAACTCGACGTCAGTCTGGTGCGTAATGCCTCGGAAACCAAGAACTACAGTCTGCTGCGCTATGCCATTCTGCTGGCCGAAAGCATGAAGCTGGAAACCATAGCCGAAGGCGTGGAAGTGGAAGAGCAGGTCATGGCCCTGCGCGTTCTTGGCTGCGATGCCATTCAGGGCTATTATTAC
>JAGADH010000065.1 GCA_017613715.1 Desulfovibrio sp. | reverse complement strand
TGGGATCATGGCAGGCCTGAGCATGCAGATGGTGTCGCTGATGAGCGTTGGCGTTGATCCAGTTCAGCGCCCGCCAGTCTCCCAGGCGAATCCCGTCCAGAACCCGAATAAACAGCTCCTGACTTTTGTCCTGGCGCAGAATTGTCTCCAGCTTGATGACCACAAAATCCAGCTTTTTCCAGGCCTCCGTATCAAACGCGAACTCCGACTTCCAATGCGGCCCCCAGGTCTTTTCCAGCGCTTTGCGATCATTGGGGGTGACGACAGGCGGAAGCTGAAAAAAGTCTCCTACGACCACCACCTGCTTGGCTTTGGGGATCAGTGTCAGCGTGTTGAAGAAATATTGAAAGGAGTCCGCTCGGCACATGGATATTTCGTCAATGATGACGATTTCAGCCTTGAAAAAAGGCGATGAGCGTTTGGCAGCAAGCGATTTATTTGAGCGAAACGGCTCCACCGGCTGATGGGGAAGCCTTGCGAATCTGTGCAGAGTCACTCCGTTCACATTGCGCGCTGCAAAACCCGTGGGTGCACAGACAGCGACAAGCTTGCGCTGTGACTGGGCCCAGGCACGAAAAAACTGCACAAGCACAGATTTCCCAGTGCCTGCTTTGCCTGTAAGAAAGACATTACGTCCAGACTGAAGAAGATGAAGCGCCTTGGCTTGCTCTTCCGTCAGCGTTAGCTTGGAAATATCCCCTGTCATGCCTTTTCCCGCTCAAATCTCCCGGCCATGTACCGATTCTCAGCAAAGATCAATGGCAAAAAAATCTCACTCTGCCCTGATTTCAAGCCTCGTTGATACTCCTTACGCAGGCAAAGCAGCTCTTCTTCCAAAAAGAAACGCCCCAGGAAAGGATTGTAGGATACTCCTCCCTAAGCTCGGCAGCATACCTCTTAGCCGCTATCTGCGCCAAAGCCTCTTCTGCCCGACCGTGCAAACGCTCTGAGCTTTCGGCGAGCTTGACCTCAAGGCATGCCGCACGGCCATGTTCCGGATCTCTGAGCAAAATGTCCGCACGTCCCTCTCCGCTTTCGATATTTTTGCGCACACGCACGCCTGTCCCCGCAAAGAGCCCTGCCAAAAAAGCGTGATAGTAATCTTCGTGATAGCCATAATAGCTGATGCTCTTCAAAAGCAGTGAGCTCACAAGCCGGCTCCAGGCCAAAGCATCTCCCCGCCAGAAAGCCGCAAAAAGCGCTGTGCGATCCATGTTCTGCAAGGACGCCAAAAGCCAGTCCTTAACCTCCTTCAGAAAAACCTCGCGAATTTCTTTGTTGGGAAGCACAAGCTCTGCCTGATCGGCAGACTTTCCGGCCTTTTGCTCATGCCTGGCTCTTGTCAGATAGCCTGTGGCGTAGAGCAGGCTAAAAATCTCCTCTTCCGAGCTCTTACTCAGATCATAATGTGTCGTCTCCACAAGCCGTGTTTCGACACTTCCACCATTCAGCAGCTTCTCAAACTTTTCTCTGAGATCCACGTCACTTTTTTCTAAAAAATGTGTCACAATGCTGTTACTACTCGTATTAATCCAATAAAGCTTTGGTTCGGCCTTGGCTTCCTGAAGTGCTTCATAGACATAATAGTTAATATCCCATGGACAATATATATCTTTATCTCTTCCAAATATATAACCATCATACCATTCTTTTATTATTTTCTTTTTTTCCAATAAATTTGCTTTCTTAAGAATCTCCTCAACCTCTTCATCAGTAAAACCAAAGGCATCTGAAAATTTTTTATCATCTAGACCATAGCATACAAAATTATTTAATCCTGTAAAAATACTTTCTTTGGCAATTCTAAGACAGCCAGTTAAAACAGCAAACTCTAATGAATCATTTGTTTTAAAGGCTGCACTGAACATATTTCCTAGGAAATCAACCATTTCAGGATAGTAGCCATTAACCTTGGCATAATGTAAAGGAACGTCGTATGCATCGATAAGAATAATCGTTGGCAGGCCATAGTAGCTGTGAAGAGCTTGAGAGAGCAGGCGCAAGGAATAGATCAAGTCATGTTTTTCGGCGCTCCCAGACTTCAAAAGAGAGATTTTTGCTTGCAGATCATGATCAAGACTGTCACTTTGCAGAAGAAAGGCATTGGCATAGCACAACTCAGATAGACTATGGGAGAAATTGGCCAAAGCCCTGGCAAAATCGAGATCTTTGATTTCCTTCAAAGAAAGACTGAGAACAGGGTATTTGTTCATCCAGGCAGAACAAAGCTCGCTGTTTTTGGCGACTGCTAAACCCTCAAAATAGGACGCACTCTGCTTTTGCCGCGAGAAGAACTCTTCCAGCATGCTCATAGCGAGCGTTTTGCCAAAACGTCTGGGCCTTGTGATCACCGACACCAGGGGACGATCCGGGGTCAGCAGCTCTTCGATCAAAGGGGTCTTATCAACATAGAGCCTATCTTCTTCCCGAAAGCGTCGGAAGCAGTCGCCCCCAAGATAGACATTGACTGCGCTCATGCTCTCTCCTCATCTGGCCAATTCCATCCGGATCAGCCGAAAGCCTTGGGCACGATCAAGATAGCCTGAAAAGCCTTTGATGAAAACTCCAACGGCCAGAGCAAAGCCCCCCTTGCCAATTCTAGCGCCTACCTGACAGAGCAAACGGCTCACGTTCCAGGCCAGATAATGGGTTTTTAGGAACAATTTTTGCAAAGCTAGCCTTAGGCAAACTTCGTACGCCACTAGATGACGAATCCCTGGAGACCCCTGCATGCCCCAAGCCTTAACCCTCATTCTGCTCCTCGTTCTCAGCCTGGCACCCTGTCGGGTCTCTTCAGCTCCCAGGGAAGAACTCACGGCGCAGCACTTTGCCCTGCTCGTCAGTGCGGCGCAGAGCACCATTCTGCCACAGGCGCAAAAAGCCCGCAGGGCCGAGGCTGGCGAGATGTGGCTTGGTGATTGCCCTGCTTGCCTGACACCGCTTAAGCAAAGCCTCTGTGACCCTTCCCTTGATCTTCTCAGCCACAGCAACCAATTCCTGCACCTGGACAGAGCACGCTTTCATATTCATATTCAGCATGGGCTATGCTATATTTACGGAACGGTCGATAAAAGAGAGATGTCAGCTATCCGCCGCAAGTTACGAGGCAGTCTAGCCCTGAGTTTCTGCCCGAAAGGTGCTCAAAACGGCCTGCATTGCCTGCCAGGCCTTCTGGACGACCAAGGTAGCGCTCTGCCACTGCCTGGCAATGCTTCTGAAAAGGACACTGTTATCCACGTTTTTCGTTTAACGCCATGAACCTGCTCCACATCCAAAACCTTGCTCCGGCCGAGCATTCTGCCTGCCAAAAAGCGCAGAATGAAGCGGGCTTTCTGACCATCCAGGGCATTGCGGCACTGGCGCTTTTTGCCATCCTTGCGGCAGCGCTGGCTCAGGCCTTTCAGCTGGTCATGGATTATCTGCAAAAACGCGTGGTGGCCGAACAATTGCAGCAGGTGGCGCAGGCCGCCAAAGACTATGCGGCCTCCCAGGCTCTTCTGGAAAGCCTGACGCCGGGCGCCGAAGCCACACGTGTGGACTGCTCAAAACTCATTGAGGCGGGACTACTCCCCAAGAATCAGAGCAATCTGACCAATCCCTGGGGCCAGAGTTATGCCGTCTACTATTTTCTGCCGGACACGCGCAAGGTTCTTGTCACTGTTGTGCTCACCGAAGGGGGAAGTCCGGTCCGAGAAAGCAAAACGCTTGCGGTGACCCATGCCGGTGCCGCCGCAGGCATTGTCAGCCATGAGGGCAATGAAGATTTCTTGCGGGGCGTGGGCGGCTCCTACACCATTCCTCTTGGCAAGGCTCCCATGCAGATTCCCTCTCCGGGCACAGGCCATATCGGCTACTACACGCAGCTTGACGATACAGCCCTGCTCTCGGACACGCTCTACCGCGTAGCCGTTCCTGGCCGCAGCGAACTCAATCAGATGCAGGTGGACCTTGACTTACGTGACCACAATCTGACCAATGTGCAAAGCGTTCAGTTCAACGCCACATCAGTCACAAGTGTGGATCTTACAAGCATCTGCGGCAAAAATGCTGACGAAAAACAAGAAGCAGAGGGCAAGGTCTTCTATTATGCCAATGACACGGATACGCAAGCCTCCGGCCTCTACACCTGCCGCAACGGTAATCCCTGGATGGTGGCTGATGCCGGCAATTCTCCCCTGCTCAAGAAAACCTATACCGTGGCGCCTGAAACGACCATTCCCACTCCTCTCTGCCCTGAAAGCCAGACCCCCTTTATCTCGGTCTCACCAGCCACACTGCCCGCAGAGCTTTCGTCAGGCACAAGCCTGCATTCCTATTACACCGGCACTGGCACACATGAAGATCCCTGGATTGTGCACCTTGCTATCAACGGCAGCGAAAGCCGTGAGGGCAGCCTCTCGGTGATCACCTCATGCAGCGGCAGCAACTGAAAACTGACCCTTGGCCAGAAAAACAAACAGCTCTTGCCCTAGCTATGCAGCAACGTCCTTCTTATCAGCACTTCGCATCAAGCCTTCTCCTTCTTGGCTTAGCCATGGGAGTCTTCCTGCTTTCCGTGCAGATGAGCCTGGCAGAACCCAGGAAAGCCAGTGAACGCACCTACGCGTGGCTGCCCTGGTTCATTCAGCCCTGCGAAGACTACAACGTTCCTCTGGCTCTGGCTCTGGCCATTGCCCGACAGGAAAGCGGAACCCGTCCCTGGGTGATCAATGTGGCAGGCAAGGACTTTTCTCCCAAAAGCCCTGAAGAGGCTCTGGCCATTGCCGCAGAAGCCAAACGTGCCGGCAAGAGCTTTGACGTTGGCATCATGCAGGTCAACAGCTACTGGCTCAAGAAATATCATATTGATCTGCGCGAAATCCTCGATCCCCAGAAGAACATTGCCATGGGCGTCTGGATCCTGGCCCGCGAGATCAAGCGCTACGGCTTAACCTGGAAAGCCATCGGAGCCTACCATACGCCCCTGGCCCGCAATCCCGACCGAGCCAAACGCTATGCCGCAACCGTACTCACGCATATGCGTGCCATCTGCGACCGCGATGCCGCCCGCCGGGCCCTGACAACGACCCCCTGAGGACTCATGACCAGATCTTCTCTTTTCCTGATGATCGCCCTTGTTCTTACCTGGTCCGGACTCTTCTATCTTCTGCGCACACCGGAACCTGAAACCTTTGCCCTGCTGCGCTTTGGCCTCTATGCGCTTTTAGGCAGCATTGCCATCTGTGCGGCCACAATCGACCTCACAACAGAAATTCTGCCGGATCTTCTGACCCTCTACGCCACCATCCCCTGCCTTGCCGCTCTGCTCCTTGTGGAGGCCCTTGCCGCGCACTTTCAGGGTCAAGAGCTTTCCCAGGCCCTCTCACCTCTTCTGGGAAGCCTGCTGGGCTTTGCCCTGCTCAAAGGCCTGCAGCTCATTCTGCGCAAAAAAAGCGGCAGAGAAGAACTAGGCTCAGGCGATAGCAAGCTCATGCTCAGCCTTGGTGCTCTCACAGGTCCGGCCAATGTTCTGCCAGCTCTGATCCTGGCCGTCTTTCTCCTTTTCCCCTTTTTCCTGCTGGTCAAAAAACAGCGACTGCCCTTTGGCCCTGCTCTGGTCAGCGCCACCCTGCTGCTTGTGCTCTGCCATTTCTCCTGGCTCTGAGGTCACTCGTTGCCGATCCATGTTGAAGGCTGGATGACATGATAATCCAGGCCCGGAACGCTGGCAGACTCTTGGAAAAGCCGGCGCTGTCCTGTCGTCTTGTCTAGCCAAAGGGAGCATCATTTCAGAATGATATTCTCATGGGTAGCCACAAAGACCTGAGGGCTTTGACGAAGTAAATGTCAAAACTTATCAGCGGCAACTTAGGAACTGCCTAAGCCAGGACGATTGCAAAGATCCACTTGCTGCCAAAATAAGCTGTCCTTGCAGCACTCACGACGCATCAACGGCTCTTGGACAAAGAGCAAAAGGCGGAGTCTCGCGACTCCGCCTTTTTTGTCTTGCCTGATTGCCTGGGCATTTTTGAAAACGGGTTAAAGCAGCTGAATGTATTGAAAAATCGAAGCTTTCGCCTTGGGCTCTTAAGCCTGCGCGATTCACCAGGCCTAGACAAGGCCAGGCAGACAAAAACCGCCCCAATAAGGGGCGGTACAGACCTCAAAGAGCTGCCTAACCTAAGGCAAACTCAAACGCAGCAGCAAGAATACTGCGCCCGTGTCTTACAAAAGCTCAACACTTACTAAGAAGGATCGTAGGATTCTGCGCCCATATTACGATTTTTTTTACGCATGGACAGAGCTCTTTCAACATTGGCGCGTGCTTTTTCAAGCAAAGTTCTGCCCATCAGCTTGGTGCCTTCGGGATAGCCACAGACACGAACATAGTCCTTAGGATCAACATGATGCACACGTTTTAAATGGGCACCCAGCGAATTCATTTTTCTGTTGCAAATACAGCAGGTGATGTGGTCATCGCCAATAGCCTCATCGATTTCTGCACGCGATTTGAGCATGAGATCGCTCTTTTTCAGCTCAACAAAGCTTTGTGTTTTCTTCTCAGCAGCAGCTACTTCACTTGCGGCTTGGGCAGCCAGAAGGTTACTGTTTTCAAGAAGGGCCTGCTTTGCCTTGAGGACTTCTTCTTGAATAAATTCCATGGGCTTGTCGGGATTCTGGGCGTAAATGATCTGAAAAAGCTGCAGATCGTCGTTGTCAATAGGCATTTTTGACTCCTTAAAAAAAGATTACAAAAAGAGACTGACAAATGCTTTTTACGCAATGATGAAAAATTCGTCAAGCAAAAAAATAGCATCAAGCCATTTTCTCATTTTTTGCAGACTGCTTCATGGCCGTTTTTGTATTGCTGTCAGACATTTTGGGCATAAAAGGATCATGCAGTACTCTAAGAGTCCCTCCAACAATGCGGCGAAATGCATGACTTCATCAAAAGCAATTGCCAGCATTGCTTAAGCGGCGGGCCAGCGTTGATCATCCTGAAGCAGGAGCCTTTGGAAATTGCGAGCAGGTTTTTCAGGCCGTGACAGCAATCAAGGCTCTGCCTGACCGACAATATTCTATGCCAGACAAGCACAATTGCCGAAAGCCTGGACTTTTCTCCGATGCGCTTAGAATGTTCTGCCGCTGATGTCTGAAAGCAGAGGCCAGACGCATGCTCAGCCACCATGCTTTGCACGAGCATAGCATGACATGAGATTGTCTCAATACGAGATCTCTGCTGGATTTTAGCCATAGACACGGAAGATTTTCAGGAAAAAGTCAGTCGTTTGCCGTGAGCTTGACGACTGGCGATTATGAGCCTCTGCAAGGTTTACACGTTTTACGGCAATTGCCAGAGAAGCAATATCGAAAAAGTGCTGAAGAGCATCGTCCAAGATCAAAAAAGGCTGCCCAAAAGGCAGCCTTTTTGT
>JAGADH010000064.1 GCA_017613715.1 Desulfovibrio sp. | reverse complement strand
TTGGAGAGCGTCATGTATCGCCTGCAAACTGAAGACTTCCAGCTGGAAATGCTCGCGAAAGTTTATGAAGAAGACATGTCTTCACCGGTCAATACAAGCCTGATTTTGTCCGTATCCAGCGACGGCTTTTCCGCATCCGCAGGAATGGATATCGATGTCAGGGATCTTTCGGAATTTGCAATGGGCCTCAACGAGCTCTATGAAACTCTGGAAGGCACAGTCCGCCTGGAAGAGCCGTATTCTGACGGCTACATGGAGTTCTCTGCCGACAGCCTGGGGCATATACGGATCATGGGATGCGTGCAAAAAAGCACGGCCTACGGCTATATGCAGAAGCTGCTCTTTGGCAATGAATGTGACCAGACATATTTAAAGAACTTTGCAAAGGAATTGCACGCTGATTTCGCGAAGTATGCCAAAGATAGATGAAATTGACAGGAAGCGCTCCAGTCCCGGATTTGGGCCGGGGCGTTTCTTGACTGATACCCGTTCCCATCCAAGGGCGACTGACTCAATAGGGGAGAATCAGCATCCGATTTAGGCCCTCATAAATCCGACGCCGTGAATTTCGTCAGACCATATCAGATAGCGAAGTCACAAGGAAAATTAGAGCAAGAGCCTTCCAGATATTGCTCTTTCATAGGAAATCGATGCAATCCTGCCGTTCTTCAGGCAGGATTATTATTTTCTCCCCTTGGGCCACTATGAGGTCAAACGCGCTTCCCATTCCTTTTTTTCGGCCTCCAGAGCCGCTTTCGCTTCAGGGGAGGCATGCCGGTCGACAAGGATGGCGAACCAGTCTGGATCGAGAACGAGGCTGTTCCTCGAGACGTTCCGATAGTTCTCATAGGGATATTTCATTTCCGCGAATTTCTCTCTCATGTACCGGCTCATCGACGGGAGAGGCGCTTCCTGAAGGACTGGAAGGAACTCATGCTCAAGGGAAAGGAAGTCCTCGATGGCCTGATTGACGACAGGAATGGTAAGAAAGGGCGCTTCGACGATTCCTTCGGCGAACAGGGCGTAAGAGCAGACATGGGTTACGGAGAATCCTGTCCGAACGGCAATGGATTCGGGGGGATTCTTCATGTATTCGGATTTGAGATGTTCCACCTGCTTCAGAAAAGTCCTCCCGTCGAATTTCTCGTATGCGGGATGAACTCTTTCCTTCATCTCATAGAATCCGTCGTTTCTCTTCACGAATTCGGGAGATGCGTATTCCGTTTCCTTTTCTTTCTCTGTCAAAAGGGAATCCACGGTCTTGAAAGCGAGATTTGAGCAGTCATCGTCAAAGGCCTGCTGAAGCGTTTTCAGGCAGAGGACATACTGAATGTCATTATGTCTTCGGGAGAGAAACCGCGGGTCTACCCATGTATAGATTTCCGCTCTCGGCGTCCCAATCACCGCATCGTCATACCAGCGAAGGAGGGGTATGCATTGCCTCGCGATGGTTGTCTTGAGCCTTGTACAGTCGTCTTTCCTCTGATGATGGGATGCTTCCCTGTACCATGAGACATAGCGCGGCTTCTTGAAAAGAGGCTTAAACGCATCCTTGTGAATATGAATTTTCATCAAATATTCAGCACGGAAACCTCGGCCTTCAGGCCGGGGAGGAAGTGCTGCCTCCGGTATCTTTCCTGTATTGATAAGAATAAGCGTCTGATCTGGCGAGAAGGCGGCAATATTTCCACGATATTCCCTGAATTACGCCATCAACGCTTTGAATATTGAATGAGTTTTTTGATTTGGCTTTGCTTTTCTATGCTGGAAATTGTAGCACAACAATTTCCCTTTTAACAGCTTTTTTAAACGCACAGGGTAGGGCAAGTCTTCGTGCTTCCCTTCGTGTCGTCCCACTTCAAGGCAGGCGTCTCAATGGCTTGCCGGTCTCTATCACAGCGCCCTGTGCTCAAGGGCTGTGAACAGTAACGTACGATTGGATTTTCCATTTTTTTCTTGAAAATACGGCAAAATTATAGTATAAACTTCAGCAGCCAAGGTGCGGCGTGATATCCACTCTTATCATGCATGTCTTTCACAAAGTGTTTTTGGATTAGCTAATATTACAACCGTGTAATAATGGGTGCTACCATGTTAAAAAGAATAGCTTTTACTGTATTGTGTCTGTTGGCTCTGAATTCATTTGCTAATGCTGATGAAACTATTCAGATTAATAATATGTTAGGCCGTGAAGTATGTGAATTCTACATCAGTGCAAATGCAGAGAATGACTGGGGTGATGATCTACTTGAGAGTCTTGATAAATGTCTAAGGCATGGGCAATATTGGAAAATAACATGGAATGAAGATGGGAATGATGACCTTACATATGATTTGCGCATTGTCTTCAGAAACGGAGAAGATTGGATAATCGAAAACAGTAAGGTCCATTGGGCTCATAACAACGGTGTTACTGTCATAAATCTGAATCGTTAATCAGGATTCTTTGCTATCTGGCGAGGAAATCACGGTTCCAGGTTTTCCGATAGCAGTCAATAACGCTTCTGCCCTCGCTGATCACCGATCTTGACAGTGCAATGGAAAACAGAAAGGGTGGTCCACAAGAATTGGATCACTCATTCTGTTTTTTTCTTGAAAGCACTGCGAAATCACAGCAAGAAAATCCTCTGGCAGGTTAAGGGCGCTAGGCAATACATTCAATGTGTAGTTTTATATTTATGTATTTTATTGAAATGTTGTGATGTATTAAAGTTGTTTAAAAATTATTGTGATTATATCGAAGCCTTTTGATCTAAAGGCCGTGAATTCGAAACATTCCTGGCTTGCCATCCATTTTTGAAGCTAGATAATTAGATACAATATGTTGTTGTCCAGCTTTTTCAAAATTACATATAAGGATTATAGTTATGAGTAGGATCATTGTATTAGTGGGTAGTCCACGCAAAAATGGTAACACTGATATTCTGGCAAAATCCTTTGTGGAAGGCGCAAAAATTCACAATGAAGTTGAAATAATATCTGTTGTAGATTATAAAATTAATCCTTGCAAAGGTTGTAATGCGTGTCGCAAAGAAAACAACAATATATGTGTTCAAAGTGATGACATGAATCTTGTTTATGATAAATTAAAGAATGCTGATATACTTGTTATTGCATCTCCAGTTTATTTTTATGGTATAAGTGCGCAGTTAAAATCTTTAATAGATAGACTTCATAACCCTATAAGAAATGACTTTGCTATAAGTAAGCTTGGCCTTATTCTTGTTGGTGCAGATGTATTAGATGAACTTTTTGATTCTATTATTGTTCAGTATGACTTGATACGTAAATATTTTGGGTTAGAAGATATCGGTAGAGTGCTAGTAAGAGGCGCAGAGGCTAAGGGTGACGTTTACAAAACGGATGGAGTAAGAGAGGCTTTTGAATTAGGTCGACGCCTGAAATAATTTCTTTAATTTTAAATTTTGGTGTGAGTGTTGTTTTTATATTTAATATTTGTTTGAAGAGTATTGTAATATCTGCGTTTAATGTAGCTTCTAGGCTTTAGCATAACAATTTGAAATGGTAAGTTATGAATAGAAAATATTAAGAAATGGCAATAATTTTTATTTGATAGACAAGAAAATGGCTAAAGGTGTTGACACTCGGGGCAAACGGGTTGTAGAGAGTGTACACGAGGCGCGAATTTTCAGTATGGGTAAAAACTCTTTATTACTTATAACAATTTTTCTTTTTCTCACGTTTTGGCAGGATCATGTTGCTGCTTTTGAACAACGTGTTGAATCTCCGCCCATTAGCGATCGTGAAAGTCTTATTTTTTTTGTGCGCGATTGCGTCGATGAGCGACGAACGGAATTTATTGTCAATTATACCAATGGTTATATGGGTTCCAATGACGACATTTTATATTCCTGCAATCTTCCGCATATTTATTCTAAAGTCTTAAAAAACAACAAAAATGCGGCTCGTGTACTTTATAAATTAACATATTATCCAGGCATGCGTATTGCTGATGCCTACCATAAAAATGATACAACAAAATTGACTGATGATGAATTTCGGTTATATAATATAGCTATTAATATCATAGAACAAGCGGCCTCTATGACTAAGCTGCGTGCGGAATTATTTTTTCACGATACAATCTGTAAATATGTTTCTTATTATACGCAAGCTGCTACTAAGAACATGCCTCGTCATGCCACAGCGTTAGGCGCTTTTTTAGACCGTAAAGCCAATTGTCAAGGTTACTGTGACGCTTTCTATATGCTCTGCTCAATGTATGGATTTAAAGTTGATATGCAAAGCGGTATTGCGGGAAAACAGAAACACGTCTGGAACCTAATAGAAATAGACAATAAGTGGTACGCAGTTGATGTAACTTGGGATGACAATGATGCCAATGAAAAAAGAAAATTTAGTTTTATTTCTCATAAATATTTTAATGCTACAGAAGATATAATGCGTGTCACTCATAGCTGGGATGAAGTCAATGAAACTGAATCTATAGAAAAAACGATCGATACAAATTATTTTTATTTAACTCCTGAGGTTGATGATTTTACGTTCGGCTATTATTTTTCTTCGCCAAGAGAAGCTATCGAATTTATTGGGCTGGCTCTTTTAAAGGACAAAACATCGATAAGAGTGATGGCTAAACGAACCGATAAACGCTACGATGAAATCAAATTTGTAAATTTAATTATTGATAGCATATTGACGAGAGCACGTAAGGCCCTTGCCTACTCCACAATTGTGCAGCGCCATGGACCGTATGTGTATTATTCCATCGAAGTGAAACGCCAAAAATAGTGCATAGCGTAAATCTGCTTTCTGCAAAAGGCGCGGCTTGTGGCCGCGCCTTTCTTTTGCTTGACATGGAGCTAGGCCAGGCTTATTGCTTAGTTGAACAATTTTTCAACTATAGGATCGCTTATGGCAAAGACCGAGCATTACGAGCCGACAACGGACTGTCAGGTTTTGCATCCCGACATCGTGGACTACGTCCGTGAACGTTTGCCGGACACCAATGTCTCATTGAATTTGGCCAATCTCTTCAAGCTTTTTGCGGATCAGACGAGAATTCGACTGTTGCAGTGCCTTTTGACGCACGAAATGTGTGTCTGCGATATCGCCGTAACGCTTGGGGTGACAAAATCCGCCGTTTCCCACCATCTGCATGCGTTGAAACTGTCCAATATTGTCCGCTTTCGCCGTGAAGGGCAGGTCATCTTTTATTCCCTGGCAGATGAACATGTCGAGAAAATTGTGTCTATGGGCCTTGAGCATCTTCTTGAGCCATTCTCGTAGGCTTTGAAACAACATTTTTGATCAGGCGGATCTGCGGGTTTGCTATGGAACTCTCATTTTTCTTGAAAGGGCTCACCTGCCCGAATTGCGCAGCGAAAATCGAGCGTGAAGTTGCTCTTGTGCCCGGTGTCCTTTCCGCTTCCTTGAATCTTGCCCAGCAGCGCTTGCAGATTTTTACAGATGCCCGTGAAAAGGCCTCGCATTATGAAAAGCACGCTAAAAAGATTGTGAAGTATTATGAGCCCGATGTGCTGGTGCAGGAGCAGACAGGCCTAGCCAGACAGCTTTCCTTTTTGCTCAAAGGTCTTACCTGCCCCCATTGTGCAGACAAAATCCTGCAGGAAATCACAAAGCTTGCATCGGTTGAAAAGCCTAGCTTGAACTTGCTTAAACAGCGTCTGCGGTTGACTACGTCTGCCGAAATTGCCGAAATCGCTGAGCAGATTGCCTGCATTGTGAAAAAATTTGAGCCAGACGTTCAGGTCAGCCTTGAGGATGATAGCAAAAGCATTGTTGATAGCGAACATCAACGCGCAGCCTTTTCTGTCATCTGTCTGGGCGGGGCGTTATTTCTTGCGGCCTTTGTCCTACACTGCCTTTTTGTTCTGCCGGCAGTGCTTGAATTTGCGCTCTTTGCTTGTGCTTACGTTTTACTGGGTCAGAGTGTTGTGCGTCGTGCCGTGATCAACAGTTTGCACGGCAATTTTTTTGATGAAAATTTTCTGATGACCATATCGACTATTGGGGCCTTTTGCCTTGGCGAGTATCCTGAAGGCTGCGCTGTCATGCTCTTTTATCAGATAGGCGAGTACTTGCAGGAGCGTGCCGTGCATAAGTCCAAGCGTTCCATTGCCTCCTTGCTTGATATCCGCCCTGAATCAGCCAGAGTGCTACGCAACGGGCAGCAGAAGGATGTTCTGGCCAAGGACGTTGGCCTTGGTGAAGAGATTCTGGTGCGCGCCGGTGAGCGTATCCCTCTTGATGGCGTTATTCTTGAGGGACATTCTGCCCTTGATACCCGTGCGCTCACAGGTGAATCGCTGCCTCGTAATGTCGCCCCCAATGATCAGGTGCTTTCTGGCTGCATCAATATGCATGGGCTCTTGCACCTACGCGTCACGGCCGTCTATGCCGACTCGCAGGTGGCCAAAATTCTTGATCTTGTGGAAAATGCCGCTGTTAAAAAAGCGCCCACAGAATTTTTTATTACGACCTTTGCCCGCTGGTATACGCCGCTCGTGGTCGGTATGGCGCTGCTTTTAGCCCTTGTGCCGCCGCTTGTGTTCCATGGGGACTGGGCAGAATGGATACGGCGGGCTTTAGTCTTTCTCATTGTCAGCTGTCCCTGTGCCCTTGTTGTTTCCATTCCTTTGACATTTTTTGGTGGCATTGGCGCCTCGTCGCGTAACGGCATCCTGATTAAAGGCAGCAATTATCTTGAAGCTCTTAGTCGGCTGCACACCCTTGTGCTCGATAAAACAGGCACCTTAAGTGAGGGCGTCTTTGCTGTCAGCCAGATTCTTCCCGCAAGCGGCGTTGAGGCCAGGACTCTGCTGCGCTACGCAGCTTTGGCTGAAAATGCTTCGGAGCATCCCATTGCCCGATCCATTGTCGAGGCAGCCCGTCAGGCAGGCTGTGAACTGACTGCTCTTGAAAACAGCCATGAGTTTTCTGGTCTCGGTATACAGGTACGCTATCAGGGGCAAAGGCTATTGGTTGGTAATCAAGGTTTTTTGCAGGAGCAGGGGCTGAACGTTACAGCCTGTGATCTGCCTGGAACCAAGGTCTATGTGGCCTTAGATGAGCGCTATCTTGGTGTTTTGGTCATTCAGGATCGTCTGCGCAGTGATAGTTGTATGGCGCTTCAAAGACTTCGCCAGGCCGGTGTCGCCCGCTTTGTGATGCTCACAGGCGATGAAAAGCGTATGGCCGCTGATGTTGCCGCCAAGCTTGGCATAGACCACTATCAGGCAGAACTCTTACCCGACCAGAAAGTCGCTTGTGTTGAAAGCCTTTTTAGGGATATGCCAAAGCATGGTAAGCTGGCCTTTGTGGGGGATGGCATCAATGATGCGCCAGTGCTGATGCGTGCTGATATTGGTATTGCCATGGGCGGCTTGGGCGCTGACGCAGCCATTGAGGCGGCGGATGTCGTCCTGATGACCGATGAGCTAACCAAGCTCTCAACGGCGCTGACTATTGCCAAAAAGACCATGCGAATTGTCTGGCAGAATATCGCGCTGACCCTGATCATTAAATTTTCCTTTCTTGGCCTTGGCGCTTTTGGTTTGATCGGTCTCTGGGCTGCAGTTTTTGGCGATGTGGGTGTGACCTTGCTTGCCGTGGCCAATGCTCTGCGCATTTTGCGGCGGTCTTGACGTGCCTGCTAAATTGCTATAGTGACTTTCTTACAAGGGGAGTAACTGAGCCCGTGAGGCTTGGACGATATCAACAGCCTGACCTTTTGGTCTGGTATCGTCGTCGATTTTCCCGGAATCGATGAGTGAGACCTTGGCATGCTTGTATGCCAAGGTCTTTTTTTGTCTGTGAGGTTCGTTATGCCACATGCCTTCCGTCCATTTTTCCTGGCCATTTTGCTGACTGTTCCAGGCCTTTTGCTGCGATTTTTTCCCGGACAGGCTTCTCCCATCGTGCTGGCCGCTTTTGCCGGTCTGGCCATTCTCGGAGCTTCCTTTCTTTTGACCTGGGCCTGCGAAGCCGGGCAGCTTGACATGCCCCAGGCTGTGGCCATAGCCGTGGTCGCTTTGATAGCGGTTTTGCCCGAATACGCCGTGGACATGTATTTTACCTGGATGGCAGGTCAGCATCCACAGAGTAGCTATTCCCATTTTGCCATCGCCAATATGACAGGTGCCAATCGTTTATTGATAGGTCTGGGCTGGAGTGTGCTTGTGCTGATTTTTGCAAGCCGCTTTCACAAAGGCATTCGCTTGCGTGGTGAAAAGCGTACGGAGATATTCTTTCTTGGGCTTGCCACGCTTTATGCTCTGATCATCCCTCTCAAAGGCTCTTTGACCTGGGTGGATGGTCTTGTTTTGCTCGGCCTTTATGCCTGGTATATGCTGATTATCGTTCACCGAGGCATTGAAGATGAACCCATTGAAGGACCGGCTGCGGTGCTTGCCAGCATGCAGCCGACTCGGAGAAAGCTTTGCGTTTTCTTGCTCTTTCTCTTTTCTGCACTGGTCATAGCTTTTAATGCGGAACCATTCAGTGAAAATTTGGTGAGAAGCGGAAAGCTCTTGGGGGTTAATGAATTTCTGCTTGTGCAGTGGATTGCCCCCATTGCCTCGGAAGCACCTGAATTTATCATTTCCATCATGTTTGCCATGCGTGGCAATGCCGGGCTTGCCCTGGGCAGCCTTTTAGCCTCCAAACTCAATCAGTGGACTCTGCTTGTGGGCATGATTCCCTGGGTTTACGCCTTTTCCTCGCAAGGCTTGACTCCCCCCATGAATCTCGACAGCCATCAGTATCAGGAAATCCTCCTGACAGCCGCCCAATCCTTTTTTGCCATAGCCCTTGTGATTAATCTGCATCTGCACAAGCGTCAGGCTGTTTGGCTTTTGCTGCTCTTTATGGGGCAATTTCTTGCTCCTCTCTACGAGGGGCCTGTAGCGCAGCTTTTAGGCTTACAGCCAGACCCCCTGCGTTTTCATCGACTTTACTCCTGGGCCTATCTTTTCTTTGGCACCTGCACTGTTTTGCGAGATCGCAAGTATCTGCTGCTGCTTATACGTGGATTCAAAGGTTAAAAAAAATCGTAAAAAACCATTGACGGCAGGTCGTTTTGAGACCATAGAAACGGTCGCTGTCTGCAGTTTACCGTGATCTTTTGCGCTTTGAGTTATTTGCTATGATTCATGTTCTTTTTGTGTGCTTACGTCGTTCTTTGGCACTGTGTTTCTTTTTTCTTGGCCTTGCCTTTTGTGCTGAAGCCAAAGAAAGTGATTCGTCTCAGACTCTGCCCCAAGCCCTGCCGCCAGCTGAGGAGCTTGCTCAAGCCGTTGAACAGGATTTGGCCAAAACTATGGCTGCTCGCAGTGCTTCTGAAAACGCTGGTGCAGCCACATGTAACGGAAATATTGGTGTTGAGTTCATCACAACAAAAAATCCTGCCCACGAACAAAAGCAGGAAGAAGTCAGAGCCATAGAGCAAATTTCAGGGTCCAGTCTGCCTGGTATTATTGAGCATCTTTTGATCCGCCCTCTGCCAGAGCAGAAGACGGCTGCCAATCCCCATATGTCCATTGCCATTTCCTATCCGTCCATTGGCCGTAGTGATGTGGATACGGATATTAGGCAATGGGCAGCAGATATAGCTGATGCCTTTGAGCGTAATTTTGACTACGATAATCTGACTGAGGAAATGGGGTCGTCCCAGAATGACGGGCTGAACCAGAATGTTGAGCTGGCCGCTGATTTCAGTGTCTCGCGTCCTTCTTCCAATGCGCTGAGCATCACCTTTCGTCTCTGGAATAACGTTGGAGGTCCCCATGCCAATCTCGATGTCGTGACCTTGAACTACAGTCTGATCAACGGGCAGCGTTTACAGCTGGTAGATCTTTTCAAAAAACCTGACGAGGCTTTGCGTCTGATGAGCGCATGGTCACGCTCTTTTCTAGATCAACGCTATGGCACAGGGCGTACACAAATGCTTTTGCGTGGTACAGAGCCATCTGTTGAAAATTTTTCAAGCCTGACGCTGACACCTGCAGGAATTTGCATCAATTTTCAGCCCTATCAGGTCGCTGCATGGGAAATGGGAGCACAAACCGTGGAAATGCCGCTTGAGGCTTTGGCTTCTGCCAGTCCGTTGATGGTTTTTTGGGCGCGTTGACATCCCAGCTAAAGTGGGGGATTCCTGGCGGAAAACTGACTTCCCAGAGGAACACCCTTGATTTTTGTTTTCAGATTTCCACTCTTGGGGAATGGTACGGCTACGAACCAAGCATCTGTTTCCGAATGGCTCTCACTATCTCTCCACTGATTCGAAACGTGGGCGATACTATTGTAAAGGCCCAAAAGAAAGAGGAGGCGTACCTCCTCTTTTTTTTTGGGGCAGACGTCAGCGCAGCGTGGTTTTAAAGTACAAAGCGCGAGTCCTTTTTGACTTCCTGTTGCACGATCTGGAAAAGTACCGGACTGAGCAGCAGAATACCCAGAATATTGGGCAGAGCCATCAGAGCATTGGCTATATCGGCAAAGAGCCAGACTACATCAAGAGCTAAGATGGCGCCAAGGCCAAAGGATGCGACATAGACATAGCGGAAAATTTTCTGCGCCTTATCGCCGAAGAGGTAAATAACGCAGCGCTCACCGTAGACACACCAGCCAAGACCTGTGGTGAAGGCAAAAAGCGTCAGGCAGATGGTTACGCCGTATTCACCGAAACTGGCGAGATTGCATTTGAAGGCCTGACTTGTCAGCAAACCACCGCTAATACCACTGCTCCAGAGCGACTGACCTTCAGGCGTGACGCTGACCAGAATGGCAAAGCCCGTCATACTGCAGATAATGATGGTGTCAATAAAGACGTCGAGCATGCCAATGGAGGCCTGTACAAGGGGGGATTCAGCTGTGGAGGCTGCATGGGCCATGGGTGCGGAGCCAAGGCCTGCTTCATTGGAAAAGATGCCTCGTGCCATACCCATGCGAATGGCGAGCATGACGGATGCACCGGCAAAGCCGCCTTCAGCTGCCGTAGGCGTGAAGGCGTCAGTGACCACCCACCAGAAGACTCGGGGAATGCTGGTGAAGTGCATGAGGATGATAATCAGGCACATGGCCACATAGATCAGGGCCATATAGGGGACGAGCTTGCCTGTGACCTGGGCTACGCGTTTAATGCCGCCGATCAGCACAAAGCCCGCGAAAAGCAGGAGCAGCAAAGCTGTAAGCCATTCTGGGATGGAGAACGTTTTCTCAAGATTAACGCTGATGGAATTGGCCTGTACCATGGCACCGATACCGAAACAGGCGATCATGCCAAAAATGGCGAAGAGTGTAGCCAGCCATTTCCATTTGGCGCCAAGACCGTTTTTAATAAAGTACATAGCCCCGCCAACCCAGTTGCCGGCAGGTGTTTTTTCCCGGAAATAGACGGAAAGGAGAACTTCGGAAAATTTGGTCATCATGCCGACCAGGGCCGTGACCCACATCCAGAACAGCGCACCTGGGCCGCCCACGGCAATGGCTGTGGCCACGCCCACGATATTGCCCGTACCGATATCAGCGGCCAGGGCGGTCATCAAGGCGTTCCAAGGTGAGATTTCTCCTTCTTTGGACTGGTGTTTGCGACCATGCCAAAGGCATTTATAGGCGGGAATCCAGTTGCGAAACGAAAAAAAATGCAGTCCCAGTGTGAGATAAAAGCCCGTGCCGACAAGCAGCACAAGCATAATTGGGCCCCAGACGAAGCCACTGATCTGATTGAGGATCTCTTGCAGGCTGTTCATGAACATTCCTTAGCTCTGATTGTTTTGCCAAGCCGCCACGTTGACGGCGTGCCTTAGTCTCTTTGAGCAGGCAGCATAGGCCCAGCGAGAGCAAGTCTTCAACAGCCCAAATTGAACTTAGGGTCTGATGAAGTCGCCTGGTTTCCAGCCCTCATCAAGGATTTCCCAACGCTGACCATTGTACTGCATGCGCAAAACTTTGATGCCGTGATCTTTTTTCCCCGTTGCGTCTTCAAAGGTTTGGCTCATGTCTACGCTGACCTCATGGTCTTTGGAGAGGACGCGCAGACCGGTGAAGGTGATAGATACGGGTTTATTCTGGCTCCAGAGTATCTCTTTTTGCTGACGAATGGCTTTAGCCCCGCGACGACCTTGTTGTACGGCGTTTTCAGCATAATAGTGCATATACGCATCAAGATCTGCTGCAGCCCAGGCTTTGTACCAGCCGGACACTGTCTCGGTGATTTCAGCGCTGATTTGTTCAAGCCAGGTTACGGAAAGAGGAGTAGCTGAAGGCGTGAAAACAAAACCAACGATTTCAAAGGAACCTTCAGGTTTTTTCTGCCACCAGATTTGACATTTGCCTTCTGTCCTGGTTTTTGGGCCCATGAGCAAAAGATCATTCTGTGTGGTGTAGAGTTCAGCCTGTTTACTGACGTCCACGCTGCCGAGATAGTCCCTGAGCCACGCCTCGCTGGCAAGGTTTTCCAGTCTGCGTAAGAGCGAGCGCAGGGAACGTTGTTTGGGGACATTTGGCACGCGGTTGAAGTCTTTTTGAGAAAAGTATTCAGCATATTGTGGATCATGCTGAGTGAGCAGTTTCACAAAACGCTGCAGAGCCTCTTGAAGCTTGCGACGATCTTCAGCACTTAGAGCTGTGTTCTCTGGCGCTGCTTTGCGCGAACTGTCGGCTTCTTTGTTTGCCGAAGGCTCTTGCGTCTTCTTGGGCTCCTTGGCATCGGAAATTGGGGCTGGCTCCTCAAGAGCCTTGGGCTGAGCCGCATCAAGACGTTTGTCTGTGCTCCAGTCGATTTCAGCAGGCTGATTTTGCGGCATGGAGAGCACGGGGGTGGGTGGTTCATGCCGTACGGCCACCAGCTGTTCCTGTTTGATTGGCGGAGCCATTTGGCCTGCGAGAAGTACAGGTGGCAGAGCCAAGTCATTGGTACTGTCGTCGAAAACCGTTGATGTCGCCTCTGCCACCAAGCGGCCTTGTTTGTAATCGTCGAGCAGACCTGTATGCTGCGGGAACCACTCCATGCCGACAATACGAAAACGCTGATCGTCTCCGCGCTGCCAGTAGAGACGGCGGATACCTTCTGTGGAATGGTTGGAGGCCGCATAGCACTGTTCAGACCAGGTTACCCAGTAGCCTGGTCCTTCAAGAACATGAATATCGCGATTGTACAGTTTGATGGAATTGATGGTTTTGAAGATGCGTTCTTTATTAGCGCGAAAAGCTGAGAAATTTTCTGTAGCTTTGGAATAGGCATCGGGATCGTAAAAATCGAACATCTTTGGTGAGCGCTGTGACCAGGCCTGGCTCCATTCGCGCATCATGCAGCGAAGCTCTTCAGCCTGATCGCTCGGCGCGAGCTCAGAGGGCAGCTGCATTTCTTCTGCCAGAATGACGGCTGTACCCGGTGTCAGTCTGGGACCCACGGTGTCAATGTCTTTGAGACCGATAACTACACAGCCCTTGGTGGGCACAAGACCGAAACCCTTGCTGTGAATCCAGATGCTGTAACCGGTTTTTCCCCTGAGGCGGTCTACGGGATTGGGATAGTTCAACGTGTAGGCAATGCCGCCGTATTCTTTGAAATCAAGACCGTTGGCTATTTTTGTCTGAATGAAATAAATGCCTTCAGGCGTTTTCAGATCATTGACAATTTGCTTGTCGCCAGGACGCTGTCCGGTCATGCAGGGAAATTCGTAAGTTGGCTGCAGGGGATTGTTTTTTTCAAGGAAGAAAAATTTATGTCGTTCTTTGTCAACAGCCACGAAATGGCCGGGCAGGCAGGTATTCTTGAGATCTGCACGCCAATTTTCGGCCCAGGACGAGGAGGGGAGGGAAAAAAGAAGGAAACAGAAGAGGGTAAGCGAGAGTCTGTCAAGGCCACTGGAGAAGAGAGACAGCCAAGAGTTGTGGTCACGTAAACTCTGTAGCCCCATTATGAGCTCCCTATTCGGAACGTGAAAATTCGAGAAGTTCATTACGGGTGAAGAGAGCATGGACTTCATAGCCTTGGGCTTCCAAGGTCTGTCTGCCGCCTTCTTCACGGTCAAGTATGACACAGATGCAGTCAATGGTCAGTCCTGCGGAACGCAGGCGTTCGCAGGCTTTAAGCACAGAACCACCTGTGGTGATAACATCTTCTAGTACGGCAATGCGATCACCCGGTTGAAAATTGCCCATACCTTCCACATATTGGCCTGTTCCGTGAGATTTGGCTTCTTTGCGTACCAAAAGGCCATGCAGGGGATGGGCCAGCTGATGGGAAATAACCGTGGTCGCGGTAACCAGAGGATCTGCCCCCATGCTCATGCCGCCAACGCCTTTGATAGGGTGGCCTTTGAGCAAATGGTTGAACATCTGACCTATGAGCCAGGATCCGCGGGCATTCAGGGCGGTTACGCGACAATCAAAATAGTAGTCACTGTGGCGACCGGAGGCGAGAGTAAAATCGCCTTCACGGTATGACAGCTGACGCAGTAGTTTGGCAAGATCTTGTTTGATTGACTGAATATTTTGCATGGAATGTTCAGCGCAGGTCGTAGCTACGCTGCCTCCTGAAGGTTGCAGGCAGAGAGGTCAGTTGAGTGATGCGTCGTCAAAGACTCTGGCAAAGATCTGATCTTCATTGTGCAGATAGAAGTTTGCGTCAAAAAGTTCACGCAGACGCTCCTGGCCGAGAAGATTGGCGATTTCGCTGTCGGCCATAATCAATTCGGGGAAGGAGACCCTTTTGGTCCAGCTTTCCATGGCTTGTTTCTGTACCGCTTCATAGGCTTTCTGACGCGGCATGCCGGCATCAATGAGTGTCGTCAGTACACGCTGTGAGAAAAAGAGACCGTAGGAACGCTCCATATTTTCACGCATCATCTCCGGGTGAACCACGAGATTGGCGAGCAGAGAGCTTAAGCGATTGAGAGCGTAATCGGCCAGGATCGTTGAGTCGGGCATGATGACCCGTTCTACTGAGGAATGGCTGATATCGCGTTCATGCCAGAGTGCTTGATTTTCCATGGCCGCTAGAGCGTTACTGCGCATAAGCCTTGAGAGACCGCAGAGATTTTCCGCGGAAATGGGATTCTTCTTGTGGGGCATGGCTGATGAGCCCTTTTGCCCTTTGCGAAAGCCTTCTTCCACTTCCCGAACTTCCGTGCGCTGCAGATGACGCAGTTCTATGCACAGTCGTTCAATGCCACCGGCCATGACCGCAAGCTGAGAGAAAAAGTGTGCATAGCGGTCACGCTGGATAATCTGCGTGGAATGGGGATCAGCGTTAAGGCCGAGCTTGTCCATGGTACGCGCTTCAAGTTCGGGTGACACAAAGGCAAAGGTGCCTACAGCGCCTGAAATCTTGCCATAGCAGACATCCTTGAGTCCATCCTGCACCCGGCGTTTATGTCGGCAAAATTCCGCATAGTAGCCAGCCATCTTCAGCCCGAAACTGGTCGGTTCTGCATGGATGCCATGCGTCCTTCCCATGCATAGTACACCCTTATGCTTGATGCTCAGCGTTTTGAGTACATCGAGCAGATGGTCCAGATCCTTGAGCAGCAATTCACCAGCTTGTTTGAAGAGCAGGGCATTGGCGGTATCCACGATATCCGATGACGTGCAGCCGAGATGGATGAAGCGGGAATCCGGCCCCACTTTTTCTTCGAGCGAGGTCAGAAACGCAATGACATCGTGGCGTGTGGTTTCCTCAATGGCCAAAATTCTCGCGACGTCGATATCCGCTGTCTTTTGAATATGGGATACAGCCTCTCTGGGAATGCGCCCCATATCGGCCCATGCTTCACAGACGGCGAGCTCCACGGCCAGCCAGGCCCTGTAGCGATTTTCAAGCGTCCAAATATTGCCCATTTCCGGGCGTGTGTAGCGATCAATCATCGACTATCTTCAGCGTGGGGGGCCCGACGTGTGGTCGGGGAGGAAACGCTGCCTCCGTGTGTTTTTTGCTTCTTGCTTCGTCAAAGTCGCTTGCCTATACCTGCATGACCTGACAAAGCTGCTGCTGGCGAAAAAACTCGAG
Source organism: Desulfovibrio sp. (assembly GCA_017613715.1). Classification (GTDB taxonomy): domain Bacteria; phylum Desulfobacterota; class Desulfovibrionia; order Desulfovibrionales; family Desulfovibrionaceae; genus Desulfovibrio. The sequence continues at coordinate 14,520 of JAGADH010000064.1, read as the reverse complement.
ATTTGGCTGATCGTCTGCAAAACATGCACCCGCTGACCTGAAGCAGGACGATACGGGCAAAGCCGTAGGCCGGTACATCAGGATGCGGCAGGACTGGCCTGAGCATTTTTGCTGCTTGTCTTGCTCGTGTTGGCTGTGGGTTTGCTTTGGGGCTTGGCGTTCTTGTCGCTGCCCTGCGTCTTGCCACTGTCACTGGCCTTGGTCTCTTGGCTCTTTTCGCCTTTTTTTTCATCCTTCGCGCCTGCGTCAGTGGCTTTGGCCGCTTCGCTATCTTCTTTCACTCCTTTGCGGTAGCCGTAATCAGTTACGTACCAGCCGCCACCTTTAAGAACAAAGGATGTCTGGGAGATCAGTCTGGGAGAGAATGTGCCGCAGTCAGGACACGCCTCTTCTCCGTGCGCTTCAGATACTTTGACCCACTCTTCAAACGTGCGTCCACATTTGGGACATTGATATTCGTAAATAGGCATAAAAATAACTTACGGGCATCGTGACGAGGCGACGTCCGCTCCTAGGCAGGGAGTTTTCCTGCGCAAGCTGAAAAAACTTAAGCTTTGGCCTGACCTTTGGCCTGACGTTCACGTTGTTTAATCCGTTCTTGGCGGCGTTGACGACGACGATCCAGTTCCTTGCGACGTTCGACTTTCTTATGAGCCATAGCATCCTCCTAAAAGGTTAAGTGGAAATTTCTTTTATACTTCGTATCTTTAGAAAAGTCTACTTTTTTCTGAAAAGGCAGGGTTGCAGCAGCAATTATCTGTATCAGGCTTGCAACGGAACGAAGCCCAATTTCAAAATTTTCTCTAACTGCTCTGCGGTGTCCAGACAGCTCTATGTCAGGCCCTTTCAACCAGAAAACGGAAAACTTGCCTTTCAAGCCTCCTTTGGAGACTTCCTTTTCTTTTAAAAATTTTTATAAATTTTTTATTTAGAAAGGCTTTCCAAGAAGCAGACATTTAACATTATAAGTTTTTGCTGCACACCTAATCATTATTTCAGGTTTAGTTGCTCGTTTATCAAGAGCATTTTCCTTGGCCCTTTTTAATAAATTTAATCCAAATTTTCCTATAATATTTAGATTCTTTGAAAGATTACTTTGCTTCGTCTTTTTGCTCTTTTCTCTGAAAGTTACATCTAGCTCCCAAGGGAGATTGTTTTCAATTCTCCAATGCCATCTCTTTAAATTGGCGAATTCTTCTATATCGGTAAGAGAAGTGATATAATATTTTGTTTCTTCGGTTGTTTTATCACCGATTATAGCACTTTTTCTCACTTCACCAATTGATTTAACGCCTTGCCACTCATTTTTATTTGTTATACATGTTATATCAGGAATAAGTCGATATCTTTGCGTTTCAATTCTTCCATGTTTCTTTTCAGTTTTTTCAATATCATATGGATATTCACAATTTTTCATGAATAATGTTATATCAGAATTCAATGTAGGTTGATTGTCCTTGACACAAAAAACAAAATCTGCCTTTTCTTTTATCGCTGTTTTAACAATTTCTCTTTGACAAAATAGAGCGTCGCAGTTATGATAGAATTCTTTATGCTAACAATTTTTATAAGATCATAGAATCTATCTATTATATTTGCATTTTCTAGTAAACAATTATCGCTCAATATAACTTGGTTGTCAGTGTAAAAGCATGCTAATGCGTGATATGGTTTATGTACTTTTGATTCACTTTTATCAATTGCATCTGTGCCAAATGCGACATGCCTTACATCACGTGATTGTGCTTTTGTAATTTCGTCTAAATAGTCGTATAGACACATTGATAGTAATTGTGGATTTATTTTTTCAAAGCATCTTCTTATAGTGTCTATGTCTGGTATACCATTATGAAGGTCAAGAAAAGAAGAAAAGAATTTTTCTCTTACTTTTGAAAGGGCTTCAATTTTTTGAAGTGAATCACATCCACATATTATTGATATAAGAGAAATGATTATTATATCCGATAATTTATGGAGAATGATCGTGTGAGAAGTCCTTTTTGGATCGGGAATGTCAGCATCAATGTTTTTGAGAAAGCCATCAATAGAAAGCATGTATGAGCCTCCTTTTTCAGGGCACTAATTACTACATGCTTTTTTTTACAAAGTCTATTGGTTTTCTTTCTGTAAAGGCTGCAATCCAGGAAAAAGGCTAGCCTAAAGCCTTTTTCAGTCGCCAGCCTTCAGAGCAGGGGGAGGTTTTCCGTTTTTTCTTGACGGTCAAAGAAGCCAGAAACCCTCTCTGAGATCAAAAGGCGGCATGGCCAAAGTTTATGCTGAAGAAGAATATCGTGCAGAACGGGGCGGATCTCTTCGGGAAAGGGGCTAATCTGCAGCAGAGGGCTTGGAGTCATACGTAGGCGAAACTGCGGCTTTAAGCCATGCTGCTCCAATTTGTTCAGCAGAGCTTCTTCACATCTGTCAATCGTCATGAGCTCTGTTTGGGTGATAGTTTCGTTGTAAGCAAAGCGCGTTAAAAGACAGGGACTGGCTTTTTGATCGTCATCGCTGAGATGAGTTGCCCGAGCCAGACTTCGCAGGCTTTCTTTGTCAAGTTGGCTCGAGGCCAGGGGGGAAAACACAGCTTCTTCGTTGAGCGCTGCCAGACCTGGGCGGTATTCCTGAAGATCATCAAGGTTTGTGCCGTCGCAGAGCAGACGATGGCCTTGCTGTTTTTTGCTAAGCAGTGCCTTGATGCCCTGAAAAAGGTACTTTTTGCAAAAATAGCAGCGCCTTGGCGTGTTTCTGGCAACTGAGGGGATTGTAAGGGGATTGAGCGTCAGGCTGACGAAGGGGATATTGTTCTCGGCAAAATAACGCAGAGCGTATCGGCTTTCTCTTTGTGGTATGTGCGGCCCCTGCACGTGGATGGCCAGAAAATCAACGTCAGCCAAGTACGCTGCGTGGCAGAGAAAACGGCTGTCAAGACCGCCTGAGCACGCAATGGCGAGCGGGGCACGAACCTGCAAAAGCTGCAAAAGCGTATGGAAGCGTTCCTGCAACTCTACCATGTCTGCCGCACGCAAACCCCGTGATCGGAGAGATAGGTTTTACATTCGCTTATGGAATACTGGCCGTAGTGAACAATTGAGGCAATCAGCGCGGCCTGTGCATGGCCGGTGGTCAGGGCGTCGAAAAGATGCGCCGGACAGCCGGCTCCGCCTGAGGCGATGACCGGGATCGACACATAATCGCTGATGGCGCGGGTCAGGTTAAGTTCGTAGCCGTCTTTTGTGCCATCGGCATCAATGGAATTCACGCAGAGCTCACCGGCACCCAGTTCTTGGCACTGTCTGGCCCAGGCCAGAGCGTCAAGGCCCATGTGCAGGCGGCCTCCATGGATGACGATTTCATAGCCTGAGGGAATTGCAGCCGTTTTGGGTACAGCCAGCACGTCCATGCCCACGACTATGGCCTGCGAACCAAATTCTCGTGCTCCCTGGCTGATGAGCTTGGGATTTTTGACAGCTGCAGAGTTGATGGAGATTTTTTCGGCACCGGCATCAAGCACTGCGTGCATATCCTCAAGGCAGGCAATGCCTCCGCCTACGCTGAAGGGAATGAAGATCGCCTGCGCGACTCTTGAGACAACATCAAGGAAAATGCCCCGTTTTTCAGCAGAGGCGGTAATATCGTAGAAGACAATTTCATCGGCCCCTTCTTCGTAGTAGCGTCTGGCACTTTCCACAGGGTCACCGATATCGATGTTGCCAGAAAATTTGATGCCCTTGGTCAGACGGCCATTGCGAACGTCGAGACAGACAATCACGCGTTTACTGAGCATGACGATCTTCCTTGCGGCAATAACGGTAAAAGTTTTTGAGAATTTGCAGCCCTGGTCTTCCGCTTTTTTCCGGGTGAAACTGTACACCCCAAAGCCCTTCGTGCCCCACAATGGCCGTGAAAGCATGTCCGTAGAAACTTTGGGCTATAATCTGGCTGGGATCCGGATCAACGTAGAAGCTGTGCACGAAATAGAAAAACGCTTCGGTGGCAACGTTGGTGAGAAGTGAGCAGGTAGTATGCACATTGCGTAAGGTATTCCAGCCCATATGCGGAACCGGTGCTGGTCGGCCATCCTCTTCCTTGAGATCGGACGCAAAACGTCGGCATTGGCCCTTGATAAGTCCAAGCAGGTCGGTGTCATTTTCTTCGCTGTGTTCAAGGAGAATTTGACAGCCTAGGCAGATGCCAAGCAGCGGCTTGCCTTGATTTACCGCGTCCCGAAGCAGAGCATCAAGCCCTGTTGAGCGCAGCTGCTGCATGGCCTGGCCTGCTGCTCCGACGCCAGGTACAATCAGACCCTCGCACGAGCTGAGCGTTTCAGCGTCGTGGCTGATGGTTGCGGAGAGTCCAAGGGCGTCCAGGGCTCGGCGAACACTTGTCTGATTGCCTGCTCCGTAGTCGACTATCCCCAGCATGATTCCTTCTTTGGCTTTGTGTTTGGTTGAGACGTTCCTGGTGCCATGCCTTGCGCTGCACGTCGTGCAAAGAGATCAACTTTTCTCGACTTTTAGGGGGTTCGACACGTAACGTCAAGACGCCGCATCGTTGGACTAAGATCCATGCCTTCCGATCATGCGGCACAATCAGCAATGGCCATGGGATCCGGCTTCGCTGGCGAAAAGTATTCCAGGAAGACATTCTCTTTGTCAGCTTCAAACTGGCTTCATTGGCAGGATTTGATGTCTTTGGATCGGCGTTTGTCCTGGGTATGCGTGGTCATTCTTACCGACTGGCACCGTGTGCTGCCCTTGTGGGTCAGTCTGGCTTTCGTCTGCGTGGAAAAGTCTTGGCATTGACAGCACAGGCAAAAGTCCGGATAGTTCGCCAAACGCAAGCTTTCCTTGTGCTGATTGTTTTTTCTGTCTCTTGTTCGTTATGAAAACGGAGGGTCTATGCAAGAACACACCCGTCTGCCCATTGGCCTTTTTGATTCGGGAATGGGCGGTTTAACCGTTTTGAACGCCATTGCTCAGCGTTTACCCTGGGAAGATCTCCTCTACTTGGGGGATACTGCGCGTCTGCCATATGGCACCAAGGGCCGGGAAACAATTATTCGTTATACCTTGCTTGCGGCGAAAAAGCTTGTTGAGCGCGGCATGAAAATGCTTGTTGTGGCCTGCAATACCGCAACGGCCAATGCTCTGCCTGTTTTGCGCAAGGAGCTCTCCCCCCTGCCTGTCGTCGGCGTCGTTGAGCCAGGTGCACAGGCAGCTGTTACGGTCAGTCGCAATGGGCATATTTTAGTTATTGCCACGGAAGCGACTATTAAAAGTGCTGTCTATGAACAAGCGATTGTACGTCTTCGACCGAGCGCCTTGTGCAGCGCTAAAGCCTGTACGCTTTTTGTTGCTATGGCTGAAGAAGGACTGATGCAGGGGCATATTGTGGAAGCAATGGCCCATTATTATCTTGACGATTTGCTCTGCAAAGGTCCTGACGAGAAGCCCGACACCATGATTCTGGGCTGTACGCATTTTCCGCTTTTGAAACAGACACTGGCAGAGGTCGTGGGTCCTGATGTTACTGTAGTTGATCCAGCCTCTAATGTGGCACTTGCTGTGCACAGGGAGCTGGAAGTCATGGGGCTTCTCGGTGATACATCGCTAAAAGGCAAGTATCACTTCATGACCACAGACAATCAGGAACGTTTTGCTCGCACAGGCAGTCTCTTTCTTGGTAGAGAACTGCGTCCCGAAGAAGTTGAACTTGTAGATCTTTGATGTATCGGAGATGTTCGCATTCAGGTTGTTGTGGCAGCCAGAGACATGGAAAATATTTCCTCGGAAGCGTTATGATATGCTGCGCTGAAGCATAGTGGCTTGTGAGAATTCCGTGGAAGAGAAGCGGTTGTTGCTCTCTTTTTTCATGTGTGAGCATTATGTACAGTCTTTTGTCTAACAAAAAGCGAGTGAGCTAATTCAGGCTCACCCGCTTTTTGTTTAGGAAAAAATATCTTGGTAAATATACACAATTTTGTTCATATAAATCTATTCAACTAAGCTATTCTTTATTTCTTCATATTTTTTAACAAGATCTTGGCGAGGTTCAGTTCCTTTTTTATATTTATCATAAGTAGCAATCCAAATCTTATTATCATCTGTAAAAGAGTTAACAAGGCCTAATAGACAATAAAATAAGATTTCTTTGCGGTCTTGAGGTTCGCGATTTTTGTATACATCTATTTCAAACTTATTACAAATATTCCAATAATATTGACAGCCCTTTTCATATTCATTAAGTTTAAAGTATAATCCCATCACCAGTGATGCAAGATTTTTAATGTAATCTTTAAATTCATACATCATCATGGATTCGTCGACGAACCAGGCGTCTCGAGATGGCTCTGGCCTTGCATTTTCTACTTTTTCTTCAGTAATTGTTATGGTATTTAAAATATCTTCTTTTGTATTAATATATGAAATCAAGGTTTTAATAAGAAAAATATGTAGTGTTCTTCTGTCTAAGTAGATTTTTGTGGCATTATCTATCATTGTAGGAAGATGGTTTTGATCTAAATCTCTATAAAATATTCTCTGACATAAGATTTTGTAATATTCAGATTGGGTTTTTCCTATAGCGGCAAAAGGATCCTGAGATCTAAAAACGTAGTAGCCACAGCTTCTTGAAAGAATGTCATATATGCTTAGAAGGTCTATGTTGCTATCATTATAATCTTCACTAGTATTGCTTATTTTTTGTAGCTCTTTTACAAAGTGCATAACTGCAAATCGCCATCTTGACCTTTCTGTTTTTGAGACAATACGGTTTGGTTTGAGATAGTATCCTTCATTTGCATTGCTCAGAAATGTATCTATCTCGTCGTGAAGAGATCTAAAATCTACAGTTTGGATATTTTTATTTTCAGTTTGGTGTTCAGTTATTGATCTAATTATATAGTCAACGCCATCATAACCCTCTTTACTTGATTTAGGTATGCGTTTGTACAATTCTGTGGCTATTTTGTTAATGTCTTGTTGGTTTAAGCCTGTTAAGAGCTTCCGAAAATCTGTGATTTTCATAAAATCTCCAGTGACTAGTCGTAGTTAATATGACTTATAAGGCTATTAGTAAATAAGGGGCACTATGCCTAGGTTTTGAGAGATGTCTTGGCAGGGGGAAGAGTGCAGAAAGCTTTTGGACAAGATGAGTCGGCACAAAGCTTCACAGACGTTGGTTTTATATCACAGCATTGTGGTTGATCAATCTCGTGCCCATAACGAGAGCCGCTTTCACTAGCTTTGCTGGCGTTGTCTGTTCAAGGCTAGCTAAGACTGTATGGCGTTTGTTTGCCTTGGCATTGTTGTCATATCAGAGTGTTTGATATTTGACTACTATGGCTTTTGCGTGGGAGTCGGACAAATGTGTGGATTGCTGTTGTTTTGGGACTTTGAGAATGGCTAGGGCTGAGCGGAATGGCAACATACTGGCTACTTGTGTCTGAACGTTTTTAGCGTTCAGTGCCTGGCTGTTCAAGGCTTCGTAGGTCACTGCTGTGACATTTGTGTCTTTTTGATTGATGTTTTTCCTTGAGTCTTTGGAAAAGTCTTGGTCCAAAAGGAAAAGGGGCTCAATGTCAGACGCAGTGAGAACGCAAGCATGCGTTTTCCCTGTCCCAGATATCCGTTTGAAGAGGAATCAGGCGCATTTTGGCTTTTGAGGTTGTGCTGATAAGCCAAGAAGTTTGCACTACACCATGGTCAAAGGGCTATGCTGCTTTGGCTTGCCAAGGCTTAAACCGACAGAGCCTGCTCACGTGCACGGTAGATCTTGAAGAAACGGTGTATTTTTTTTAGCTTTTGGGCAGCACATAAGCCGACAATCCTGGCCCAGCGCCGGGGCAGGGGGAAAACGTGGCCTATTCAGCAATCCATATTGAACATGCCCGTCATCACAATCTCTGCGATTTGACGCTCGATATACCGAGAGATGAACTTGTGGTGATCTGCGGTCCATCGGGTTCTGGAAAATCAACGCTCGCTTTTGACATCGTCTATGCTGAAGGGCAGCGCCGCTATATGGAATCGCTGTCCGCCTACGCACGACAGTTTCTCCCGCAGTTGGACAAGCCCGATGTCGAAAGAATCGACGGGCTCTCTCCCTCCATCTCCCTTGAGCAGCAAGGCTCTTCCCACAATCCCCGTTCCACTGTGGCTACCGTTACTGAGATTTATGACTTTCTGCGTGTCCTTTTTGCACGCCTAGGCGTCTATTACTGCCCTCGTTGCGGCAAAGCCATCAGCAGTCTCTCCGTGGATGAGATTCTGGCTGATATTCTGGCCAGACCCTTGGGAACGCGTTTTTTGCTCATGGCCCCCCTGGTGGAGCAGGCTAAGGGCAGTCATCAGGAGCGCCTCAAAAAACTCAAGGCACAGGGCTTTACGCGCGTGCGCGTCAACGGCAACGTCTCGCTGATTGATGATCTTCCGGAACTCGACAAAAATAGGAAGCATTCCCTTGATCTTGTGGTGGATCGCCTTGTGCTCAAGGAAGGTCTGCGCAGCCGTTTGGCTGATTCCGTGGAACTGGCTCTGCGTTATGGCGAGGGCCGTCTTATTGTCCACGTTTTGGAGGAAAACGCAGGACACGACATTTTTTATTCCACCACCACATCCTGTCCCACCTGTCATATTTCCATGCCCAGTCCCACGCCACAGCTTTTTTCTTTCAACGGTCCCCAAGGAGCCTGTCCACGTTGTGTGGGACTGGGCACTGTCGAGTATTTTGAGCCATTGCTCATTGCTCCTAATCGCGGGCTTTCACTGCAAGAGGGGGCGCTTTTGCCCTTTGCGCGTAAGGAGGCTCTGGCCCGTTATCTCCCGGCACTTGAGGCCTTGGGAGGGCGTTTTGGCTTTACTCTGACAACGCCGCTTGATGCTCTAAGTCAAGAAGCGCTTTCGGCGCTATTTTATGGTGAAGATGTGCATGGCCAGGCTGTGCAGACTTCTTTGGGGCTCCGCCGCAACTGGCTTGGCGGCAATATTGCTCTTGGTGCCAGCGGTGATCTGCAGAGCGCACATTTTATCGAAGCCCAGTCGCAACAGCAAAAAGTCAAGGTCAGTCTCAGCCGCTGGCCAGGGGTTGTGCCCATCCTTGAGCAGGGCATGCAGTATGGCGACAGTTGGCGTGAAGAACTGGGGCGCTATCGCAATGCCACGCGTTGTCCCGATTGCGCTGGTGAACGACTACGGCCCGAGGCTTTGGCTATCCGTGTTGATGATCTGAATATTGCCCAATTCTGTGGGCTATCCGTGCAGAGGGAGCTTGCCTGGCTCGCTGAACGATCTTTCACTGGCAGGCGAGAGAAGATCTTTGCCCCCATTGTTAAGGAGCTCCATGCTCGCTTGCAGTTCCTGAAGGAAGTGGGTCTAGGCTATCTGACCCTTTCGCGCTCGATGATGACGCTCTCCGGGGGGGAGGCGCAGCGCATCCGCTTGGCTTCGCAACTAGGCTCTGGTCTTGTTGGTGTGACCTATGTGCTTGATGAGCCCTCCATTGGCCTGCATCCCAGGGACAATGCCAGGCTGCTGGCGACCTTACGCACACTGAAGGACAGAGGCAACAGCGTGCTTGTGGTAGAACACGATGCGGCTACTATCTGTGCTGCGGATACCATTATTGAAATGGGTCCGGCAAGTGGAGAACAGGGCGGGCAGGTGATGTTTTTAGGTGATATTGATGCCCTGCTCAAAGCCAAGACTATCACGGCGCGATATTTGCGGGGAGAAGAAGGTGTACCCATTCCTGATGCCAGGAGAAACCCTGCGGGTTGGCTTGTCTTAAAGCATGTCACAACCAATAATCTTGCGGGTATTGACTGCCGCATACCTTTGAACGTTTTGACCTGTGTCACTGGCGTTTCAGGTTCTGGTAAAAGTTCGCTTGTGGTGGAGACACTCTATAAGCATGTTGCCTTGTCGCTGGGGCTGAAGGTCGAACAGCCTGGATCTATTGATGGGCTGAGTTATGAGCAGGGGGGGGAGCCCTTTGAACGGGTCATTGCTATTGATCAGACGCCAATTGGCCGTACCCCGCGTTCCAATCCAGCAACCTATACCAAGATTTTTGATGAGATCCGCGCTATTTTTGCTATGACGACTGACGCGAAAAAACATGGCTATACTGCGGGTCGTTTCAGTTTCAATGTTGCGGGCGGGCGTTGTGAAGCCTGTCGCGGTGAAGGGCAGATCCGCGTGGAGATGCATTTCCTGCCGGATATTTTTGTTAAATGTGATGTTTGTGGCGGCAGCCGTTACAATCACGAAACGCTGGAAGTGCGCTATAAAGGCCTGAATATTGCCGAAGTGCTCAATCTTACCGTGCAGCAGGCGCGCAGCTTTTTTTCGAACTATCCTTCGCTGGAACGCAAACTGGCCATTCTCGAGGATGTGGGCCTTGGCTATCTGAAGCTTGGGCAGCCGGCCACGACACTATCGGGTGGCGAGGCACAGCGGATCAAAATCTCGCGGGAACTTGGCAAAACTTCCCTGCCAAGAACGCTCTATATTCTTGATGAACCAACTACAGGTCTGCACATGCACGAGGTGGGTAAGCTCATTCTAGTTTTACATGCGCTCGTGGATAAAGGCGCGAGCGTGGTGGTCATCGAGCACAATGCTGATATGATTCTGGCCTCGGATTATGTGCTTGATCTTGGTCCAGGCGGAGGAGAGTATGGTGGGCAGATTGTCTCTGCGGGAACACCAGAATTTCTTGTGCTTGATCCCCATTCCGTAACAGGCTCTTTTCTTATGCAGGATAGAGTGGAAAGAGCTCGCAGAGCACGTCGTCTTTCTGCTCTTGCCAAATAGTTTCACTTGACATTATACATCAAAAACCTCTTTTGGGGATACTAAAAATCCTATAATACACAAATAAGTATAGTAAGGTTTAGCTGTTGTAATAAAATATCTTTGCTGCTTCGATCAATAGCTTTTTAGTAAATATAAAAAATAATTTAGAATGCGTGTTTAAAAAAAGTGGTATTGCTTAAAATACTACGATATGGTGCCCTTTTTTGTGAAATTCTGCAGAGACAGGGATTGGAAGAAGGGGCATAGCTTACGTCATCTTCGATCCGTTGCAGGGTTGAGCCTTGATCAAAGAGAGGGTGCACGCTGTTTCATGCTCTGGGATTGTCTCAAGAAGGGAAAAATCCAAAGCAGGCGTTTTTTGAACAGTATTGCAAGGCCTCTGCACAGAGAACATGAGGAGCTTTTTTGCTGAGGCATGGATTTGGCTTTTGGCATTGATTTCGTCGTTACTCGTAAAAGGCTTTAAGCCACCTGCGTCTGAGGGGAATGAGGAAAGCTCTTGCCATGCGGCAGCACAAGCCGTACTTTCTGTATGGAATGCGATGAGAGAGATCATGATAGTCTCATCCCGCCAACTTCTGCACGATGACCGGCAAGGACTCCCGCGTGCAAAAGCAGGCGGTACATGTCGTGTCTCACCCGTTCTAGCCACTACTGCTTGAGGAGGAGTAACTATGCCAGTCCTGCATGTTTCTGTGGAGGACTTGCGCCCCGGCATGTATATTGTCGATATGGGACTATCTTGGATTGATCATCCCTATCTCTACGCAAAGGAGGGTTTGATCCGTTCCCATGCGCAGATCGTGGAAATAATCCACCAGGGATTCGCTGAAGCTTATTATGATACAGAACAGTCCAACATTCAGCCGGCAGAACCCATTACCCTCAAAAGCCTTGGTATATCCCCTGCTGTTCCCAAAATAGTACCTCTGGGAGAAGAACTGGAGCAGGTTGAAAACACGTATTCCGACTGCGTCAGACATGCGAAAGAATTCATGCTGGAAGCACGTAACGGCACCGTTGATCTTGAACCCTCGCGACCCTTGGTGCAAGGCATTATTGACAGTGTCAACCGTAACATAGATGCCTTGACCTCTCTGGCGAAAATCAAACATTACGACGAATATACCTTTGCCCACTGCGTCAATGTATCTATTTTTTCCGTGGCCTTCGGTAAATATTTGGGGTTAGACCAGAAGAGACTTTTTCTGCTGGGCATGGCTGGACTGTTCCACGATCTTGGTAAAATGCAGGTGCCCGTTGAGATACTTAATGCTCCGCGTCGCCTCACGGATGAAGAATTTGCCGTCATGAAGACGCATGCCCTGCTGGGGCAGAAAACACTGGCTTCTGTCAAAGGTATTGCACCGGAAATACTGATGGGCGTGGGACAGCACCACGAAAAACACGACGGTTCAGGCTATCCCGATTGTCTTGTCGGCTCAGGAATCAGTCTCTTTGGCCGCATTTTGTCCGTGGCGGACTGCTATGATGCTCTTTCGTCCAAGCGCGTCTACAAGGATGCCATGCCACCCACCAAGGCTCTTTCCATTATGTTTGAAATGCGCAAAGGGGCCTGGGAGCCGGGTCTGCTGGAACGTTTTATCAAGATGTTGGGCATTTACCCGGTAGGTACACCGGTTGAACTGACTTCCGGTTTTAAGGGGGTCGTTGCAAAGAGTAACCCTGTCATGCCCATGCAGCCCGTTGCTGCCGTAGTACGCGCCCCGGATGGCAGGGGGATTGTTCCCCCGCGGACCGTGGATCTGGCCAAGCATGCGGGGATAAAGATTACTCATCCTCTAACGGCTGGTGAGGCTGAGGATATCGATATCCTTTCCATTTTGAAGTCTCTGGGCAACTGAATAAGCGATCCACCATCCGAGAATGTTGCTCCGCCTGTTTGTTTTGAAAGCTGTGAAGCTGTGCTCCCGTAAGGGGGCTTTTTTAGCGTCTTTATTGCCGGAGAGAATGTGCCCCAAGGCGCCTAATAAGCAGAGGCTGCAGGGAAAGTCTGATTCAGTAACAGGTGTGGTTAACGGAAAAAATGGGTGAAGGAAGAATGTCTTTGTCAATCATCTCGCCCAAAAGGGCGAGGCTTATAACCTAAACTCTTCACGGTTGTGTAACTCAAACTGAATCCGAAGGAAGTTTTTCAAAGAAAACCGCGATTCTGCCTTGATCTTCTCTAACAATCTGCATCGCTTACGAGTTTTTTTTGAGTTACATATGTAACTCAAGTGTAACTCAAAGGAGTGGTGCATGTTCCTTGCCGTATGCGTAGAAAGGCCCGCAGGTACCTATCTGGCTAAGATTTTTGATCAGCTGGAGATGATCGAGTGTGCTCCGTCTCCCCAAGGATCGTATCGCCGTCGTTATGCTTTGACGGCCAAAAAGAAGACGATCTTCAAAGCCTTGGACTTCACAAATATTGCGCTAGATCATGAATTGGCCCTCTTCAATAAGAGGGTTGCTCACTGCGTTTGAGTTACACAAATGCGAAGAGTTTAGGTTATAAAAGCAAGATCCTTTACCTTTCACCTCAAGTGAAGCATCTGCTTCAACTTGGAGGTAAGGACAAAAGTGGAACCTAAACTCTACACGCCTATATGACTAAAGGATTTTTTGCACCCTCATGTTGAATGCTGAGATCTCCTGATCAAGTTCGTCTTCAGTGATGCCAAGGCTCTCGAAAATAGTCTTTTGTTTTGCCGTTAGGGCATAGTGCCTTCGATACAGTTTCTGCGGTGATCGCGTGCATTCTATCATTTCCAGCTGATCTATTATGCCAGGGACTGTGAAGCTACGCTTATTGCGTGTCTGCTGCTTGATAGCACAGCTTGCACGGAGCAGCCGATTCCTTAAAATCCCGGCTAGAAACAACACATGAATTTTGCCCGCTAGAGCCTTTTCAGAATGTACGCCGAGTGCTTCCATACTCCACTTGATGGAGCGAAAGAACTTTTCGATATTGTCACGTCCTCGGTAGGTTTCCAGCACATCGTAACAGGATTCTTCTCGTGATGAGACAATGCAGAAAAAGCCATATCTGTCCATAAGGGAACGAATCTCTTCCTCTCGCAGACAATACCCGTCGAGAATACGGTATTTCTCTTCTATATTATTTTTGCATTCGATGTACTCAGTGATTTTCAGCTCAAAAAAGTTCTGATAGACATCAAGACTGACATTCTTCCTCAGTCTTTTGCCTACGCGTTGATCAAGAGCATCCTTGAGCTCTGCTATCTTGTTGTTTAACTGTCTTCGGGCATAACTAGCTCTAACATCGTCGTAGTAAACATGAAAAAATCGATCTTTATTATAGAGCTCACGTAAAACTGTTATGGCTGACACTTCATGCCCAATAAGAAATAGTGATGCATCATGTCTTAGCGTTTGTGAAAGTTCTGAAATAAGGTTTCTAATAAAAATAGTATTCTCGTCAGCCATCATAATAAAATTATATTTTTTATCGTCGAGGAAGCATATATTGTCTTTAGTGTAGTATCCTCGATCGAACAGAAAGCCTATATCAGAGTATCCGTAATCCTGCATGCGTTGCAACATAAACTCGCATTCAGTCATGTCTACGATGCTACCTTGGTACAGCTCATAATCAAGAGGAATTGTATCTTTATGACTTACTGCTACTGCCAAATTCACCTGAGGCTTTGTTTTATCGTCTTTTGCAGATCCGAATTCA
>JAGADH010000063.1 GCA_017613715.1 Desulfovibrio sp. | reverse complement strand
TTGAGGCCGTCTGCAGAATCCAATTGGCCGCATAGACAATGAGCACAATGGCCAGCGACAGAAAAAGCACAATGAGTGTGGCGCTTTTTTTTCCTTTTGCCATATCGAAATCCTTTGCTATCAACGCTCACGCAATGCGTTCTGCTTGGCCTTCAAAATAGGTTTGAGCAGATAATCGAGAACGGTCTTCTTGCCGATGAGGATGTCTACTGTGACAAGCATACCGGGAATAATGGGCAGAACTTCATTGTGATAGACAATACTGGTCTTGGGGGTACGAACCTTGACCACATAGTAGTAGTCGCCGCGCTTATCCTCGATGGTGTCGGCACTGATGGACTCGAGCTTACCCTCGAGACCGCCGTAAATATTGAAGTCATAGGCCGAGACCTTGACAATGGCGTCCTGACCCGGTCTGAGAAAAGCCACATCGCGCGGTGTTACCCGCGCCTCAACGAGCAAGGTGTCGTCAAGTGGCACAATATCCATGATGGATTCGCCCGGCTTGACCACGCCGCCCACACTATTGATATAGATCTGCTTGACTGTGCCGCGCACAGGCGAACGCAATTCCGTTCGTGTCACGCGGTCGCCGCCGGCTGCCAACGTTTCGCGCAGACTGATCAGCTCAAGCCGTCGCTTATTGATTTCCTGGGAAATATCGGCCTGCTGCTCGGCCTTGCGTGAAGCAATGCGCTGCTTGCTCTCCTCGGCCGCAGCGTGGGCCTTGGGAATACTGGCCGCAAGTTGATCAATCTGCCCTTGCAGATCTACGACCTTCTGCTCAAGACCAATATATTCCATGCGCGAAAAATTATTACGCCGAACGAGATTATAGGCGGTATCCCTTTGCTGCACAGCCAGTTCAAGACTCTTGTCCAGCTGGCTCTTGCGTGCCGTCTGCTCGGCCACCTCGTGCATGCGCTGATTGTACTGTGACTTAAGCACTTCGATTTCCGCACCGAGCTGAATCTTACGGCTCTGCCAGGCATTTTCCTGGTCTCGGACAATCTGCTCGGCGCGCTTGAGGGTGCGGTCATCGGGATAACGGCCGATAATCTTGGCCACCCAGATATTCAGATCCTTGGGAAATTGCAGATCCTTTTCCTGCATCTCACATTCCAGCCGTTCAATGGCCAGCGTATTCTCAATGGTTTTGTTCACCGCATCGCGAAAAGAGGATTCCGCAAGCTCATTGTCCAGCTGGGCCAGCACCATATTTTTTTCCACTACCTGGCCTTCGTGCACCAGAATGGAACGCAAAATGCCACCTTCAAGATTCTGAATGGTCTGCGTTCGCTGGGAGCCAACCACGGCCCCTTCGGCATGGGTGACCTCATCCAGATAGGCAAAGGCCGCCCAGATCGTGAGTACCACAAAGAGCAGGAAGACACAGATCGAAAGGGTGCGCACGCCAAAACTTGGCCTGCGCACAAGGGCAGCATCGACCTCATTGGTGTATTTGATGTCATCGGGCAAAAGTCCGCGCAGCGGCGCATCCATGGCCGCAAAAAGGCCTGGCAGAGAAGCGCCGCCTGTGGGTTGCAGACCGGACAGCGTACCCAAGGACTTGTCATCGCCAACCGGGGCCTTTCTCTCATTCAAAAAATCACGGGCAGCTTTAAGCGGATCAACATGGGCACACTGCTCATCGCTACTGCGTACGACCATGGACTTGAGAAAAGCCCAAAAGCCGCCCTTCTTGGCGTTTGCGTCGTTTTCCTCGTCCAGACTGTTCGGCACAGCCATCTTCATGGGATTGATCTTAGCCAGAGGATTACCAACGGTCTTGTCGCTCGGACCTGGCATGGGCGGTAAAGGCAGACGCACCTTGGTGGCCTGGGCTGAATCATTCAACAGGGAAAGCGAGGCATTTTTCTCAGCGTGAAAATCCTTGGCTCTCAGCTCTGTGGCATTGACCTCGTCCAGCCTGATGGCATTGATGCTGCGCGTTGTCTCTTCGCTGACGTTCTCGTTCATAAAAAACCTCACGCTCCGCTACTTACGGGCGGCCTGAATCCTTTTACCCGACTGTTCCCGCAATTCCTTGAGAATGCTGTCTCTGGGCCCATCGAACTTAATCTGCCCGTTTTCCATGACAATCAGACGGTCAATAATACGCAGCATGGAGAGTCTGTGGGTTACGAGAAAAAGGGTCTTGCCACCCAGTGAAGCCAGAAGTCGTTTCTGCAGCATAATCTCAGAGTCGGTATCCATATTGCTCGTGGGTTCATCGAGAAAGAGAATTTCAGGATCCCGGACCAGGGCACGGGCCAGAGCCACGCTCTGGCGCTGACCGCCGGACAGGGCCTTGCCCTGTTCCCCCACCTGAGCGGCAAAGCCTGCGGGATTATTGCGCAGAAAATCCGTGACGCCAGCAATGGCTGCAGCCCGCAAAATCATGTGGTCATTGATGGTGGGATCGCCAAGGGTGATATTGTCGCGGATGGAGCCGTAAAAGAGCACGACTTCCTGGGGCAGAACACCAATGCGGCCGCGCAGGTCACTGATGGGCAGCTGCCGGATATCCACGTCACCGAATTTCACAGCGCCGTCGCGCGGCTGGTAAAGACCAAGGAAGAGTCTTGCAAGCGTGCTTTTGCCGGAGCCCATGGGACCAATGATGCCCACTCGTTCTCCCGGCTCCACATGCAGAGAGACATGATCCAGGGAAAGACGCTTGGCATTGGGATAGGCAAAGGAAACATCCTCCATGGTGAAGGAAGGCCTGAGGGAACAGAAATCCATCAGCGTCCGCTCCGACTGATTCTCCGAGGGCAACTCCATGAGCATATCAAGGCTTTTCAGAGTGATCTGGG
>JAGADH010000062.1 GCA_017613715.1 Desulfovibrio sp. | reverse complement strand
GTCTGGCTCCGGCCACTGAACCGCTTGTCTGGCGTCTAGTTTTCAAACGGCAAATCCCCGGTCGAGAGGCCGCAACGAATCCCCCGCGGAGAAAGAGATGAGTGGAAGCCTGCCTTTGGTATTTTCTGTGACATCGGGCAAAGGTGGCGTAGGTAAAACCAACCTTTCCGTCAATTTGGCTTGTTGCCTCGTGCAGCTCGGAAAACGCGTTATCATTATAGATTCAGACCTGGGTCTGGCCAACGTCGACGTTGTCCTCGGGCTTACGCCACAAAAGAATCTCTTCCACCTCTTTCACGAAGATGCAAGTCTTAGCGACATCCTTTTCCCAACTCCCTATGGCTTTTCCATTCTTCCGGCCTCTTCGGGTATGAGCGAGATGCTCACTCTTTCCACAGGTCAAAAACTTGAACTGCTGGAAGCCTTCGATGAGCTGGAAGAGGATCTCGATTTTCTTATTGTGGACACAGGCGCCGGCATCAGCGACAACGTGCTTTACTTTAATATGGCTGTTCAGGAGCGTCTTGTGGTCATGACACCGGAACCAACTTCCCTCACTGACGCCTATGCGTTGATCAAGGTCTTGAAAATGAATCACGGTGTAGAGCGTTTTCAAGTCTGTGTGAACATGGCAAACGACAATAAAAGCGCTAAAACCAGCTTTAGTCGGCTCTATCAGGCTTGCGATCATTTTCTTGAAGGTGTTTCTCTTGATCTCGCAGGCATTATTCCTCGTGACAACAGTGTCCGTCAGGCTGTCATCAATCAGAAGCCCTTCTGCGTGACCGCCCCTGATTCGCCTGCAGCCCGAAGTGTCCAGGCCTTAGCTGGTCAAATTGCTAGCTGGCAAGTGCCTGAGATGCTTGACGGGAACATCAAGTTCTTTTGGAAAAAATTGCTCTTTCATTAAGCTTGCACGCTTTTTGCAAAGGTTGTTTTGCTCTCTTCCCAGTACGGGAAAAGCGCAAAAAACCTTGCTCTGGGCTGGGCAGCCTGATGAGTAAGGCAACCTGAAAAGGCACGAGCCGAGGAAGAAGAGGCGCAGACAAAGAAGGATACGACAATGAAAAGCAGTGCTGCCTGCATTGAACAGTCAACGCCCTGGGAAGTCTTTGAATCAGGACAGACGATTTGGGAAGAGTTTTCTCCGCATGAACAGGAAGAGATTGTGCGCCATTACGCGCCCAAGATCCGCTTCCTCGCTCTTCGGCTGAAGTCACGGCTTCCACGCAATATCGAACTCAACGAAATGATCAGCTCGGGAACGCTTGGTTTGATGGAAGCGCTTGGCAAATTTCGTCCTCAGATGGGCATTCGCTTCGAGACCTACGCTGAAAACCGCATTCGTGGAGCCATGTTGGATGAATTACGAAGGCTCGATTGGTTTCCGCGTTCTCTGAGACAACGCGTTCGTATCCTTGATGAAACAATTCATAGGCTTGAGCATGAGACCGGGCATCAGCCCTCTGAAGAAGAGTTGCAGAAAGCTACTGGCCTTGAACTCAATGAAGTCCGTCAAGGTCTTGAAGCACTTCAAAATCAGCTTTGGCTGTCGTTAGATGCCATTGAAAATTCTGTGGCCAACGAAAGTCCTTCCGGAGGCGGAGAGCCTTACAGCGATACTGTCCGCAAGGAGCTTGTGGAGCGAGTCGCTCCGTTGGTGGATCGCTTGACGCCTAGAGAAAAGTTGGTATTGTCGCTATATTATACAGATGGGATGAATATGCGTGAAACAGCCGAGATCATGGGCATTACTGAAGGCCGTGTTTCTCAGTTGCATGCGCAGGCCCTGAACAGGCTGCGCAAGGATTTCGTCAACGCATATGGAGACGGAAGTCAGGATCTGTAGGGGTTTTTCTCCAGATCTGCTATGCGTATTGTGTTTTCCTGCGTAGTCCCTTTGGGGCAGAAGCTGCAGTCTTAATGCCGAAAGGTTCGTGAAGAGCAAGCCTTTGATCTAAAGCGATCCAAGGAAACGCCGAAAAAGATCAGGAAGACGGAATACCGGCCCCGAGGCCCGATGCTCTGAGCCAACTTTATTACGAAGTCTGCAGACATCAAAGACATCCCTTCTTTTAAGGAGCAAAAAAATGCCTTTTAATCCTAATATGCGAGTGCTCATTGTTGACGATTTTTCCACCATGCGTCGTATTGTACGCAATATTTTGCGTCAGATCGGTCTTGCTAATGTCGTAGAAGCCGACGATGGCACAACGGCTTGGGAAATTCTCAATCGCGAAAAGATTGATTTTATTGTTTCAGACTGGAATATGCCAAAAATGGCGGGCATCGATCTTCTGCGTAAGGTCAGAGCCAGTGAACAGTTTGGTAATCTTCCCTTTTTGATGGTGACTGCAGAAGCACAGCAGGAAAACATCATAGAAGCAGTTCAAGCCAAGGTTTCCAATTATATTGTCAAGCCTTTTACAGCTGATACTCTGAAGCAGAAGATTGATAAGATCTTCCCCTAAGCGCCTGCACCGAAACTCAGTGTCTTTTTCCTTTTTACGGTAGAGTGAGGCTTTGGATTCATGTCGCAGACAAGCGGAGGGGAAACAGAAGCAAAGGATTCTTCGCCAGCGCCTGAGGTTGAGGTTGCTTCTCAGAATGCGCCTGTAGCTAAAACTGCGGAAGAAAAGGTTCAGCTTGATCTTGAAGACGCTCCTTTTCTTAAGGAAGAACCAAAAGAGGAAGAAAAACATTCCGAAGAATCGCAAGAGAACGGACCTGCTGTTCCTGAACCGAAGCCGAAGAAGAAAAAATTAGTTATCATTGTGCTGGCGGTCATTTTAATTACCGTTGGTGTAGGAGGATTCTTCTTCTTTGGATCTCCAACACCACCGCCTCCCCCACCACCGCAGAAGCCTAAGCCTGATGTCATTGTTGTTCCTTCTAAGCCTGACTCGAAGGGCAGTCCAGACATCGTTATGGATTTTGAACGTTTTATTATTCCTGTAGGGAACTCACTTTCTTCAACGAATTTCCTCATTTGCAAATTTTCTACGGTTTCCAAGAGTCCGACCATAAATACTGAAATCGAACAGAAAATGCTTGTTTTACGCGATGCGGTCTATTTTTATCTGCGCGGCAAGAGTTACGACTATTTGCTTAATCCTGACAATGCTGCCGAAATCAAAAGTGATCTTGTCGGGATCTTGAACGATTATTTGGGCCATGGCAAACTGGAGGATGTCCTGCTCGACAGTTATCTCGGCCACTAGAACTCTGAGTAAACAGGAGTTCGACCATGAGCGTTGATGCCACCATAGCAGTGCTTTACGCACAGACAGGTCTTGGTACACAATTTGCCCATGCAGCAGCTGTTGCTCCGCATGCTCAGGCCTCTATGAGTCGTGTTCTCGCCCTGGAAACGGCCAAGCAAGAACAGCACCTCATTGAAAAGAGCAATCAGGCAGAAAAAAAAGGGATAGAAAACGACGAACAGAAGAAGGGACGAGCGCCCCTCTTTGGAAGCCGTCGGCGGCAGCGCGGGAAAAGTGCGCAGAAGGAGAATGATACTCCTACGTCTCCGTATTCGGGTAATTTTTTGAATTTAACGGTATGAATACGACCTTGCTGCTTATTTTGATCCTTTTCTCCTCCGTGCTTGAACTTTTTGTCTTAGCAGGTGTTCTTTTCTTTTACCGTAGGCTCAAAAAGTCCGAAGGACTCATGCATTTACTGCAGGACAATCAAGCTAAGCTCTTGACCCGTATTGAAACCAATGCACGGCTTGAGCGGGAAATTGTTGATTCTTTTACTCAGCGGCAATCTGAACTTGAAGAACTCAACGGTAAGCTTGAAGACCGTGCAAAGACTCTTCGGCATCTTCTGGAGCAGGCAGAAGGTATCACCCGTTCACCGCAATTCCTGCGAGAAATCATTTTGAATGGCCGTAAAAAAGGCTACAGTGTCCAGCAAATAGCCAAAAATGCCGGTCTCAGTGTCGATGAGGTTGAGCTCATTCTGACTCAACATTCTGAATCGTAACGCTTTTTGACTACTTTTGATCAAGGTATCTGCAAAGTGTCTCTCCCAGGTAATGGGCAAAAGATAGCGGCACAGGTTGCATGGAAATGCCTTTTTTGCTCAGAAGGACCAGTCGCAAGGTACTTGATCCAGAAGCGCTTCTTTGCGAAATAGTTTTTAAGTTCCTCTGCTCATCACTGCGCGCTTGTGGCACATCCCGTGTAACAAGCAGCGTATCCACAACAAGACCTGCCACTTCATCTCCTGTTATTCCCACTTTGCTATCATAACCTGACTCGAGTGCCCGTTCGGCATCGCTTCGGTTCATGCCCCCGGCATGGCATATGCTGATCTGCACAATGAGGTCGGCTGTACTTGGTTTTGCAGCAAAGGCAAAACCACGGGCCGCAAAGACTTTCTGTAGAGCCCCTAGGAAACGTCTTGACGGGGATATGCCCTGCACATTGAGATAGACGCGTCCACGATCAACGTGTTGCATGTGTAACTCACCGTTTTTTAGGCACTCAATATCAGACGCTTCCACATGTGTATGCTTCACACAGGCGCAGAGAGCAAAGAAAAAAGAAAAAATAGTTACAAAGAGATACTTCTTCTGGATAATTTTCATTTTATTTTCCATTTTGAATGTTTATTTGAAGAGATAAATACAATTTTTATTGCTTCCTCTTTTAATTTTTAAGCCTGCAAACCGGCAAAGCAAAAGCATAATATATGCTAATTATTATTAGAGAGAAGTGGAAAGTAACTGTTCAGAATTACATATTAGCCAAAAGAGAAAATAGCAGTTATAGTGTACTTTGCTTAGCGAGCGGCAAAAATAAAAAATAGTATCCATTAAAGACGTCTCAATAGATCATTGCAAATGTATAGTCGAAAAAGACGTCTAAGTAAATTGGTGTAAACACGCCTCGGCAAAAAAAGCTACTATAACGGGGAAATTCCTAAAACAACGAAGCGTGACAAAAACTCGCGTTAAGGGTTGACTGGACGAAGTAAATCCGTATCTTGCCTGCGAAGTGGAACTCATTGTTTTTCTGCTGCGTGAGGTGCGCATGGCAAAAGATCTCATTATCGTCGAATCTCCGGCCAAGGTCAAAACGATCGGTAAGTTTCTGGGAAGTGGCTACGAAGTTCAGGCAAGTGTGGGGCATGTTCGTGATCTGCCCAAACAAAAGCTCGGTGTTGACGAAGAGCATGATTTTGCCCCTCAGTACGAGGTCGTCAAAAACAAGCAGCAGGTTGTTAAAAGCCTGCGCCAAGCTGCATCCAATGCTCAGACTGTCTATCTTGCACCTGATCCTGATCGTGAAGGCGAGGCCATAGCTTGGCATGTGGCACAGCTGCTGAAAGACTGTTGTCAGAATATCAAACGCATTCAGTTCAATGAGATCACAGCACGCGCCGTCAAAAACGCACTAGAGCATCCGAGAGAGTTGAATCAAAATCTTTTCAACGCGCAGCAGGCGAGGCGTATTCTCGATCGGCTGGTGGGCTATAAAATTTCTCCCCTGCTTTGGAAAACTGTCAAACGAGGTATTTCTGCCGGTCGTGTCCAGTCTGTCACACTGCGCCTGATTGTTGACCGGGAAAAAGAACGGGAAGCGTTCAAAAGTGAAGAATACTGGGTTTTCAAAGCATTCTTGGAGGGTGCTACGCCTCCGCCTTTTGTAGTCCTTCTGCAGAAGATCGCAGGTAAAAAAGCCGTTATTTCAAGTCAGAAAGCGGCTGAGGACCTTGCCACACGGCTTGAAAAGCTTCCCTTCAGTGTGCAGAAGGTTGAAAAAAAACAGCGGAAGCGTCAGCCCCAACCGCCCTTTATCACCTCTACGTTGCAACAGGCAGCTAATCAGCGTTTCTCATATTCTTCCAAACGCACCATGAGCATTGCTCAGAAACTTTACGAAGGTATTGAACTGGGTGACAGGGGCTTAACCGCACTGATTACCTATATGCGTACAGACTCAACGCGTGTAGCCAGTGAAGCCCAGGACAGCTGCCGTGAGCTGATTGCCAGCCGTTTTGGCAAAGAGTTTTTGCCTGAAAAAAAACGTATCTACAAGGCCAAGCAATCCGCTCAAGACGCCCATGAAGCCATCAGACCCGTTGATGTTAACCTCACGCCCGACATGGTACGGGCTCTTTTGCCCAGTGATGAGTATAATCTCTACAATCTGATCTGGATGCGCTTTGTAGCCTCGCAAATGGCCTCTGCCACAGTAGAAGACACCATTATTCTCACAGAATGTGCCGATACTCTATGGCGGGCACACGGTGAACGCATTCTTTTTCCCGGCTTTCTTGCTGCCATGCCTCATAGCAGCAGCGAAGAGAATGTGGATCTTCCTCTCCTCGAAGCCGGCCAGCAGTTGCTTTGCCGGGAAATGCCCAAGGAACAAAAATTTACTCAGCCGCCGTCACGCTATTCAGAAGCCAGTCTTGTCAAGGAGTTGGAAGAAAAGGGTATTGGTCGGCCGTCAACCTATGCCTCGATCATCTCAACTCTTATTGAACGAGATTACATCGTCCTTAAGGATCGTCACCTTATTCCTACCGATCTCGGTCGCATCGTCTCTTCCCAGCTTGTGGAAAATTTCCCTCACCTTATGGATGTCGGTTTTACAGCGCAGATGGAAGAAAATTTGGATACTGTCGCTGAAGGCGGAAAAGACTGGCTTGAGCTGATGCGGCAGTTCACCGGAGATTTTAATCCCACACTGGCAGCAGCCAGCAAAAATATGAAGAGTGTCAAGCAAGGATTGCCTTGCAACCTCACCTGTCCTGCATGCGGCAAGGATCTCCTTATCAAATTTGGCAAGGCCGGCGCGTTTTTAGCCTGCAGCAGTTATCCTGAATGTAATTTCACCAGTGATTTTATCCGGAAGGATGACGGAAGCATAGAAATTGTGGAACGCGTCAAACCCGAAGCCGTGGGTGAATGTCCGGAATGCGGAAGTGATCTGGTCATTAAAAAGGCTCGCTCAGGCGGTCAATTCATCGGTTGCTCTGGTTTCCCCAAATGTACCTATACACGGCCTCTGCCTACTGGCGTCAGCTGTCCAGAATGTGGGCAGGGCGAACTTGTGGAACGACGCAGCAAACGGGGTAAGCTCTTTTATTCATGCAGTACTTATCCCAAGTGTACATTTGCCATTTGGGACCGCCCCATAGCTGAAGCCTGTCCCCAATGCGGTTCTCCATATCTTGTGGAAAAGAAGAGTAAAAACAAAACAATAATTAAATGTCCCAATGCTCAGTGCCACTTTGTCAAGGAATCTGATGAAGCGTCTCTTTAGACTTTGGTAGCACAAGAGCTTGCGTTTCGTACACAGGAGAATGCCTCCTGGTTGGATGCGATAAGGTCATATCTCTGAACCATGAAGGCAAAGCCTTGTCAAACAGGCTTGGCCAAAGCACCTGCTTTCGCGGCGTTTGCTGAGAAAGACAGGACAATGAAAAGCGTGTCGCTGATCGGATCATCTGAGGTCATCATAGCGCGAAATATGGGAGGCAGCGTTTCTTTCTCGAGTCGTTTTTCCTGTGAAGGACAGGTGCGCAAAAAGGAACGTAACGCTGAAAAACGTTGATGCATACGCAAGATTCTCTCACAGACCAGGCGCAAACCCTACCTGCGCTACAATCAGAAGCGTCTCTGCCGCTTGAAAGCCGGATTGCAGCCCTTCTTGCAGCAAATACGCGCGTTGTTTTATTGACGATTGTCTCAACACAAGGACATGTGGCAAGAAAAGCCGGTACTCGTGTCCTCTGTACTGAGCAAGGCTTTGACGGAAGTTTGGGTGGCGGTCTTTTTGAACAGCGTGTGCAGGAAGAAGCTTTGCGATGTCTTAAGAGTGGTGAAAGCTGTCTTTTTGCCTATACCGGTGTGGACGATGCTGGCCGTGGTGAACGCCAGGTTCTCTGCGAATATCTTTCTTCTGCCAATGGGCTTCTTTTTTCTTTAGCAGCAGATCTCAAGGCCAATGGCGGACGCGGTACATGGATGGTGGACATCTCTCAGCCAGCACGACCCTTGCGTTCCCTTGTGCTTTCTGATCAACCAGCCAAGCTTCCACCTGAGTGGCAGGAATTGCTTTTTGCTGGACAGGTTCGTGTCGATGCTCTGCTCAGCACAAAGATTCTTCAGAAAAATGGAGGCAAAGCTTTTCTGCAAAATGATCAAGGCAGCTCTTTTTATGTTGAACCCATTGCCATTGCGCCGGTCCTTCTCATCTGCGGCACGAGTGCTGAGGCCCGGGCCACGGCCGCCCTTGCCGCGCAATGCGCTTTTACCATTGATGTGGCGGACGATCAGCCGCAATTTTTGACTCATGACTATTTTCCTGCAGCACGCACCTTGTGTCATCTTCCAGGGATGGACGAACTGCTTGCGACAATGAAGATCTCACATGAGCACTATGTTCTGATCATGACTGAACGTCACAAGCTTGACTGCTCAATTCTCAGGCAGGTCCTTTCGAGTCGGGCAACCTACATCGGCATGTATGGGGGCCGCGCCAAGCGCGAGGCCATTTTTGCTGAACTGCGAGCTTTAGGCATTCCTTCCACAGAGCTTGCCTGCGTACGTTGTCCCGTGGGGCTGAGTATTGGCGCTGATACTCCCCAGGAAACAGCTGTGTCCATTGTTGCAGAGCTCTTGGCGGCTCGAGCCGGTACCCTCAAACACTATCGAAGTCTCGGAAATTGATCGCTACACGACTGAAAAGTCTGCATAGACGCAGATCTTGCCTTTCTTTCGAAAATTTTTTAGAAGTGTTTTGCTCTTGACTCCCTCCTTATCCCTCTAAAGGCATCTCCTCAGTTCGTATGCGCTGTGGATAGAACTTTCGAGCATACCCCGAGCATTTTTTTACTTTTTTCTGCAAGCGTGGCCTTTCGTCTGCTGAAAAACGTATAGGTTGCCCTCCATGTGAAGGCGGCTAACCATCCGATGTAAAAGAATGTCCCACCTTCTGTCCGGGAAGCTACAGGCTTGGTTTCTACCTCGAGGCACAAGGAAAATTCGCTGCTGCAAGGCGGTGTTTTTTATTCCTGTGCAGAAAGCGCAGAATACCCCTTTGACAAAAGCTTAGGCCAGTTATTCCTGTCAGGCCATTAACCCCCTGGAGGCAGCGTTAACTTTTGCCGCAGGCAGAGCTTATTACGCTGAAAAATTCATGTATTACCGTATTCTATTTTTCTGTGCCCTGATTCCTCTTTTCTTTTTGAGCGCGTGCCAAGAAGAAAAAAAAGCCCCTCCCAAGGCCATGGTGCCTCCTGTTGCTGTCTACGAAGTGAAGATTGCCGATGTTCCCTGGCCTTCGGAATTTCAAGCCCAGGCCTCAGGTTCACGTGCTGTGGAGGTCAGAGCAAGAGTTCAGGCTATTATTCAGAAACGTTTGTATGAGGAAGGGGATTACGTCAAGGAAGGACAGCAGCTCTTTCAACTTGAACGTGATCAGTATGAAGCTCAGATGCAGCAGGCTCTTGCTCAGTTCAACAATGCCGAGCGTGAGTGGAAACGCGTACGACCCCTCTATGAAAAGAATGCGGTCTCGCAGAAGGAACGTGATAATGCGTTAGCTGCATATGACACAGCTCGTGCAGCCCTGCGCGCGGCCAAGATCAACCTCAACTATTGCCAGGTGGTTTCACCGGTCTCTGGCTACAGCAGTAAGGAAAATTTCACGGAAGGGAACCTGGTCAGTAATAATTCGCTTTTGACCTACGTCAATCAGACCAATCCCATGCATATTGATTTCTCCATTGCAGCACCGGAGCGTATGCGCCGTCAGCAACTGCAGGCCAGCGGTCGTCTTGAATTTCCCAAGGATGGTAAATATACGGCCCGTTTGCGTTTGCTTGACGGCAGCATGTATCAGGGAAAAGGGGAAGTTTCCTTTATTGACAGTCAGGTTCAGGCAACAACAGGCGTCATCAAGGCTCGTGCCGTTTTTGACAATAGCAATGGCGCTATTATGCCCGGACAGTATGTGCGCCTCTACATGGACGGTGACATTCTGAAACAGGCTATTCTTATTCCTCAGAAATGCGTGACCATAACTCAAAAAGGTGCCGTGGTCATGGGCGTGGACAAGGAGAATACGGTCTATGCTTTGCCTGTGGTCATCAGCGAAAGTATCGGCCAGTATTATCTTGTAGATTCTGGCCTCAAAGGTGGTGAGCGCCTGATCAGCGAAGGATTGATTAAGGCGAGACCTGGTTCCAAGGTCACTATCACGCCGACGTTAGCCGAACAGCAAAAAGCTAAGGCAGAGCAGGAAGCCAAAAAGTCGGCCGCTGAATCCAAAGAAAAGAAGTAGGTAAAAAATGGCTGCGTCTGCAAAGCCCAATATTTTTCTCCGAAGACCTGTTCTTTCGGCAGTTATTTCTATCCTCATCACCCTCGTAGGAGCCCTGGCCCTCAAGGCTTTGCCTATTGCCCAGTATCCTGACCTGGTACCGCCAACGATCAATGTTCAGGCTTTTTACCCCGGTGCTTCCGCCGAGACCATCGCCTCAACCGTGCTTGCGCCTCTTGAAGTGAATATCAACGGTGTGGAAGGCATGCTCTATATGGCCTCCACCGCGTCTTCAGGTGCCGGCGTGGGCATGATCAATGTCTATTTTTCCCTTGATACCAATCCTGACATGGCCCTTGTCAACGTCAATAACAAGGTAAATCTCGCACAGACGCTTTTGCCTGAAAGCGTGCGACGTCAAGGCGTCAGCGTGGTCAAGCGATCTCCGTCCATGCTCCAGGTCTTTGCTTTTCTTTCCCCTGATGGCCGCTATAACGAGGTCTTCATTCACAACTGGATGAACGTCAATGTGGTTGATGAGCTCAAGCGTGTACCAGGTGTCGGCGACTGCTCGGTTTTTGGTCAGCAGGACTACTCCATGCGTATCTGGCTCTATCCTGACAAACTGGCCAAATACAATCTGACTCCAGGCGATATTTCTGCGGCTATCTATGAGCAGAGTACTCAGTTTGCACCGGGAAGACTGGGTGACAGACCGCTTGTCTCAGGCACGGATCTTTCCTGGCAGATTGACACGCTGGGACGGCTGCTGACGCCAGAACAGTTCGGCAATATTATTATTCGCACAGGTGAAGATAGTGCCATGCTGCGTTTGAAAGACGTGGCGCGCGTTGAGCTCGGCGGTAAGGATTATGCCGTTTACTCTACGTATAGTGGTTCCGTGGCACGTATGGGTGCTGTCTATCTCCTGCCTGGGGCCAATGCCATAGAAACCGGTGACCGCGTTACCAAGAGGCTTCAGGAAATTTGCGAAACCCTTCCTGATGGTCTTGAATTCAGACTCGTGGTCGATACCAATGATTTCGTCATGGAATCCATTAAAGAGGTGATCAACACCCTTTTGGAAGCCATGGTACTTGTCTTTATCGTGGTCTTTGTCTTTTTGCAGAATTGGCGGGCTACGCTTATTCCGTGCATTGCCGTGCCTGTGTCCATTATTGGAACCTTTGCCGGTATGTATGCCCTGGGATATTCCATCAATACTCTGACGCTTTTCGGCCTGGTTCTGGCAATCGGTATTGTGGTTGATGATGCCATTGTCGTGCTTGAAAACGTCGAACGCATCATGAGCACAGAACATTTACCGCCCAAAGAAGCCACGGCCAAGGCCATGAACGAGGTGACTGCCCCGGTTATCGCCATTGTGCTGGTGCTCTGTGCCGTTTTTGTCCCTGTCTCCTTCATGGGAGGCCTGGCCGGTCAGATGTACAAGCAGTTTGCCATCACCATTTCCGTCTCAGTGGTTCTGAGTGGTATTGTGGCACTCACGCTGACGCCCTCCCTTTGCATGCTGCTCTTGAAGCAGCATGAACATGATTATGCACCCTCCAAGCCGTTTATCCTTTTCAACTTCTTCTTTACCAAAGTTACGCACAGTTATCTTCAGGCTGTCCGCTTTGTCAAAAATTCGCCCCTGCGTTCCATGCTCGTTTTTTCTGCGATGATTGTAGCGCTTGTCTGGCTGAACAAAATAATTCCTACTGGTCTTGTTCCCAACGAAGATCAGGGCTACACTATCGGCATGGCAATTCTGCCAGACGGAGCATCACTGGAACGTACGCAACAAGTTGACAAAGTTATCACGGACTACGCCTTGAAGTTGCCCGGCGTTAAGGCTGCCGCCTGTATCAACGGACTTGATATCACGACAATATCCATCAAAAGCAATTATTCAACCTTTTTCACATCCCTTCATCCCTGGGAACAGCGTCAGGATCCAGATCAGGCCGACAGTGCTATAACCCAAAAAACGATGGCACTGAACATGATGCAACCTGAGGCCGTTGTCTTGAGCTTTTCTCCGCCTCCGATTCAGGGGATGAGCACTACTGGCGGTTTTGAGGGATACGTGCAGATGCGTGGTGACGGAACCCTCTACGATCTTGAGGAAATGGCCAATAAATTCGTCTTTGAGGCGACCTCCAGAAATGCTGATGGCTCTCCGAAATACCCGGCCATTGGCATGGTTCGAAACCTTTTTTCGACCTCTGCGCCACAGCTTTTTGCCAATCTTGATCGAGAACGCTGCAAAGATATGGGTATTGCCATTACGGAGGTCTTTGCCGCCATGGGCGCGACTTTTGGTCAGACCTATGTCAACGATTTTAACTATCTGGGCCGCACCTTCCAGGTGCGTTTGCAGGCCGATCCGAGTTTCCGTATGCTTACCGATTCTTTGCATGACGTTTTTGTCAGGACGAAGAAAGGTGAGATGGTGCCGCTGACAGCTGTCATGACCTTGGAGCGGCGTACTGCTCCGCAAGTTGTTGAACGCTATAACGCTTTCCCTGCAGCGCATATCATGGGTACGCCCAATCCCGGCTATTCTTCCGGTGAAGCGCTTAAGCAGATGGAAGAGGCGGCTAAAGCTACACTTACCCAGGACTACCAGTTAGGCTGGGTTGGCTCGTCCTTGCAAGAGAAACTGGCTGCGGCTGATACGACCATTATCTTTGTGTTGGCTCTGATAATGGTTTTTCTGATCTTGGCTGCGCAGTATGAATCATGGACGCTGCCGCTTGCCGTTTTGACAGCAGTGCCCTTTGGTGTATTTGGAGCCCTTTGTGCCACCTGGCTTAGAGAGCTCTCCAATGATGTCTATTTTCAAGTGGCCCTGGTTACCCTTATTGGTCTGGCCTCCAAAAACGCCATTCTTATCGTGGAATTTGCTGTAGAATCCTGGCGTGGAGGCAGAAGTCTGGACGTAGCGGCCATGCATGCCTCGCGTCTCAGATTTCGACCCATTGTCATGACGAGTCTGGCCTTTATCCTTGGCGTTGTGCCTTTGGCCATCAGTTCAGGTGCTGGTGCCAACAGCCGTCACGCTATCGGTACAGCCGTCATAGGTGGTATGCTGGCCGCGACCTGCATAGCTACGCTTTTTGTGCCTTTCTTTTTTAAGGCGATTATGAACTTGTCTCTCAAACTGCAGGGCAAAACCGATCCTAATGCTGGTAATTTCCAGTATGATGAGGATTCGGAGGAAGTATGACCATACTTATTCGACGGATGCTGGCGTTACTGCTCCTTTGCAGTTTCGCAAGCGCCTGTTCCTTGGCGCCGAAATATGAACAACCTCAGTTCGACATGCCCAAAAGCTGGCGTAAGGTCGATATGGGTGCAAGTCCGCTGAATACTGATTGGTGGACGCGTTTTAACGATCCTGTGCTTACGGCTCTGATCGAAGAAGCCCTGGCAAAGAATCAGGATCTGGCATCGTCCATGGCCAAGATCCGTTCAGCTGCGGCGCAGGCGGGAGTCTCAAGCTCTGTACTTTTTCCCAATGTTTCAGCCAATGGAGAGGCTAAGGGCCAGCTTGCTTCCAATCGTACGGCCAATACCAATTTTGATACGCCGACGATGTCTCAGGAATATGCAAGTCATCAAGGCACGCTCAATGCCAGCTGGGAATTGGATTTCTGGGGCAAGAACCGCAATCAGTACGCCATGCTCACGGATGTGCTGATGAATACGGTGCTCAGCCATGAGGCGCTGAGGCTTTCTGTGGCTTCCCAGACAGCGCAGACCTATTTTGGCCTTTTGGCCAATGACTTGCAGCTTGAGACTGCGCGCAGAACCCTGAAGATACGTGAGGATGGCCTTGCCATCTACACAAGCCGTTATGAACAGGGCGATATCACTGAACTCGACTGGCAAAGGGCTCGAGCTGAAGTGGAAACAGCGCGTGCGCAATTACATCAAAGTACTATTGCAGTGGATAATTCTGAGGCGGCTCTTGCGGTATTACTTGGTCGCTCTCCGCGTGAGATTATGGAACGTTTCATGGAGCGCGGAAAGAGCATTCGCCATTTGCCAGCCCCGCCTGTACTGCCAGCAGGTCTGCCTTCAGAGCTGCTCATGCGCAGGCCAGACATCAGAGCCTCGGAATTCTTGATTATGGCTAGCAATGCCAATATTGGCGTTGCTAGAGCGCAGTTTTTCCCGAGCATTTCTTTGACCGGTATGCTTGGAACCATGAGCTCCTCAGTTGCCAATCTCTTTTCAGGTCCTGCTGG
>JAGADH010000061.1 GCA_017613715.1 Desulfovibrio sp. | reverse complement strand
TAATTCTTTGACTTTTTAGGTCTGCTTTTGGGTATAAATATTTTATAAAATTATTTTCATACCATATTTCTATATCACAATTTGGTTCTGTTGTAGTTATATACGATAAAACTAATGCCATTAATGTGTCAAAATTCTCAGACGAAAAATTCTTTAATATATTGATAAATCCAGATTTATATAAAAACTCATTTACAAGATATGTGTCTCCAAAACTTAATATACTATTTACAAGTCTTTTGCTTGTGTTGTTCTTTATGTATGAAAAATTATCAGGTGCGTCAAAAAATTCAGTTGTTTTTGTATCAAATCTGAAGTAGCCAACGTTTTTACAAAAAAATATATCATCTTGAATTCGTTTTCCGATATATGTGATCCCATATTTCTTCTTGCCAGATGGGTCACGGAAAACTCCAATCGCTGTGAGGTAGTCCTTGTTCTTTCCAGAATACGTGAAGTACACAGTCACTCCCCTGTCTATTGGCTAAGAAAATAAAAATTTCTTAGAAAGAATAGCAGGGGAGGCTGAAAAAGGCAAGAAAAATTTTTTAGATTTTGTTTGAAAAGAGCTGTTTGCTTCTTCGGGTGACTTGTTTTGCCGCGATATTCGGGGTGAATCAGTGTCCCAAACTCTCCATCAGAAACAAGCTTGTCCTGAAAAAATGAAAATTTATTCAACAAAAAAATTTCAGACTAAGAAAGGCTCGGGAAGTACAGGTAACAGTCAAAGAAGCCCTTCAGACACGAAAAAACCCGCTTGGCTTTCGGCTTTGCGGGTTTTAATGGACTTTCTTAGGATAAAGGGAAAAAAGCATTGTGGCGGGGCGGTTCCTTCAAACTATTCTGACAAAGCCTTTAATCAAGCGTGTTTGAGGTTTTGACTTTGCATAGATGCCCCCAAAATTTTTTGTGAAGTATTTTCACTGTCTCGCTGGCACATTTTCTGCAAGATGTCCTACTCCCTAGAGTACCAATAAGCTCCAAAGAAGTCCATAGCGATAGCCTTTTCGCATCCCTGAGCGTAGAGCAGCTGACATGAAGAAGGTATTGCATTTACTTGCAGCGTTTCTAACCAACTTTGCAGCCATAAGCTTTGGGATTGCTTCTATAATGGTAACCCGCTAGGCTTTGTTTTGGGCGGGTATTCTCTGTTTGTCGGCGTTGTGTTGGAGTGGAGGGCAGGCAAATGAGTACATGGACAATGGCTTTTATTCTCGTCACATTCATAGGTGCAATAGGCATTGCCTTAAGCTTCAAAGCAAACTGAACAGGCAGGCTTAGACCTTATCAAAAAGCGCGCCAAAATCTCCTGTCAGAGGGAAGGAAGTTTTGCCCTCAACCTTGGCTCAGAGAAATGTTTTTGGTATTTTTGGGGGCTGTTTCCCATAAAATGTAAATCAAACTTCGGCTCGCAGGCTGTCTAGATAATCTGCCCACCTCTGCATCATTTCTGTCCGTTCTGGCAGGTATAAGGCCCGATTGTATGCCGCGCGCACGCTGTCTTTCTGAGCATGTGAGAGTTGCATTTCAATAACATCTGGCCTGTAGCCCATTTCGTTAAGGTGCTTCGACGCTATGGAGCGGAAGCCGTGAATATCCATAACTCCCTTGCCATAGCCAAGCCTGCGGAGAGCGTTCAAAAGCCCCATATCTGTTATCGGAGCTGTCTTTGAATATGCACTTGGAAAGACAAGCTCTCCGTTGCCTGTGACCTCTTGAAGTTCTCTCAGTAGGGCAATGACCTGTTTTGCCAATGGTACAAGATGCTCACGTCTGCGCTTCATTCTTGACGCGGGCACTGTTAAAATTGCCGTGTCAAAATTAATCTCGCTCCAATGCGCGCCTCTGAGCTCCCATGATCTGGTAAAGACGTATGGCATAATTCGCAGGCAGTACCGGATACTGTCAAAGCCGCCATAGTTTTCTATGGCCCTGAGAAGTTCACCGATCTCTTTGGGATCGGTCAAAGCCGCCCTTGGCGTATGGTCTACCTTGCTCAAAGCGGAAGTCAGATTGTCAGCTACATCATAGTCAACAAGCCCACAGTCTCGTGCATATCGACAGACTTGGCTCGCGATAGTTGCCACTCGGTGCGCCGTATCAATATGCCCCTTGGCTTCGAGTTTTCTTAGACAGTCCAATATCTCTGTGCGTTTCAGCTCGGCAATCGGAATGTCCCCAATGGCAGGGAAGAGAATGTTTTCAAGGCGTGACTTGTATTGCTTCCGATACCGTGGATTGAGATCTTCAGTTTTTCGTTCGAAGTATTCCCTGCCAACATGTTCAAAAGTGCTGCCCTTGCGTTCTTCCTCTTCTCTGGCCTGCGCTTTTGCTTCTTGTCGTGCCTGTGAAGGATCTATGCCCCCAGCAATCATCTCTCTGGCTTCAAGGCATTTTTTCCGCGCCTCTGCAAGGCCGACTTGAGGATACACGCCAAGGGCAAGACGCTTCTCCTTTCCTCCAATGCGATACTTCAGCCGCCAATACTTACTGCCCGTGGGGGCAACTTCAAGATAAAGGCCGTCACCATCAAAAAGCTTGTACGCTTTTTCCTTGGGGGCACTTGCTCTGGCCTGCTTGTCCGTAAGCTTTCCTGCCATTGGGGGCATCTCCATTTTGACTTTCTTGGGGGCATTGCATGTGCCCCCAGAATTTCGGGAAGTCAATGGACTTTCATGGAGTAACATGGAGTCAAAGAAGCCCTTTAGGCATGAAAAAAACCCGCTCAGCTTGCGGCTTTACGGGTTTTAATGGACTTTCTTAGGATAAAGGGAAAAAAGCATTGTGGCGGAGAGGCGGAGATTCGAACTCCGGGAGCGCTGTTAACGCTCACACGATTTCCAATCGTGCTCCTTCAACCAGCTCGGACACCTCTCCGTGGTTGATCATAGGGAAGAAATAAATATTACGCGTGAAGACGTTGTTTGGCAAGAAAAAACTTGTTTTTATTTTTCAAGTTGATCGTCTGCAGATTGTTTGCCCTTACGATTGTGCAGAATAACACTTTTGCCAAAAACCCACAGTCCAGCCAAGGCAAGGATGGTAATACCGATGGCGTTGAGAAGATCGTAGCTCATACTCAGGCCGTAACGCCCATCTGACTGAAACCACAGTCTGTGTAGATGACAGCACCAGTAACTGCACTGGAGAGATCACTGGCAAGATAGACAGCGGTTTTGCCCACATCATCAATGGAAACATTGCGATGTAAAGGAGAAGAGTCCTGCACACGGGTAAAGACATCGCGCATGCTGATGACAGCGGACGCTGCCAGGGTTTTGATGGGACCCGAGCTGATGGCATTGATGCGGATACCCTTGGGACCAAGATCATAGGCCAGATAGCGAACAGAAGCTTCAAGTGCGGCCTTGGCAACACCCATGACATTGTAACCGGGAATGACCTTGGTGGAGCCGTGGTAGGTCATCGTGATAATGGAGGCTCCTTCATTCAGCAGCGGTTCAAAGGCCTTGCAGAGAGCAGGCAGGGAAAAAGCTGAAACTTCCATGGCAAGTTTGAAACCATCGCGGGAAACTTCCATGAACTGGCCACGTAGATCCTCTTTTTTGGCAAAGGCAATGGAGTGAACGAGGATATCAAATGTTCCCCATTTTTCTTTGACCAATTCCGCGGCAGCGGCAATTTCCTCATCAGAACAGACATCACACTGGAAGGTGAATTCTCCGCCCAGTTCCTCACTCAAAGGAAGAACGCGTTTTTTGATGGCCTCTCCCACGTAATTGAAAGCCAATCGCGCACCATTGTTTTTGAGGTTTTGGGCAATACCCCAGGCAATGCTCTTATTGTTAGCGAGCCCCATAATCAGCGCTTTTTTCCCTTCAAGCAGCATATATCCTCTCCTTCGCGATGTTGGCGAAATGCTGGTTCTGTATTTGGTTCACAGATGGCGTGCTTTGGCCTCTGCTGTGTGATTTGAGTCTGTTGGGATTTCACTTATCAGGCAGTTTGAGTTCCTGACCCGTGAGAATGGTATAGGCCTCGCGGTATTTTCCGGCTGTCTCCGAAATGACCTCGTCGGGTAATGTTGGAGGTGGCGGTTGCTTGTTCCAGGGTTGAGTGCTGAGCCAGTCACGCAGATACTGTTTATCAAAACTGCGTTGCCCTCTACCCACGGCATAGTCACTGGCTGGCCAGAAACGCGAGGAGTCTGGTGTGAGAACTTCATCGATCAACGTGAGTTTGCCATCAATACGGCCGAATTCGAATTTGGTGTCGGCAACAATGATGCCACGTGCTGCAGCGTGTTCACGCGCTGATTCATAGAGGGAGAGCGAAGTCTTTTCCACAAAAAGGGCATCTTCACGGCCTAGCAGTTCGGCTGCGCGCTCACGGCTGATGTTTTCATCATGCAGACCCAGCTCTGCTTTGGTCGAAGGCGTAAAAATGGCCGGAGTAAGTTTGGCCGATTCCTGCAGGTTTGCCGGCAGACTATGCCCGCAGACCTTGCCAGTGGCCAGATAGTCTTTCCAGCCAGAGCCCGTGATATAGCCGCGGACAATGCATTCTACCGGCAGGGGGTCGGCTTTGCGAACAATCACCGCACGCCCTTCAAGTTCGTCAGCCCAAGGAGAAAGCTTGGCTGGAAAATTGCGCACATCGCTTTCAAGGAGATGATTGCTGACGATATCTTTGAATTTTTCCATCCAGAAAAGGGTGATTTGATTGAGCACAACCCCCTTGTAGGGAACGGCTTCTTTCATAATGACATCAAAAGCGGACATACGGTCCGTGGTCACAATGAGCAGGCTGTGTTCGTCTAGATCATAGATGTCACGCACTTTTCCGCGTGAACGCAGAGGGCAGACATCAATACTGGTTGTGGTAAGGCTTTGCATTACAGTTCCCAAAAAAAAGTCTTCGGTGCAGGTTCCTGGCTTTCTTATTTTTTTCTGCGAATTTCCACAGAGCGGGCATGGGCTTCCAGACCTTCCAGTCGTGCCAGAGCTGCCACATCGTTGATGCTTGCGTTCAGGAAGCCCTGAGAAGCCGCAATGATGCTGCTCTTTTTGCAGAAGGTTTGTACGGAAAGAGCTTCGGAAAAACGTGCTGTGCCCATAGTGGGGAGAACATGATTGGGGCCTGCGTAGTAGTCTCCAAGGGGTTCCGGGCTATTGTGGCCGAGAAAAATGGCACCGGCATGACGGATGGATGGCAAAATGGACCAGGGGTCACGGGTGGCCACTTCAAGATGCTCTGGCGCAATGGCATTGGCAATATCCACAGCGAGCTTCATGGAAGGCACCAGAATTACAGCTCCCCAGTTTTCCAGCGAGCGTTTGGCAATGTCAGCTCTGGGCAGTGTGGCGCATTGCCGGTCAAGTTCCGCAGGCAATTCTTCGGCAAGACGTTTATCTGTTGTGATGAGCATGGCGCTGGCCAGAGCATCGTGTTCCGCCTGGGAGAGCAGATCTGCGGCAAGGCAGTTGAGATTGGCTGAGCCGTCAGCAAGAATGAGTACTTCACTGGGACCGGCGATCATGTCGATGCCGACCTTTCCCTGCACCAGGCGTTTGGCCGTGGTCACAAAAATATTACCCGGTCCGGCTATGACATCCACAGAGGCAACGGACTCTGTGCCATAGGCCATGGCCGCAATGCTCCATGCACCGCCAACACGGTAGATTTCCTCAATGCCCAGAAGATGGGCTGCGGCCAAAATGTGGGCATTGACGCTGCCGTCCTTGCGCGGTGGCGTGCAGATGGCAATGCGTGAAACACCTGCGGTCTGCGCCGGAATGGCATTCATGAGCAGCGTGGAGATCAGCGGCGTATTGCCTCCCTGACCACCAGGCACATAAAGACCAACGGCATCCACGGGCAGAACGCGCTGACCGAGAATGGTCCCGTCGCTTTGCGTGATAAACCACGATTTTTCTTTTTGGCTCTCGTGGAAGGCACGAATATTATCCGCAGCGCGGTAAATGCGGTCTCTATCCTCTGGCGGAATGGAGGCCGCGGCAAGAGAAATATCTTGCTCGGACAGACGCAGCGGCGGCTCGAAATCTTGGCAGTCAAACTGGGATGTGTAGGCGATGAGGGCTGCATCACCATCTTTTTGCACAGCAGCAATGATTTCTGCGACCTTGGCTTCAACTTCAGAACTTGATTTGGAGCGGTCTTTGAGCCACTGTGAGGCATTCAGCCATTCTTCCTTTGAGTTCACCTGAATGCTGCGGCACGTCATACTTTCTCCGACACGGAAAGCTCCCGTTTCCAAAAGCAACGGGAGAGAAGAGAATTACGGGCATCTGGCAGTCTTCTGTTGCCCGCTAAAGCAAATACCATATACAAAAACTATTGTTTTGTCGAGATGTATTTCTCGCTTGTCCCTTGACAGAAAGGTCTGCCGTACTTACCAAGAATAGGCGTAAAGCCCCTTGCTTTAGCTATGGGGATATTAGCCTAAAACGGGTGGGCAGCATCCGTTGGGGAGAGGAAAGAAGACCAGTTCCTGCTGTGGCAGAGAGGGCCTTCTTTCGATGAACCAGAATCTCCCGGCTTTCCCCCTTGCGGGGATGAGAGCCGTGGGGAGTATGTCAATGCTTAATAGCCAGTAGTATAATGCCATATCGGACCAGGAGATGTCATGGTACAGCAGTACAGAAACCCCTATGAGCGCGCGGCTAATGCCGAAAGACTGCAGCAGGAGGACTTTGCTCCTGAAGCCGTGGACGAGGTAGCAAATTCAGAGCCTGAAGGAAACGCAGCTGACAAGAGAACCATTGAGATTGAAGATCAGGATCAAGCCGAAGAAACGGCGAAAGATTCCGAGACGGGCGAAAACGGCCAGGAGGAGCCTGCGACACAGGATGAGGATGTTGCACAGGCCTTTGAGGGTGATGCTAATTATACCGGACCTCTCTTTGGTGGATCAGCGCACGAGGAAGTTGAAGCCCTGAAGGCGGAAATCGACAATCTGCGTCTGCGTCAGGCAGCAGAAATGGAGAACTTCAAAAAACGTCTCGCCCGTGAACACCAGGAACAAATGCAGTATGCCGCAGAAAAGGTCCTTGGTGATCTCTTGCCCACCCTGGATAATTTGGAACTGGCTATGCAGTACGGCAATACCAGCGAGGCCTGTAAGGATCTTTTGCAGGGTG
This sequence comes from Desulfovibrio sp., assembly GCA_017613715.1. Lineage (GTDB taxonomy): Bacteria > Desulfobacterota > Desulfovibrionia > Desulfovibrionales > Desulfovibrionaceae > Desulfovibrio. The sequence goes on along the minus strand of JAGADH010000061.1, from coordinate 24,634 downwards.
TTTCCATGACACACAAGCTCTTGCTTGATGCTGTACAGAAACATGGCCTTTTGCCTGTGGGCGAAGTGGGAGAGGCTTTTGACCCTGCCATCCATGAAGCCGTGGGTTTTGATCCGCAGTCTGAGCTTGAGGCTGGCAAAGTTGCCCGTGTTTTGCAGCGCGGCTACAAGCTTGGCTCCCGTCTTTTGCGGCCGGCAAGAGTAATGATCACGCAGTAAGCTTTTTTGCTCACGTACAAAAAAAGGCCTTCCGAAGCCATTCGGAAAGGCCTTTTTTTGTACGTGATTTTAGTCCGCTGATTTTTGCGGATGTCTCGGCATGGCCGCGAGCATGTGTCTGGCCAGATCCCGGACGAGATTGCCTTCGGTTTCCACAAGGTCCTGGTAGCTGCCCTGCGGCACAGGCAGAGCCTTGGCGAAAAAACCGTCCCTGATGATCCGGTCCTGCTCACCGGTCAAGAGTGACCAGTGAGCTTCAATCTCTGCCATGTCCCCGAAACTGCCATCAAGGCGGGAAATATCGACAAGCAGAGTATAGGTTCCGATTTTTTCCGTGGCTGTGGGCAGAAGGGTAATGCCTTGGGCTAAGAGGGGCTGTCTGAGTTCGCTTGCCAAGAGACGTCGTACGCCGTCAGTCAAGGGTTCGGCCCAGACGTGCAGAGAATCCACCTGCAGATCCACGTGACCTTTTTTCCGCAAAACCAGTGGTTCGCGCTCAAGGTACTGAGGCAGAGCGACCCTGGCAATGCGCAGAGTCGTTTTGGGCAGAGAATTTCTGACAAGGTTTTCGGGTTGACTTGCAAAAGCATAATATTGTGTGGGTTGACTCCTGCCGCAGGCGCAAAGAGCCAGGCAGAGCACAAGGGGCAGAAGGGAGAGGGAGGGCTGTTTCAGACAGAAGGATGAGAACATCAGCGGTTTCCTTTCTTGCCATGGAGCAGAGCTTCGGGCGTGCGGTTGAGCATTTCAGCCAGATTGTGGAGTGATCGGGCCGCATCGGCTGATTCCTTAAAGAGGCGGCGTAAATCCTGCATAGCCGGGGAATTATGGTTCATGAGTTGTTCCGTAAATACCGACGCCCGTTTGAAATGTTCGACGGTTTGCGCAAAACTGCCCATCGTGGCATTAAGTTCGATCATCAGCTTGGGAATTTCTTTGGCCAAGCTTTCGGTTACGTTCTGCATATTGTTGAGAATAGTGGCAGTCGACTTGTTCATGTTAGTGTTTTTCAGGATATCTTCAAGGGCCATGAAGGAGTTTTCCATCTTGGCAAAAGCCGCATGGATCTGCTCGATGGTCTTTTTGATGGTATCGCCATCGCCGATGGCATTTGAAAGGCCCATGAGAATATGATTGACAGCCTTGGCCAGATCCTGAACAGGCAGAGTGGCCAGGGTTTTTTGGAGTGCGTCCATGGGAGAGGGGACTGTGGGGATTTCATTGGGTAAGTCCGGATTGTGACGTGTGGCGAGGGCTGAATTGTGATAGTCAAGTTCCACACGGTACTGGCCGGTGATCAGATTCTGAATCTGAAGACGGGCAGAAAGCCCGTTTTTGACCATATGCTGAATAATGCGGTTATGGAATTCTTCAGGAATTTTTTCTCCTGAAAGTCGTACAATGCTGCTTTCATCAAGGTGAATAAAGACGGGGATGGTGATGGCAGAGGATTTACGGTCAAAAATCATGCTGATGCGCGTGACGCTGCCAAGAGGCACACCCCGGAAAACTACCGGTGCCCCCACGGACAGTCCGCTTACCGAGCCTTCGAAGTAGAGCACATATTCGGTTTTCGTTTTAAAGAATTTCCCGCCACCCAGGAAGATCAGGGCCAGCACGAAGAAAAACGCCCCGAGGAGCGTGAATGCGCCAATGGCTACTTTATGGTTTGCGGCCGCCATGCTTGCTCCTTTATCCTGGAATATCAGCGGTTTTCCTGAACCGCGTTTTTGCCTGCTGCGCCACGTGTCAGAAAATCCAGAGCACAGAGCGCTGTTGCGGGATCCTCCTTGAGGCGGCGAGGATCTCCCTGAGCCTGTATGGTTCGGGTCTGATTGTCGAGAAAGATGATCTTGTCTGCTATGGCAAAAATGCTGTCGAGTTCATGGGAGACAATCATAAAGGTCGTGTTCAGGGTGTCGCGCAGCTCGAGGATCAGATCGTCAAGATGTCGCGAACTCACAGGATCAAGACCAGCCGAAGGCTCATCGAGGAAGAGAATGGCCGGATCCAGAGCCAGAGCTCTTGCCAGGCCGGCACGTTTGCGCATGCCGCCGCTGATCTCGGAGGGATAGTAGTCCTCAAAGCCCGCAAGCCCTGTGAGGGCCAGTTTAAGCGAGGCAAGCTCGGCAATTTGTGCTGCAGGCAGATCCGTATACTGCTGCAGTGGCAGCGCTACATTTTCAGCCAGTGTCATGGAGCTCCAGAGTGCTCCACTTTGAAAGAGCACACCTGTATTGCGTTTAATGGTCTGACGCGTGGAACTGTCGGCCGCCCAGAAATCTTCGTTATCGTAGAGAACCTGGCCTTTTTGGGGACTTTTGAGCCCCATCAGAACCTTGAGCAGTGTGCTTTTTCCGCAGCCGGAGCCGCCGGTGATAAAACAGATTTCGCCTGTATGCACTTCAAACGAGATGCTCTTCATGAGAATAAAGGAGCCGTAGCCTACGGTCAGGTCGCGAACGGCAATGAGCGCTGAGGCTTGCTGGGACATGGTCATGCCTTTTTCCGTCTCAGACATTGAGAATATTGCAGATGACGGTGATGATGGCCGTCATGACGATGATGCCCACAATGGAGTGGACAACGGCCGTTGTTGTGGCCTGACCTACGGCCTGCGCACTGCGGCCGCAGCGCAGACCCTGATAGCAGCCGGCAAGGGCAATGACAAAACCGAACATTGATGCATAGACAAGGCCAATGAGCCCGTTTGAGACGTTGACCATGGACATGGTGGCGTTCAGGTATTCTACGGGCGAGATATCAAGCATGATTGTGCCTACGAGATAGCCCCCGATAATGCCCATGACATCAGCATAAATAGTCAAAATGGGAACCATCAGCACAAGGGCCAGAATGCGCGGGAGAATGAGAAATTCCACAGGTGAAATGCCAAGCGTGGTCAGGGCATCGATTTCTTCGTTGACCTGCATGGTGCCAATGAGAGCTGCGTAGGAGGCTCCCACCCGGCCCGCCATGACAATACCCACCATGACAGCGCCCATCACCCTGAGCATGGCGATACCCACAAGGCCGGCCACATAGATCTGGACACCGAACTGCGTGAGCTGCACTGCTCCCACAAAGGCGAGAATCAGTCCAAAAAGAAGATTGGTCACAGCCACAATGGGCAGGGCCTGAAGACTGCATTCATGCAGGGCCTGGAAGAAGTCCTGTGAACGCATGGTAGCCCGACCAAGAAACAATCGGCCAAGCGCAGGGATCACCTCGCCCAGAAACTCCAAAAAGTTGATTATTTTTGGGCCAAGATCAAGCACTTTGCCGCCCAGATCTTCCAAAAAACCAGGCTCGTGTTTTTCGCGCTGCGAACCTTGCTGACTTTTAACTTCAAAGGCCAGGGCTATGAGTCTGCTCAGTCCCTCATTAAGTTGTATTTCGAGAGCAATCTTGCGCTCACGTGCGCTTCGTACTATCTGAACAAGAAAGACAAGAAGACTTGAGTCCCATGTGGCAAGGCCGTCTTCTTTGAGAAGAACGCCTGTGGTGCTTGGAGCATTGACCAGCTCGAGCGCCTGACGGATTTCGTCAGGCCGGTCACGGGCAAGACGCCAGGTGCCGCCTACGATGATGTTGAGGCAGCCGTGCTCGGAGTGAAGATGAATCTGCATGGCACTTGTCATCTCAAAACTCTATCCAGCTCTGGCTCTTTTTGCAAGTTGCGGGGGAACTATGTCCTTGAAAGAACGATTGTCCCTGACGGAAGAACCGCTTTTTTTAATGGATGGGACGGCCTTTATGTACCGGTCTTTTTTTACCGGTCGGAATATGCAGCGTTCTGACGGTTTTCCGACCAATGTTCTGGTAGGGGTATCGCGTCTCCTGCTCAGGATTATGCGGGAGGAAAAGCCAGTCTATTTTCTCTTTGTACGCGATGGTCATGGCAGAAACTTCAGACATGATATTTATCCTGAATATAAGGCCAATCGTGATGCGACGCCTGAAGATCTGGTGCGTCAGATCGATCCTGTCTGCCGCATGGTCAAGGGGCTGGGCTTTCGAGACGAGGAAACGCACGGCTTTGAGGCAGACGACTGCATGGCAAGCCTGGCTGCGCGTTTTTCCGGGGAGAGACCTGTCATCATTATCAGCGGCGACAAGGATTTGAAACAATGCCTTGCCCCTAATATTTATATCTGGAATATCGCGGCAAAAGAAGAAGTCCTGATCAGTCAGTCCGACTTTCAGGCGGAATATGCACTCTCCCCCGAGTACTGGCCGGATGTTCAGGCCATTGTGGGCGACAGTGCCGACAATATCCCGGGCGTGCCGGGCATTGGCCCTAAGACAGCCATGAAGATTTTTTCCTATTGCTCCTCGCTCGAAGAGATCAGGGATCACCTCGACAGGCTGCCTCCCAAGCTTGCGCAGAAGCTTCAGCCGCATCTTGAAGCAATGTTCACGTGGCGCAAGCTTACTCGTCTTTCCCTTGACTATCCAGGCAATTTTACCATTGACGATTTCAAGGTCGGCCCCATGGATGCCGGAGCCTTGCGAGAACTGGCCAAGGAATATGAACTTGTGGCCCTGATGCGTGAAATTGAGTTCATGCTTGTTCACCAGGGGCAAACCCAGCCAGTTTCCCTGCGCGGAGCAGTTCAGGACCAAAAACCTCAGGACGCGCCTCTGCTCTATCCTGGCGCCGTGAAAATTTCGGCACGTAAGGTGAGTCAAATTGCAGAACTGCCAATGCTTCGTTCTGGATGTGTGGCTTTGATCCACGAGAAGAGAGGGTCGGGAAAAGCTCTGCATCTTGCCGTGAGCGATAGTTTCGAGTTCGAAGGGCAGGCTTCGGAAGCACGGGACAATGCGTATGAGGAATATGCCTGGCAGGGTTCAACGGCCGATCTTGTGGCCTGGCTTGCCGAGGCAAGCAGCATTGTCGTCGATGATCTTAAGCCCTTTTACAAAGGGGATCCTCTTTTTGCCACGTTTTTTGCTGAACATGCCTCCCGTGTTCTTGATCTCGGCCTCGCCTGCTATCTTTTGCGGCCTGAAGATCGAGACTTCGGCTGGGAGAATTTAGAAAGTCACTGGGCAGGCAGTCTGCAGGACGGAAGATTGGGAAGTGCGGGGCTGGCCCTTAAGCTTGCCAAGAGCGTGGAAGGGCGTCTGCGGGAAAACGGGCTAAGTGCCATGTACCAGACACTCGAACTGCCTTTGGTCAAGGTTCTGGCGTCGATGGAGCTAACGGGAATAGCCATCGACAGCCAGGCCTTTGCAGAATTTCTGCGTGAAGTGCAGCAGGATCTTGATCGGCTTACCGAGAAAGTCTACGCTTTAACTGGGAAGAAGTTTAATATTCGTTCCGCACAGCAGCTTGGCGACGTGCTTTCCAAAACACTGAAACTGAGTCTTCAGGGAAAAACCAAGGGCGGACAGATGTCCACGAGCCAGCAGAATTTGGAAAGGCTGGAGGGGGCACATCCGGTGATTCTGCCTCTTCTGCAGTTTCGCAAGCTGGAAAAAATCCGTTCGACCTATCTTGATCCCTTGCCCAAGCTTGTGGACGCCCAGGGTCGTCTGCATACAACGTTTGAGCAGAAGGCCACAGCCACGGGACGCCTGGCCAGCCGTGATCCTAATCTGCAGAATATTCCGGCGCGCGGAGCTTTGGGCAAGCGTATGCGCACCTGCTTTGTTGCGGCTCCGGGCATGGTCTTGATTTCTTCGGACTATTCGCAGATCGAATTGCGCATGCTGGCGCATATGTCACAGGACAGTACGCTTTTGGCCGCTTTCAGAGAAGGTCTGGACATTCACGCCCATACGGCTTCACTGATTTACGATGTGCCCATGGAAAAGGTGAGTAAGGATCAGAGGCGTAATGCCAAGACTATCAATTTTGGCTTAATCTACGGCATGGGTGCCCTCAAGCTGGCTCAGGAACTCAAGGTTTCGCTCAATGAAGCCAAAGACTTTATTGCCAGTTATTTTTCACGCCTTGGAGGGCTGAAGACCTTCTATGATGGAGTGGTGCAAGAAGCTAAGCGTACAGGTTATGTGCTGACCTTGGGAGGCCGCCGGCGCAATCTGCCGGATATTTTTTCAGCCAATACCTCGCTGAGCAGTCAAGCTCAGAGGCAGGCCATCAACACCGTCATTCAGGGTTCAGCGGCTGATGTGATCAAAAGGGCCATGCTCAATGTGGCCGGTGATCAGCTGCTCCAGGCTATGGGTGCGAGACTGCTTTTGCAGGTGCACGACGAATTGCTTGTGGAAGTGCCGAAAGCCCATGCTCAAGAGGCAGGAGAGCGCGTAGCACGTCTGATGGAAGATGTACGCTTCGGTGAAGAGGGGCTGCTTGTACCTCTGGTCGCCGATTGGGGGTATGGGGCAAACTGGGGTGAGGCTCATTAGGCTTGGTCGGCTTTTCGTTCTTCTTGTCACCGATCAAAGAGCAGGCTGAAATCCTTGTCGTAGAGATGCTTGAGCGTGAAAAAAGAAAGCACAAAACCTGGAGTTGGCAAAAGAACGTCCTGGTTTGAGAGCTTGTTCAGTCGAGATACCAGAATTTCAGTGTGCAGGTCAGAAGCACAAGCAGTAAGAGCGGCAGGGCAACGCTGCGCAGCATTTTTGGCAGGCTTGCAGGTTCTGGCAGCAGAGAGGTTGCTTTGGTCTTTTGACCTGCTTGGGCAAAGTGGCTGCGGAGCAGGCTCGGATGCTCGTAGAGCTCACTGTGCTTATGCAGGACCAGGGAGGCGAGCAGGTTTTTGTGTTCGCTTTTTGTCAAAAGCAGATGCCAGGCAGCAAGGGCAATGAGGAAAATGATCAGCAAAAGGAGGGCAAACATTCTGTTTTCCTTGCTCACTCTGCAAAAGCTTCTAATGCTTGAGAATGATATTGATGGTATCTCTTTCAGCAGCAGAAAGACCCGTGCGGCGTGCTTCAAGACGGTCCCGGACGGCTTTGTGGCGCGGGCTCATTTCATATAACGAGGCTGCTACCTCCATAGAGCCTTTATAGCGCGGGTCCTGAACCAGACCCTGAGCCTTGAGGCGGGCATGCAGCAGGGCGGCATCAATCATGGTGTCGAGGTAGCGTTGTTCGGCATTGGCGAAAAAGGCACCCCAGTACATATGCACAACGGCTGAACCTGAACAGATATCCCAGCGTTCCAGTGGGGCGGGACTGTGGGCCAGCTGCAGCTGCAGCGCTTTTTCCTGGCTTACGGGAAGGTTTTTCAGAGCATTTTTCAGTTTGTCCAGGTTTGAAAGGTGTGCCGCCCAGACGAACATCCTTTGGGCTTCGGGGCTCAAGTCCTTGGCGAGATCCAGAAGCTTACTGGTCTGTTCCGGTTCGTTCTTGAAGATTTCGGCCAGAAACGCCGCTGTAATGAGACGCAATTCACCGTGGGCAAAGCGCCGGTTCTTATCAAAAGCCCTGAGCATGCCCGGCAGAGATTCCGGATGTTTGTGTTGATAGTAGAATTCCATGTCGCGGGCTGACGTCGGCAGGTTGCGGGTCAGCTCCAAGGCTTTTGCCTGGCATGGGAAGACCAGTAAGCAGAATAGCAGAATCTGTAGTATGCGGAATGTGTGGGACATGACCTTCAGCGCTTTGCGCTGCCTCCTTTTAGTCGAAATCCGCCAAGAGGGCATTGAGTTTGAGACAGGGCAGACCTTGTTCCTGAAGCTTGGTCTTGAGCTTGGTACGGGCTTCGAGCAATTGCGGTGAAGAAACGCCGGTGTGGATGGAATTGTGCGCTTCCATGAAAGCCGCCAGCCAGTCACAGATTTTCAGGAGAAATCCGTCTTTGGGATCCAGGGCATCAGCGTTGTATTCACGCTGCAAGGTCGCAAAATCCTCGATTTTTTTGATTTGGCCATTTTCTCTGTAGCATTCGAGAAACTCCGAGCCAAGACTGAGTCCCAGGTAGAACGCAATCTGTTCCACAAGCGCTTGAAACCCCTCCTGACGCAGAGGTTGAAAGATTCGTCGTTCCAGTTCTTCGCTTTCGTATTTTTTGATGATCAGCGGCAGATTGGGAACAGACTGTTTGACCGGTGAGATGATGTCTCGCGTCAGCAGTTCCGGAAGATCGTGGAAAAGCCCGCAGAAGAAATTATTGTTGGAGCGGGCCTGACAGGCATTGAGTGATAAACTGAAGAAATAGCCGAAGACCGCCACGACAAACATATGACCGAGTACCGAGGTCGCAGGGATGCGCGGGGCTCTTGTCCAGCGGATTTGAAAGCGCAGCTGGCCGCAGAGATTGGCAAATTTGGCCAGCGCTGTGCCGGGGGTGAGAATGGCTCGCATCCCGGGCAGATCAGAGAAGGTCTCGAGTTTTTCGCTGAAGGATACGGCAATGTCGTTGATTTCGTCGTCAAAGCTATTAAGAGGCTTGATCAGCGTAAATTCCCAGCGTGAGGCATAGAGGTGGGCAGCAGCAAGAATGCGTCGTGCCACTGATTCCTGATTGGCGTCTCTGTGCCAGGCACACATTCTGTCCCAAAACGTGGATGAGCTGGGAGGCGTATTTTCAGCTGAGGTGAAGGCCGGTTTCAGTTCATTGAGGACATGCTCGGTGAGCTGAGCATAATCGTCGGCGTTTTCTTTAATGCGGTAGAAGACAGGTGGCTTGATATCGGTGATGATCAAGCGGTAGAAATAGTCAAAAAGACCGCCTTCGATGATTTCTTTGGCCAGATCTGTGCGATTTATGGCGCTATTGGTCTGTGTATACTGATGCCAGAGGATGCAGGCCAGCAGCATTTTATGAGCTTGTTTGTCAATTTCTACGAGCTCTACGGGACGCAGCTTGTCATTCCAACGCATGAGATAAGCGCCTGAAAAGATCAGCTGCAAAAGGCTCTTGCGGATGAATTGCGGCATAGCAACTCCTCGTATTTGTGCTGAAACTCATGTTTTTTTGCTCTGTCTTGCATAGAGAGAGTCCAGTATTTTGTCAAATACTGCGTTTTGTCAGCCTTTCTCCAGGTCTCTGGGCTGGCCTTGACGTGGCCGAAGTGGGACGGAAATTCTCAGTGGCCTGTTCTTTTTTTTCAACTTGACAGAGTGGAGACAATACCTTAAAAACGTCGAGCAATTCTTCTCCCTTTTCCCCGTTGAGGAGAAGTTTTTTAATGCTGTTGCTCTGTGCGCGTTTTTGAGAACGCTTATCAGACGCTGTTTTGCTCACATACGAAAGAAAATTTGGAGGCGGCGTTTTTTCCCCTCAATTGAGGTCTATACGCTGAATTTCAGATGAAAACATTCAGTCCCACACCCAAAGATATCAAACACGAATGGTTTGTCGTGGATGCGGCCGATATGATTCTCGGTCGTCTGGCCAGCCAGATCGCACACCGTCTGCGCGGCAAACATAAGCCCGAGTTTGCTCCTCATATGGACAATGGCGATTACATTATCGTGGTCAATTGTGCCAAAATTCAGGTTACCGGCACAAAAATGCACGATAAGAAGTATTACCGGCATTCTGGCTGGGTGGGCGGTCTCAAGACCACTCCCCTGGAAGATATGATGGCCAAAAAGCCGACCTTTGCCCTGATGAATGCCGTGCGTGGCATGCTGCCCAAAACCAAGCTCGGTCGTGCCATGCTCAAGAAACTCAAGGTCTATGCGGGATCTGAGCATCCTCATAGCGCCCAGCAACCTAAGCCTTTGACCTTGCCCTATTAGGAGTCTTGCGATGAGCGAAAAATTTGATTATGGCACCGGGCGCCGCAAAACTGCTACGGCACGTACCCGTCTCTATGCAGGCTCGGGCAATATCATTGTTAATGGTCGCGCCTTTGAAGAGTATTTTCCGCGTAAAACCCTGCAGATGATTATTCGTCAGCCTCTGGTTCTGACAAAGATGGTTGACAAGCTTGATGTGCGTGTCAACGTCAGCGGTGGTGGCGTGGCTGGACAGGCTGAGGCTGTGCGTCATGGCATTTCGCGGGCGCTGCTCGAGGTGGATCCCGAATTGCGTGGTATTTTGAAGAAAGCCGGTTTCCTGACCCGCGATGCTCGCATGAAGGAACGTAAAAAGTACGGTCTGCGTGCCGCCCGTGCGCGTTTCCAGTACTCCAAGCGTTAATCTTTCTTGTCAGAGATCAGTTTTTTGGGGCCGCTTCGTGCGGCCTTCTTTTTTTCCTTTGCATACGAGGCCAAAATGTCAATGGCGGTTTGGGTGGTCTTTGTCGCCTGGCTTATGGGTGGTTTTATTTCAGGTCTTGTGGGTGTCGGCGGCGCAATGCTGGCTGTGCCCATAGCGGCACAGATCCTTTCCATGCATGATGTGATTCTGATCAGCTGTATTCTCAATGTCGCCATGGACCTGGGACTGGTGGTGCTGCACTTCCGTTTCTGCCGTCTTTCAGCGGTCTGGCCCATGTGGCTTGGAGCCTTGCCAGGTTCCTGGCTTGGCGTCTATCTTTTGCTCTATATCCCTGATCAGGCTCTGCGTCTTTTTGTCGGTGTCTCGCTCTTGGTCTTTATTTACTGGCAGCGTCTCATTACTGTGCCAAGGCATGGAGAATCATCATTTTTGGCCTGCCTGGCTGGCTTTGTCTCTGGGGTTCTTGGATCAGCCATTTCCTTTGACGGACCGCCTGTGGCGGCATACGCACTCTATGTGGGCTGGAAGCCAAGGGAAGTACTTGGAACCTTGGGTGTCTTTTTTATTGTCAGAGGGACAATGACTGTCCTGCTTCAGTGGCAGACCGGTCTCTACAGTGATCTTGTGCTCAGCTGTGCTCTTCCGGCCATCCCTGCAACACTTTTGGGAACGCTTGTGGCCTTTCCCCTGGCTAAGCGCATGCAGATGGCTACCTTTGCCCGCATTCTTCCGGCCATTTTGACGCTGGCCGCTTTGAGCGTAATCCTTGACGCTCTTTTGGCATAAACGTATACTATTTATTTACGTTTTTTTTGAGATGAAGGCAGTGTCATGCAGCTGAGCTATCACTATACGCATACAGAAACTGTGGTCACTACGGGTTTTTTTTCCTGTGAACCAGATGCTGCGTATTCTCTGAAGGATTTGTGCGAGGCATTGGAAGCTTCGCCCCTGGACAGTTTTTTACATGCAGTGCTTTTTCAGCGTCTGCGTAAAGCAGCCTGCCATGAGCTTTTGCAGCTTTTTTCAGAGGTCTATGATCGCGCAGCTGACGTTTTTCGCAAACCGGCGCTGGCCTCTGTCCTCTGGGAATGTGCCAGCCATGAGGCGTCACTTGGCGAACTTCTGCGGGCTTTTCCTCCGGATGCCGCAGAACGGCTGTCCGGCATGAGTCCCCTGCTTTCCCTGCAGAGGTCTGCCGTCAACAGCAATGCCGAGCAACTCTGGTGGCAGAAGCTCTATTTTGAGAACATCAACTGGCTGCGACCCTTACCGTCTTCTGAAGAGGCCTGGAAGCACGCCTTGATTTCGCGTGAGGCCGTATCCGCTCTCAATCAAGAACTGCATGCCCCTGAGAGCATCACGGCTTTGTATGCGCGCTTTACGGGGAGGCGCGAAGAGCAGGAGAGCGACGCCAGTGTTTCGCTGCAGGAGCTTTTTCGTAGGGCTTCGGACAGTCTTCTGGAGGCCGGCCTGCTTGCAGGTTGTGAAATGCGCCACGAGGCCTCGCTGGCGCCTGTGGCTCTGCTCAGAGAGTGGCAACTTGATCTTCAGGTCAGGCAAAAGCGTAATAGCTATAGCCTGACAGGCAAAGTCACAGCCTACGGCCGAGGCCTTTCCCTGGCCCAGGCCAGAGTTTCCTGCAGTATGGAAATGGTGGAACGTGCCAGTGCCTATGTTTCACTCACAGAAAAGGGACAGGAAACGTGGGTTGCCTTGCGCAAAAAACCTCTGCCTCTGGTGGAAGCCACTTTTTCTGAGCTTGTGCAGCGGGGGCAAAATGCTCTTGATCCCGCTCTGCTTGGTTCAGGTCAGAATCTCTCTGAGCTTCGCCTCAACTGGGTTGCGGCTTCGGATTCGCAGGGAAAAGAAGTGCTTGTTCCGGCTCAGGCGGTGTTTCTCTTTTTTAATGCCGATGAGCAGGAATATCTCTCTGCCGGATCCACAGGGCTGGCATCTGGCACAAGTCTCGCCCAGGCCAAGCTCAATGCCCTCTTGGAGATTCTCGAGCGGGATGCTTTGGCTACGGTTCCTTTTGAGCGAGAACGCTGTTTTTTGGCCAAAAGTCGTGATCCTCGTCTGCAGGCACTTTTGGACGATTACGCGGCCAGGGGCATCAGAGTGCAGTTCCAGGATATGACGCACGAATTTGGTCTGCCTGTGCTCTCAGCCTTTGTCCGCAGTCAGGACGGCCGCTGTATTCGGGCTCAGGCCTGTAAACTGTCTGGCAAACTTGCGGCCCTTGCGGCCTTAACGGAGACCCCCTGGCCGTATAGTATCACGCAGCCAGCACCGTATGGTCAGGCTACAGGCCCGGGTCTTGCTGGGCTCAGTGAGCGTTATCTTGAAGATCTTCCTGATTATTCTTTGCCCGCTTGGCAGGCTTTGCAATTTGTGGAAGCCCGTCTGCTTTCTTTTGGTCTAAGGCCACTCTATGTTGATCTGACGCGTGCAGATCTTGACTTTCCCGTGGTCAGGGCCATGGTTCCCGGTCTTGCTAGCAATGATGACGGCGATAGCCAAAGCAATCCTTCCCGGCGTTTTCAGGCGCGGGTTCTCGGGATGGCGGTTCATCAGGATCCTGCCTGCGCAACATGGCAGGCCAAAACGGACAGGATATAGCATATGCTCAAGCGTTTTCGACTGTCTTTGTGTTTTTCGGCTTTGCTTTTTGCTTTCTGTCTGACTGGCCCGGTTCATCTCAGGGCGCAGGAGACTAAGGATGTGACACAGGAGGAAGTCAAGGCTGTCAGTGATAGTGAGCTCTTGCTGCGTCTGGCCAATGGCCTGACTGTCTATATCATTCGAGATACTCGTTTCCCCTTGGTTTCAACACGCTTATTCGTGGCTACGGGCTCGGCTCATGAGCGTCCGGAAGAGGCAGGTATCAGCCATGTGCTTGAGCATATGGTTTTCAAGGGGACAAAGCATCGTCCCAAGGGCAAGGTTGCGGAGGAAGTGGAATCTCTGGGTGGATACCTTAACGCTGCCACAAGCTATGACAGAACCTGGTATATCACCGATATCCCCAGTGCCCACTGGCAGACGGGCATTGACGTGGTCAAGGATATGGCCTTTCAGGCAACCTTAGATGCTGCCGAGCTTGAACCCGAAAAAAATGTGATTGTCTCCGAGCTGCAGGGCGGTGAAGATTCTCCGCAGCATAAGCTCTTTGAGGATTTGGCCGGGGCAGCTTTGGCCAATACACCCTATGGACGGCCGATTATCGGCTATGAACCGACCATCCGGGCCGTCACATCCCAGACGCTTACAGCCTATCGTAATTACTGGTATCAGCCGCAGAACATGGCCTTGCTTGTGGCTGGCGATATCGAGCCTTCCGAGGTTTTAAGCTATGTGACCAAGCTCTTTGGTGATATGAAGAATACGCAGGTTTTACCGCAGCTGCCAGCTGTGGATTTGCGCAAGGCACCTGATGCACAGATCGTTTCTGTGCGGCGTGGCCCCTGGAAGAAGGTCTATCTGGGTTTGGCTTTCCCAGCTCCGGCGCTCACTGATCTCTCCTCGGTGGAGCTCGACGTTCTCTGTTATATTCTTGGTGGTGATGCTTCTTCGCGCTTTTTCCAAAAGTATCGCTATGAAAAGGAGCTTTGCGACAGTATTAGCGTGGACAATATGAGTCTTGCGCGGCTGGGCCTTTTGTCGGTCAGCGTTGAACTTGCTGAGGAAAAAGTCGCTCCGTTTTTTGAAGAACTGACGCGGGATCTGCGTGCCTTGGGGGAAGGCAAGGTTGCGGGAGCTACGATTCATGAAGAAATTGAACGTGCCAAACTGAATATCAGCGACAGCATGGATCGCGCAGGTGAAACCCTTCCCGGATTGGCCGCCTGGAAGAGTACTGTGCAGTTTCTTCTGGGTGGTCGCACAGGCGAGCAGAATATCCGCCAGAAACTTGCTGAGATAAGCCCTGCAATGCTTGAGGCCGCAGCCAGGCAATGGTTTGATCCAGCTCTGGTTCGCGTGCGTGTTTTGGCTCCCACGCAGGCCAAACTGCCGGATTTTGCTCAGATCCTGCAGGAGAATTTTCCTGCCGAAGCCGCTCAGAAGCAGGCCATGCAGGCATATACAGAAGGTGGTCGGGAAGAGATCAATCTGCTCAATGGCTGCAAGCTCATTCTCCTGCCGGATACTCATGCACCTTATCTGTCATTGAATCTGACGCGTTTTGGCGGTAATGCCCTGCTTGCGCCGGAAGAAGAAGGGCTCTCTCATCTTGTGGCTGAACTTTTGACTGATGGTGCTGCCGATCTCGATGCTCAGGCCTTTGAGACCTTCTTGGCTCAACGCGCTTTGTCGCTGAGCGTGAGCAGCGGTCGTCAGAGTTTTACCCTGGCAATGGACGGCCCTTCGCGTTTCTCCGAGGATCTTTGTGCTGTTCTGAACAAGGTTTTGACAAAGCCGCGTTTTTCTCTGGAGGATCTTGAACGCGAGCGCAGGCTGATGCTCTCCGCCCTGCAGAGCCGTGAAGATCAGCCCTTGCGTTATCTTTTTGCCAAGTTGCGTCCATTCCTTTATCCGGGGCATGTCTATGGTTACGACGATCTTGGTCGACCTGAGCTGCTTGAGCGCTTTGACCAGAAGGCTGTGCGCCAGTTCTGGTCAAAACAGGAGGCACAGCCCTGGATTTTGACTGTTGCCGGAAGTTTTGAGCGTGCCAGGATGCTCTCTTTTGCCCAGAATCTTGCGGCCAGACTCACTGATAAAGAGAGCGGCAAGCATAGCGTTCAAACTCCGCAGCTCGGTTCAGAAAAAACGTTGTCGCTTAAGCTTCAAGGCCGTGCGCAGGCTCATTTGTTGAAACTTTTTCCTACAGTTCCTATCAATCACGAAGATGCCCCGGCCCTTGCACTCCTTGCCAATATTCTTTCGGGTCAGAGTGGTCTTTTGTTTTCGTCCATGCGCGATGATCAGGGCTTGGGTTATACGGTCACGGCCTTTGTCCGAACTCTGCCGCATGCGGGTTCTTTTTGTTTTTATATTGGTACGGTGCCGGACAAGCTGGCCCAGGCCGATCAAGCCTTTGCCCGCGTGATTGAAAAGCTCTGCACGGAAGAACTGCCTGCCGATCTGCTTGCCGCAGGCGTAAACCGTCTGCTTGGCGAATATCTACGTTCAAGTCAGAGTCTCGCTGCACGCAGTCAGGAAGCTTCCAAAAATGCCCTGCTGTCCTTGTCCGCTGATTTTCGCAAGCAGCTTATTGACAAGGCCGGGATGCTGAGCCCGCAGGATCTCAGGGCTTGTGCGCAAAAGTATTTTTCTCTGGAGAGTGCCTATACCGTAAGGCTTGAACCATAGAGTTACCCTTGATCCTCAACTCAAGTCAGCTTTCTGAAGCAATTGACTACACTTCAGGGATGAGCTTGCGGAAAATGCTGGTCAAAGGTTTTTCATGAGATATATGGAAAAATGCGCGTTTTTTCTGGGCAAAAGACTTTGAGTTCTGCTCAAAATTTGCTATAAGCGGCCAATTCCCACAGGCGTCTGCGACACATGCCGTTTTTGCCGTTAGCCCTGGGCTGCCAAGGAGGCCTTCATACATGCCTTTGCTGTTCCGTTTTTTCTTTGTCTGCCTTGTCATAGTTGTACCGGTGCTTTTTGCAGTCGATTTACCTTTGGCCAAGAAAGCGCAGGGATCTGAAGGTGTGGCGGACAAATACGCCTCTCTGAGACGTTTTAGTCAGGTGCTGGATCTCGTGGAGCATCACTATGTCAAGGACGTGACACAGAAAGATTTGATCAACGGGGCGCTGAAAGGGATGCTGCAGGGACTTGATCCTCATTCGACATTTATGAGTGCTGAGGAATACAAGGAAATGCAGGAGACCACCAGCGGCGAGTTCTTTGGCGTTGGTATTGAGATCTCGATGGAGAACAATCAGGTCGTGGTTGTCGCTCCCATTGAAGATACACCGGCTTTCCGTGCCGGTCTGAGAGCCGGTGACATCATCATGACCATCGATGGTCAGTCCACGCAGGAACTTTCTCTGCAGGAAGTCGTCAGCCGAATCCGTGGTCCCAAAGGCTCGGAAGTGGAGTTGACCATTGTGCACGCTGATGACAAGAGCTCACAGACTGTGCGCATTGTGCGTGATGCTATCCCACTGATCAGTGTCAAGTCCAAAATGCTTGAGGATGGTTTTTACTGGGTCAGGCTGACGCGTTTTTCCGAACGCAGCACAGAGGAACTGAAGAAGGCGCTTAAGGCGGCCGAGAAGGAATGCAAGGACCAGGGGGGACTCAAGGGCATAGTCTTTGATCTGCGCAATAATCCCGGCGGCTTGCTGGATCAGGCTGTGAGTATTTCCGATATTTTTCTGTCGCAAGGAGCCATTGTCTCCATTAAGGGGCGAGCTGCCAATGAGCGCGTCTATGAGGCAAAAGCTCAGAAGGACGATGTGACTGTGCCCCTGGTTGTTCTGATCAATGCGGGTTCTGCCTCGGCGTCGGAAATTGTGGCAGGTGCCCTGCACGATCAGAATCGGGCTTTGATCATGGGAGAACGTTCCTTTGGCAAGGGCAGCGTTCAGAATATTATTCCTTTGCCAGACGGCTCTGGTGTCAAGCTGACCGTCGCGCTCTATTATACCCCAAGTGGCAGCTCCATTCAGGCGGAAGGTATTGTTCCGGATGTAGAGGTGCCTTTTGAAATGCCTCGTCAGGAAGAGAAAACTCAGCCTAAGCTTTTGGTGCGTGAGCAGGATCTGAACCGTCATCTTGAAAACAGCAAGGATAAAAAGGACGGCAAGGAAAAGAGTAAGACCGAGGAGGCTAAGGAGCAATTGCAGAAGGACAATCAGCTGCGTATGGCTTTGCAGATGGTCAAGGCCTTGCCAAGAATCAGGGATATCAAAAATTAAGCGCAAAGCCCTCTGTAGCAACGACAGAGGGCTTTTTTTTAAGCATAGTTCAATGAACGGACAAAGGAGTGAGGGTATGATGATTGGCTGTATTGGCTGCGGCAATATGGGAGGCGCATTACTCGAGGGGCTTTTGCATTCGGCCCCACAGGGAAGCCGGTTTTGTGCCTATACAAGAACGCCCTCGCGGCTTGCGCACCTTGAAGCGCAAGGGGTGCTGCGTCTCAAGAGTGCCCGCGAAGTGGCGGAGCAGGCCGATCTGCTTTTGCTCTGTGTCAAACCGGCTCAGGTGTCAGCTGTGCTCAAGGATATTGCAGGCGTTTTGACAGCCGAAAAAGTTCTCCTTTCGGTCGCAGCCGGCGTTTCCCTTGCTTCGCTTGCCCGGGATAGCGGAGCTGTCTGTCCGCTTGTCCGTTGTATGCCGGATACACCGGCACTTGTCGGCAAGGGCGTTTTTGCCTTTGCTTTTTCTGAGAATCTGAGCCGAGAGCAAGCCGAAGAGATTCTTACACTCTTTAGGGCACTTGGTCTTTGCTTTGAGCTTGCTGAAAGCCAGTTTGCTGCGTTTTCGGCTCTCATTGGCGCAGGACCTGCCTATATCTTTGCCATGATGCAGGCTCTTGTGCAGGCAGGGGTGACGCTTGGCTTTTCCCATGACAGCAGTCGGAAGATGGTGCAGGCTCTTGTGGAAGGCTGTGCGGTCATGGCGGAAAAAACGCCTGTGCATCTGGCCAGACTTAAGGATAATGTCTGCTCACCGCATGGTTTGACCATTGAAGGCGTCAACGTCCTTGATCGTCGCGGCTTTTCGGGTATTGTGCTTGATGCCGTGCTTGCCGCCAATGCGCGTGGTCTTGCCATGGAAAAGGAGTCGTAATCTGACCAATAGAGCGTGCTGCAAAGCAAGAGCGGAAGCAGACTACAGTCTGCTTCCGCTCTTGCTTTCTTGGATCGTTCTTGAGCTTAAACGGCTACTGATCAACACGCACGTCGATCTGTTTGTCCTTGTTGAGAACCGTTCGGCAAGTTTTGGGTGCGGCTTTCATGTCGAGAACAATGCGCGTTTTATTGTTTTGCCGGCCAATACGAATAGTATTGATCAGGGGATTTTTAGGGATTTGAGGCACTGTGACATCCCACTCGCCATCAAGCTCGATGAGCACGCGTTCTGGTGAGTGCATCTGTGTCGTCTTGGTCTTGATGTCTGCATTGCCCACGAGGCGCACAGTAGCCCCCTTGTCGCGCGAAAAAATCACAAATTTGGTGATTTTCTGTTTCTGAGCTTTGTCTTTGGCGGGTTTGACTTGAGCCTCTTTCTGCTGGGGCTCTTTTTCTGGCTGTACGTTTTCTTTGGCCGGTTCTTTTTGCGGACGGGCTGTTTCACGTTCTTTTTCGCTAGCACGAATATCCTGTTCGGTGCGGGCAATGGGTCGGATGTTCCCCATGGTGTTTTCGGGTTTCTTATCTTGAGCCTTTTCGGCAGTTGCGGCAGGAGCTGGTTTATTTTTAGGGCCTTCCGTTTCGTTATTGGCAGAAAGCTCCCGACGGCTGGGATTCTGTGGCTGAGGCAGCGTTTGTTCGTTTTTTGCAGGCTCCCCTTCAGAGCTTGTTAACGGCAGGGTGTGCTGCGGAGCGGAAGGTTTATTGCCAAGCGGCGGCATCTGCCCGTCTTCCTGTGTCTGAATGGGAGGTGTGTCTCCGCTCAGACGTTCATTGAGCAGAATCAGGGCCATGCCGAGGACGCAGACCGCAAGCAAAAGGCTAAGCAGAGCTTTATTCATTAACTATCTTCAGCGTGGAAATCCTGGAGCGAAAATCCAGGGAGAAAACGCTGCCTCCAGTTTATAAGATTTTTGCGGCAAAACAACACACCTCAATGGGGGTGGCAGTTCACTTGTTTTTGTCAGGCTGACTTTGCTGACGCATGAAAGCGAAGAAAAAGGAATGCCCCTGGGCTTTGGAAGGCAAGATTGGAAACGACATCCCTTGATGCCCTATTGCTTTGTAATGCGGAAGGGCACTTGCCGGTGGCGTTGCTGATTTTCAACATAACGCAGCATTTTCCGATAGATTTGTTGATCTTCAGTTTCGTTGGGGAGATCAAGTGCTCTGTGAAGATGGGCAATGGCGTCCTGGTAGCGTTCAAGTATGCAGAAAATGCGGGCAAGATTAAAATGGGCATGATCGTCGTCAGGAGCGAGTTCCACATTTTTAGTGGCAAACATCAGCGCAATTTCCGGAAGATCCTGCTTGCGCAGCGTTGTCATAAAATCTTTGAGCATGTGCTTGTGGTGTACTCGGATCGATTTCTGCTCTGGAATGGTCTTGATGAAACGTAAAGCACCTCGGCGTGCATGCGGCTGATTAAGCTGCTTGATGGCTTCGTTGAAATCGTTGCGCAGCGCCTGCTCCAGCCTGATCTGCGCCTTCTCTAGAGAATTGTCTTCTTGCTGAGGGCTTGGGGCTTGTTCGCCGGGGGGAACTTTGAGTCCAAGTCGCCAGATATTGTCATCTAAAACAGTGTTCTGCGGCGCCTTCTGCTGATGTTCAGTTTTGTAGGGGGCGCTTTTGTCTGTCTTTTCTTGCTGCTGACCCAGTATTTCTTTGAGTTGCGTCTTGGGAACGGCAAGAATGGAGGGCTCGAAGTTGAAAAACGTGAAGGTCGTCCCGTCTATGGCGTAGACTTTGCTTTTTGGATGATAGGTTTTGTCGATTTCCTGGACGTGGATCTTGATTTGATCGTTGTTATGGACCTGCCAGACAAAGAAAAGCTCTTTTTGTCCTCTCTGCTCTCCAGATTTTGTTTGTGTAGAGTACACGCCCATGAATTTGATTGCTGGCTGCATAAATCACCCCTCCTGAATTCAGAAGCAGGGTCAGTGGCATGGGAATTGCCGCAATCGCGGGATCTAGTTTACAGTGTACCCTCTTTTGGGTACACTGTAAATGCAGATTTTCGTGAAAAACACTTTCCTTTTTTTGTACATTTTTTCGCATCGCAATGATTGAGGTGAAGCATGGAAATTCCCGTGATTCGTAGCGTTTTTGAGAATAATGAAAAGCTGGCTCAGAAAGTGCGTGCCCAGATGCAGGAGCGTCGCATTTTGACCCTCAATGTCATCAGCTCACCTGGAGCGGGAAAAACTACGCTGCTTGAGCGTACCTTGGCCGATCTTTCCAAGGAAATGAAGATGGCCGTCATTGAAGGAGATCTGCAGACCGACAATGATGCGCAGCGTATCGCGAAAAGCGGTGTTCAGGTTGTGCAGATTAATACGGAAGGTGGCTGCCATCTTGAAAGCAGCATGATTCTTTCCTGTCTTGAGAAGCTTAATCTCGATGGGCTCGATATCCTTTTTATCGAAAATGTGGGGAATCTGGTCTGTCCAGTGGAATTTGACCTCGGCGAGCACTATAAAGTTGCTCTGCTCAGTGTGACTGAAGGCGACGACAAGCCGGAAAAATATCCTTTGCTTTTCCAGCTTGCGAAAGTGATGATTCTCAATAAAGTGGATCTTTTGCCCTATGTATCCTTTGATGTAGATCGGGCTGTGGGCTTTGCCAGGCGCAATAACCGCGATCTCAAAGTTTTTGAAGTTTCGTGTTCCAAGTCTACTGGACTTGAAGGCTGGTATGACTGGCTGCGCAGTGCCAGGGCGGCTGTGCGCGCTTCTTAGGTCTTATGTCGTTTTTGTTTTTTTGGGTGCAGTATGGCAGAGGGTTTTGTAAGCGAACGGGGCTTCCTTTTGAAGCCCCTGACTTTTGTGGGTCTTGGCATCGTGATTGTCTGTGCTGTGGCTCTGGCGTATGTCGGCGGTGTCATGAGCGGACGCGCCAGTGCTGAACAGCAATGGCGAGCTGAGGTGCGTGAGGCTTATGTGGCCGGCATTGAGGCCGAAAGGAATAAAGAAGAGAACCCTGAGGGTATTTTACAGCCTGAGGAGCTTGAGTTTTCTCGTGAACTGAGAAATGACAATAGGTTGAGCAGGCAAGTGTCAGCTAAGCCTGTACAGGCATTACCAGCGAGTCCTGTGCCCAAACCCGCTGCTCCTGCAGGCAGCGAAAAAGCCGCCACAGATAGTGCTGGGAAAGAACGTGCGCCCAAGGAAGCTGTAACTGACCAGGTCCCGGCTGCGCAAGCGCATCAGGCTTTAGCGTCTTTGGAAGCACAGAGGCCTTCAGGGCTTCAGGATTTTGTTTTTCAGGTCGCTGCCTTGAAAAATGAAGATGCTGCGGATGCTTTACGTCAGCGACTTGAAGGGCGAGGACTGAGAACCTATATGAAACGGGAACGCAAGCTTTTGCTGATTCAAGTTAAGCTGCGCGGTGATACAGCCCGATCCAAGGAGCTTTTTGATATTCTTGAAAGTATGCATCTTGGTCGGCCCATTCTCATCAGCCAGAAGCCTGCGGCCGATTAGGCCTTGTGGCGTGAGGTATTGAAGGCAGTGTTCGCAAGAACCATCTGCTTTTTTTCGTAAAGTTTGCATCCGGGGATGGAAAACTGTGTGGAGAACTGCCCAAACAGGTCTTTGGGGGTTTTGCGTTATCGTTCTTGTGCTCCTGATGTCACGGCCAGTGGCTGCGGTAACGCCTGTAACGACAAAATTCTATAGCGTTACGTTGCCCGATGACTGGATTGTCCTGAAAGGTCCTGTACGGGGAAAAGACAACGTACTTCTGCAGATGGCTGATACAACACACAGCACTACGGCAACACTCGTGGTGGGGAAGATTGCCAAAGGAGAAACAGATCAGCTCGTGCAGATGTACTCCAAGCGCCTGCAGAGTCAGCCAAACAAGCAGAAGCATCAGACAGAATTTTTCCTTTTACACGGCCAGGAGCGTGGATATTGCATTGTGCGTGAGGATCCGAGCGCACATCTTTTGCTTATTCTGACCGTAAGTGGAAAGCTTCCCAAAGCCGATTTTCTTTTTTCCTTGCGCACACCGTACAAGGCACTTGTGCCTGAGCGGCCTCATCTGCCCTGAGTGTTTTCGAGGTGTTCTATGTGTCTATGTTTTGATTGCGGCGAGCATGCTGCGTTGATTGAACAGCGTCTCACTGAACGCTTTACAGTGAATCGTGAGCACTATACGCCTTTTGAGCGTTCAGAGAGGCGTTATGAGGTTCACAGACAGTTCATTGACGTCCAGTTTGTGCGTGCGGGCTCGGAAGATATCCTTTTGACCTGGGCTTCACGTTTTCAGACAAAGCCTTTTTTTGACGAGAGCGGTGATATTGCCTTTTATGAGGAAAAACCGTCTGAGGATCTCCTTGTTCATTTGCGGCCTGGAATCTTTTGTGTTGTTTTTCCTCTTGAGGCTCATATGCCCTGTATTAGGCCCGACGTCAGCGCAGACAGCGTGCAGACGGTGGAAAAGTGCGTGGCCAAGATTCCCTTTATGGCTTACAGGGAAGACCCATTGCTTTTCGTCAACCTTTTTCGCTAAGGCACCGTTGAGAACGTTTTTGTAGCCTCACACTACGCCTTGTAAGGCCTGTTTTTCCGCAACTGTCCGGAGAACAGGCCTTTTTTTTGTCTGCGCAACAACGACACGTTTTGTTGCGCAGATTTTATTATTTTTTGGGGAAGAAATGCAAAATTCTTTCTAAATTTTTGAAAATATTGTATTGCCTCTGGCTTTTAACTCGGAAATTCTTTAAAAATAATGATAGACGATGTTTTTTTAAAAGTTTTTGACTGGCTTTATTGGTTGTCTATAGAGATATGGGATTTTTATCAATACAATTGAGATTCAGTGAAGTCTACTTTTTTTGAGAAAAAGCTTGTCTATACTACGTTTTTTTGCTTATAATAGATCTTCTATCCGACTCGTCTAATCACTATGAGTAAAACTCGTATCCTAGAATGTGTGTTGAAAAATTTGTTTTTTGAGGGAGTATGTGATTAACAATTATAATAGGAGTGAGTATGGGTTTTTAATAATAATCAAGTTGTTTTTATTGTTTGCTGTCAATTTATTGCTAATTTGGAGGTTTTGATGGATCTTTTGTATGTGAAGTGTGAGAAAGACGCACTTTCTTTATCATACATGCTGCGTGAACGAGACTATGATGCCGTTTTCTTTGATAATTTTGGAGAGGACGATGGCTTGAAGACTTGTCTGAGCAGTGTACAGAGAGGTGATACTATCCATGTGGAACGTGGTTCCTTTCTTGCTGATAGCTTCTTAGAGGGTGCAGCGCTTTTCTGCGCTCTTTCCAGTCTTGGAGTGAATATCTGGATCGATAGCTCGCAGTCTTTGATCAGCTGGGATGATTCGCCCTTTGCCAGTGAAAACCTGAATTGTGCGTTTGCCTTGGTTGATTTGCGTAATGACTATGCCAAAGAACGACAGAAAGAGGGCTATCAGCGCCTGAAAGAAGAAGGAAGAAAGCTCAGGCGTCAGCGGCCTTTGCCTGCCAACTTTCATTTTTACCGCAAGGCCTGGAAGGCCAGAGAAGTCACTTGTGCCAAGGCGGCACAAATGTGCGGAATGCCAACATCGACCTTCTGGCTCAGGGTCAAGCAGTACGAGGCCGAACACCAAGAAAGCTAAAGACCAAGACACGATACGTAAGTGACTCATGCAATATGTCATGCGTTGCGTTTCAGGTCAGAATGAAAGGATTTGCTTTGAGCAAGGTGGGTGGGAGGGATGCTCTAATTTTGAAAAATAAGGAGGCGTCATGGACGTCGTTACAAAGGCTGAAGTGCTGCAGAATTGCACAAGCTTTGCAGCTTGCTTGAAATATATGATGGCAGCCCGTCAGCAAGGCAGAATTCTTGATTTTACCTTTTGGAAAGCAGATATCAAAAGCCTTTTGCAAATGGATAGTAATAAATTAGACTTTCTTTTAGCAATATATCGTGAATTTCATTCTGCCAAATGTCAGCAAGGCATGCGTAAGGCAAGTTTGGCGCGTCAAAAAGATAATAAAAAAGAAATAATATAGTAAAAATAGCCTAGCTATAATGATTCTCTTGGCGTTAGGTTTTAAGAAAACTAAAAGCTAAAGAAGGGTGTTGAAAAGGCAACTTAGACTTTATTGATATCTGGCTTTTTACTAATCTTAATTTATATTGATTAGGCTCTTAAGGTCGTAGTTTTGTCTAAAAATACAAAATTACGTTCCATCTACTTCTTTTGACTTTTTATAAGGTAGGAAATCTGGTTTATTGATTATATGATATTATTTAATAGATATATTTTAAAGGAGGTATAAATAAGTGTATTATAAGTTAGCTGTAGTCTTAGCAAAATGTTGGTAGTGTAATAGTTGTCTAAAATCTAAAGAAGGGGATCGAAGCAAAGTGGCTTAGAGTTTGTTGGTATCTGGCTTTTTACTAATCTTAATTTATATTGATTAGGCTCTTAAGGTCGTAGTTTTGTCTAAAAATACAAAATTACGTTCCATCTACTTCTTTTGACTTTTTAAAGGTAGG
>JAGADH010000060.1 GCA_017613715.1 Desulfovibrio sp. | reverse complement strand
CAACGTGAGTCGCTCAGCTTCCGAGCAATTTTTTAGAAGGTTTGAGATGTAATCAGGTGTTTTTTAGCCAGACATAGGGGTCTCACGTTCGATTTTTGGACCATTTTTTGACTCTAATGAAAAAAGTAATGACTCGCCCTTAAATTTTTCAAAATTTGGGCGCACTACTTCTGGGAAACAATTTTTTTAAGAAAATTATTGTTATTGGTACAATTTCACAAAGGTATCGTAGTAGCGGCATCTCCTGCCAAAAACAACCACCATTTCACGCGCATGGCGAACTACCTTACAGGCGATTGTGCAGAGCTTGTCGATAACTGTGCGCAGACGCATACGACCGAGCCTTCTCGTCTTACGGTGATGCAACGAAGCGTCAAGCGACAGGGCTTTGTCGCCGATCAGGCGCAGAGCATTAAAAGCAATGGCCGACAAGGCGAGAAAGAGCTTGTTTGTGGCAAAGTACTTGCTTGGCAAAAGCTCCATGTCCATGTCAGTCTTGAGCTCGCTGTGGTACTGCTCACTTGTGGCATGATCTCTGTACAAACCGAAGCATTCTGAGCCAAACGCAAAGCCGAAATTGGAGGCATTCTTCTTTGATTAGATAGACCCGCCCTCCATAGGACAGTATCGATGATCACAGTTCCCGATTATGCCCATAAGCCTTTCTACCCCCAATATCTGCAATCTGCCAGCAGCAGAAAGGCAAATGAGTGCTCAACTTCACCGAGGAAGCTTCCTCAAGCCGCGCCCTGCAGCCCTTTGCTACCGAAGCTAAGTCGTCTGTCAAGGGTTCGCTTCGCCGCTTCGCGCCCTTGACTGCCGCCTTTGGCTTCGGTCACATTTGGGCTGCGACGCTGGCTCCGAGGAAGCTTGCCAGAGAAGTTTTCCTGCTGGAGAAAGGTCGATCATCAATACAAATCCTCATTTTTAAGCTTTTTGTTTCAGGAGAGCGCCATGTCTCAGAAGTCATATTCACCTGCATTTGTCGGTCTTGATATTGCAAAAAACGTCTTTCAAGCCTCTCTCGCCAACGAGAAGGGCAAGGAATTTGCCAATATTAAGTTAACCAGATCAAAGGTTGCAGACTTCTTCGCAAACAAAAAGCCCTGCGTTATCGGTATTGAGGCCTGTGCCACTGCTCACTATTGGGGACGAACCCTGACAGCTCAAGGACACACCGTTAAGCTTATCAAACCTGAACGTGCCAAAGCATTTCTTGGACACCACAGCAAGACAGATGCAGCAGATGCCAGGGCTATCTGCGAAGCCGTTATGCACCCCAATACAAAAATAGTCGCAATGAAGTCTGAGGAGCAGCAAGGCATGGACTTCATGTTTGCCAGGAGAGATCGCCTGATTGTCAACCGTACAGAAGTAGTCAATCAAACGCGTGCTATCCTCGCTGAGCTTGGCCTTGTAATGCCCAAGGGAATCAACCACTTTGAGACTGATTTTAAGGATTTGTGTGCTGAACACTGGGACACATTTAACGCGGCAACTCAGAATACTTTAACTGACAACTTCTCAGACTACGAGAGGCTTTCCGAGGATATCAACAAGATTGACCAACAAATTATCAACATGAGCAAGAAGTCGGAAGTCTGTCAGCGACTGATGGAAATGAATGGGATCGGGGCACTGATTGCATTGGCCATTGTCGCAGCTGTGGGCGATGCCAAGCAGTTTAAGAATGGTCGCTGCATGTCCGCTTACTTTGGCCTGGTACCCGGTGAACACTCATCCGGCGGGAAGCAACACCTGCTTGGCATTACCAAGAGAGGCAATAGGCGTATCAGAATGCTGCTTGTTTTAGCTGCGAACGCCTTTATGTGCGGACTTACGCGTCGCAAAAAAGGTGAAGACGGGCAACCTTTGAAGAAACTCAATGGGCTTGAAATCTGGGTGACACGTCTCATGGACAAAGTTGGCAAGTTCAAGGCAAAGGTCGCCCTTGCAAACAAGTTTGCACGTATAGCCTGGGTGATTATTGCCAAGGGAGAACATTACAATGCGACCAAAGCGGCTGCAGGTACAGCCACAGCGTAAAGCGAGCTTTTATCGTCTAGTGATTGACTGAGAACATTCAGTCCTCATTCAGAAACCGTATCCAACTGCCTAGATTTAAGTCTTACCTCCAAAGATGCACCAAGGCTGATGAGCAGCGGTCGGACCGTCCACATAAAAACCCGAGTATGTCAACGGCACACACTTGTGATGCCGATTCTTTGATAGGGACATGTGGCGCGGATTTCATCATTGGCACTGGGGATTTCTGTCCCTAAAAAGATGCCGAAGACATGGATTGCATCCGATCCTTACCTGCAAAAGGCCTTGACATCGAGGGCGGGTCTAGACATGACATAGGCAGGTTGGTCCACATTGCTTCCACTTCGCAGGGAACATCAAGCCCGTAGGTAAAGCGGGGGCTGTTGAGGTCCATATCGCGGTACAAGGGGTACTGGAGATAACCGTGAGCGTCTTTGTAGGGTTCAGTAATCTGGAAGACAGCATACCCATCAATGTCAGGTGCAGAAGTAGGTTTCCTGCTCTGGTCGACGTAATAGTACATGCGCACGCTTTCATCATCTGAGATGCGCGGCTTAACATTCTGCATGGCGAATCTGGCATACGGTTTCCGAGATGCGCGGCGAAAATTCCTTTTGACGATGTAGCTGAGGTGATTCTTCTCAAGGACCTTGATGAAGTCTCCGTCGTCATGGCCGGAATCAACACGTACGAGGATATCCTCCAGATTGAGACCAAGCCTTTTGATCAAGTTGATGCAACGAAGCAGGAATTCGATAGCGCCATTTTCTGAGTGTTGGCTACCTGGACGAAGCTCAAAAGCCAGAGCGAAGTGGCCGAGATAAGCCATAATGGGAGCAAATCCGTCAACCTTCTTGTAGGTGCAGGAGATTTCTTCCTTTTGTACATCGGGATTGCAGAACGGGGTAACGTCGATGTCGAGTGGAATATAGTGCTTTCCATTTATTTCCACAGTGTTGAAGGTCGCACCTCTCAGCATAGTAACTAATGATCTGTCAATATCAGAAATCACAGAAGGTTGCAGAGCAATTTGATTAAGGCGTTGGCGTAAAGTCTCTTGAGATATTCTTCTACCAACAATTTGGTTGAAAATAGTATCGCTATTTAACTCATCAATATCCTGAAAATCTGTCATAGCCTGAGATTGCATAAGGCAAGTAGCTTTCAGGATTGCTCCAGTAGGAATCCATCCAGGTCTGTGTAAACGATCATTCAAATACGAATTTTTGAAGATATCGCAATTGCCAATAAATTTTTCAACAAGGAAAAATCCTGGCTTCTTTTGTAGGTCGACTTTGCCTAAAGTAAATGTAGTTTTCATAGCTCATGCCTCAAATGCTTGTAATGATATTGAATGAGGCAGACTATACACTCAAAGCGTATGCATGTCAATAATTTTAATGAAATCAAAAAATTTTTTTTCTTAAAGAATAACTTGAACACGCAAGCATCTGTCAGCTTTAAAGTAGCAAGTTTTTTAGCATTTAGACCTAATCAAGTGAATTTTTATATAGCCTCTCATGTCATAATCGTTGTCAAGTTCAAGTGACTACATAAAAAAAAGAAAATTAATTCTATTAATACATGAACTGTAGGGATTGAATGATGTCGCTGGGCAAAAAATGAAAACTCGGGTGAAAAAAATCGGCTGTCGAGGGCACCCGAAAAGGCCAATGATTAATAATATTTATGAGAGCTTGATCATATTTCTAACGATTATTTACTCACGGACCCAGGTCTACAATTTGAGATTGGCTTGTGCGTCAGGTACAGTATGGAGATGTGAAAAGCTCGAATTTTGATAAGACTCTTGCTTCTGGCTGGCATGGCAAAGCATTCTTCTGCCATGGTGATCTGTGACTCCACGGACGGGGATTGTGAACAGAACAGCATTCCTACAAGGCAGTCGTTGCAGAGCAGCGCGACGATCAGCAACCAGCAAAGCCCCTCCAACACCTCTGTTGGGTCGATCATGACTTGGATCCACAAGGATCCGTCCCAAAAGGCCGACAAGGGGCTGGCAACGGCCAGACTGTGAACCAGGCAGCCAATGCCACAGACGTTGTGGGAAATACGGTACGTCCGATAACTACGAGAAAGGGTGTAGAAAGCACTTCCCCGGATGTCATCGAAGGCTCTGCTCTGTTTCGGACAGCATCATCCTCTCCCCAAAGGGTGGGGATTCCTGAAACACGGTATTTCTAACGAGCTTCACAGGCGGGTTCCTGTTTCCTCGCAGACGCTCGAGCCCTTTCCGCTCAACAGGCTGTTATGAGTGGCCCCATGTCAAGTTCAAAAAAAGGCTTGTACATGCCGGTTTGCGGACTTTCAAAGTCTTATTAGGAATGACAACTATATCGACGACTGGGATGCATAAACGTCGCTAAAGTGAAAACCAGGATATCGATTAAAGATTTCGCCATAAAGAGCATGGGGAGACCAATCGTCAATTTCCAGCAATGTAAGCAGATAATCTAGGTCAAGCTCTCCGGCAAAAAGCGCATGTCCGTGTTTGAGACGCACAGCCTTTCGATAGAGCTTGGCCATGGGTAAAACACTTTGAACAAAGCCTTTTCTTTGAGCAATGGTCCAAAAATTTGGATTTATCTGTGTTTCTGGTCTCGGCATGATGAGAATCTGGGCTTTGAGGGATGTAAGTAAAATCAAGGTGTGTAAAGCAGATCCTTCAAGGGCCAAAATTTTTTCGGCTGAACTAAGATAAGCCAGTTGTTCTCGTATACTATGCTTCTCAGGATAATAGATGTGAAAGCCCTTGTGCACGAGCCGGAGCTCTAACTCCTCTTCGTTGAGAAGACAGGAATCTCCGCCAAAGTGTCGACGTGAGATATAAATCTTTTTTCCAGGAAGAGTTGGGGAGGGTTCTTGTACTGCAAGAAATTGCTCGTGAAAGGGAGTAAAGATGTGGGGGATAAGAAAGCCGGGATTGGGCAGAAAAAGGCGGCGAATACGTACAGGGTGATCGGCATAGCGGGTGGGGTTTTTGAGCCCTAAAAGCACAAAAATTTCCTGTTGAAAATCTAAAATATCTGGATCTCGTCCAACCCAGATGATAGGGAGATCGGGATGTTCTTTAGCAAACCAAAGACGCGAAAGACTTTCAAGAAGGAAATGACCGTAATGCTTAAAGAGAAAACCGCCAAAAATCATAGAGTCTGAGAGCGTCGCCGTGACTGGCAAAAGAGGGGCCACTCTGAATAAAAGACAGCGCTCCCTCACACACAAACTTTCTTTGACGAGCTTCCCCTCAGCGTTATAGCAGCCAAAGGCGCCCTGACTAAAAGGCATAATCTGCGCATCAGGGACGAATGAACAGCGAGCTTCTGGATGGCGCATAAGAAGCCTTCATTTAAAAAAACAAAAAAGATACACTATCTTTTCGAATTTATATTACATAATTACAAAAACAAGACAATAATACATAACCACAAAACAACATTTATATTGCCAATACCACACCAAACACTAAAAGTCGTTTCAAACAACAAAAATCCTTATATACAATGCTTGCAGATATATAACAATCTTATATTCGTTTATGCTGTGTTTATATTTTTAAGATAGCATAGTATATAATTTACATACTAATCAACGCTAGCCGACCGTAACGAATAAGACTCTGGCTAAAAACTACAGCGTGTGGAGAAAATGTCCTTGAGGAGCAAAAAAACAAAATGGCAATTCTCTTCAAATTATTGAGATTTGAAGAGAATTGCATAAGTTTTGCGGAACGGACGTGACAGGATATTTTATTGCTGCCAGAGCTCCGGAGCATTGAGCATCTGCCAGAACCGCTCGCTGTCCACCTTGGTGACGATTCGCATTTTCTGAGCTCCCACGGGCGCTAGTTCAGGATAGCTAAGTGATTGGCCATAGGACAGACCTGGCTGATCATTCACGTCAACATAGCTCTCGACAGACTCGGTAATCAGGCTTGGATCAATAATTACGGCTGAGACGAGCACATCCCAGACATAGAAGGTGAAAGAAGCATCTTTTTCAAAGGACTGCCCGGCAAAAGAGGTCTGCAGCATTTTGCGCATTGGATGGTTGCCCATGCTCTTCATCAGTCTGTCGTAGTGCTCACGCCTAAAAATCACCTTCTCGCAGACGTCGAGCCCCAAAACGATCTGCTCTTTGAGCGGGCTGCGTACCACTATACGGGCGGCTTCTGGATCAAAATACCAGTTGAACTCAGCGGCAGGAGTAGTATTGCCTGGCTGAAAAAACGATCCTCCCATGTAGACCACGCGCTTTATCAGAGGCACGATGTCAGGAGCCATACGGATGGCCATGGCCAGATTGCCACAGGGACCAATGGCAGCGATGGTAATCTTGCCAGGATTGGCACGGATGGTATCGATGATGAAATTCACGGCATGCTTGTCCACTGGCTTGAGCTTGGGTTTGCAGCCATAGGACTTTTCGTAGGCTGCCTGCCAACTTGCTGGCTTTTCGAGACCAAAAGAACCGGTCCAGAGATCATGACCGCGTCCGACAAATTTTCGTTCAAGCTCAAAGAGCTCGTGACGATTGGGGCGTAGAGGATATTCAAGGCCGGCAGCCACAGGCACAGAAGCTCGGCCAGCATCTTCAAGCTGACGCAGGGCCCATGCGGTTCCCTGTTCAACCCATGAATTGCCCGAAAGCGTTGTCACGCCAACGAGATCAATATTTGGCGACTTAGCGAGTAAGAGCATGGCAAAGCCATCGTCAAAAGCCTCCACCATATCGGAATCGAGAAGAACTTTTTCCTTCTCCTTGGCGTACGCAGATTCTTGCATGACAAAAAGCAATGCCAAGAAAGCAAGCAGAAGGCTTTTCAAGCTGACAGTATTCACAGGTCGACTCCTTTCAACAACATGTTTTTGATTGCAAAATTTTTTTTGCCTGACCCAAACTTGCCCGTTTCGCTTCAATGTCCGTTTCTAGCACGAATACCACGCCTAGCACAAGGAAAGACTGATTGACATCCTGCCCTCGCCTTCCGAGAGGGGATTGTCGGCCTAAAGTCCGACACGAACCCTGCTGAAATCCGTATTGCTAGCAGATTCCACAGACGGGTTCCTGCGAAAACTTAGGGTGCTTGAGCCCTTCCCGCGTAACATTCTGACACGGCCTCCGATTGCAGTTTAAGGCAGTACATCGAAAATCAGCGTACCCCAAGCTGAAAAAGCAAAAATTCCAGTTACGGCGCGATGGATAAAACGACGGTAAAAATAATAAGAGTCTTTGTTTGGCCAAGCATTCATCCTGTACAAATTTCTTATCCTGAGCTATACTTTATGGAATTGGTTTTTGGAAAGAATCTCCCACAGGCTAGCATCACGATTCCCTGTCATGGCCTGATGGAGAGACACGACCCCGCACTGGCTATGAGAACTGGCTACACAGCTCTGAATCAGAGGGGTCGGGCGTTGTTGTTCTGCCTGATAATCCGAGGAAGCTTTTCCCTCCTTACGATTTCAACAAAGCATCAAGCCAACGACAATTCTTCAAACTCTGTAGTTTTAACGGAAATTGTGGTGTTTTTGCAGAACGTTTTTGCCCTCAACTCTGCTGCTCTTTTGAGCCCAAGGAATACGCTGTGAAAGCCTCTGACTTTTCTTCCATTGATCGAGCTAATTGGAAACAAATCTCACGAACAGAGCGTTCTTCTGCAACTGCCTTTGAAGGAAGTTGCAATGCCGAAATAAGCTCCAAAGACAGCGCGATTTTCTATGTGCTCTTTCAAGATGAACCCTTCTGCATCTATGAGGGAACAGTCTATTCTATGTTGCCTGTGGCCGAGCCAAGTCTGGGCTATAAACTGATCTCTGCCTCTATTGACCGTTCGACCATCCTGGAGAGCTCCAATGGGATCACTGAAGATCAGGCCATCAAGGTGCTCTTCTCCCTGCTCGGCT
>JAGADH010000059.1 GCA_017613715.1 Desulfovibrio sp. | reverse complement strand
CGGAAAAAAAAGGAGGGCATCGCCATGCGGAAACTCGTTTTCGTCCTGCTCGTCGTTGCCCTGGTCCTTTTTTTGGCGTCTGACACCAGATAACAGTTGACCCCGGCTCAATTGCGATGAGTCGGGGTCATAAAAAATGGTCCGTATGAAGTAGCCGTGCACAGGGGCGCAAACCGCGCCGTGCCAGCCCGGAGTGCTGTTAGCAGCAGCTCGCCGGGCTCCCTTTCTAAATAGCTACTTCTCCCGTCTTTGACAAGAGTATCATGCCAAGCAGAAGCCCCGATACTGTTACTATTCACAGCCGACTTGGCGTCGGCCTGATGCCCAATACACACTGACGGATAATCCAGTCCTTCCTGCCTTTCTCATCCTCTCTGAGATAACTGTGGCCGTCATGCCTCGATTCCTCAAGCCTCCGTGCTTCTCTTCCAACTACAAAGACAGGAGTCTCAACGACTGCCGGTCTCTCTTGCTGCGCCCTGTGCTCAAGGGGCAGTTAATAGTAACAAAAAATTTCTGAAGTCCGTTCCTGGCCAGGACCTGCGACGTACGAAGGGACGGAAATTCTGCCTAAGCGTCAGCCTGAAGATGCTGCCAGGCCTTTTCCGTGACCATGCGGCCACGCGGAGTCCGTTTCAGGAAACCGCACTGAATCAGATACGGCTCGTAGATATCCTCAATGGTTCGCACATCTTCCGAACAGGCGGCGGCCAGCGTCTTAATACCTACGGGACCACCACTGTAGTTGTTCATCATCACCGAGAGAATTTTACGATCCATAACATCGAGACCCGAGGCATCCACATCCATGCGTGCCATGGCTTCCGCCGCCTGCTCCTGTGTGATGCTCGCACTGCCATGAACCAGAGCGAAATCTCGTACCCTGCGCAGCAGGCGGTTAGCGATACGCGGAGTGCCCCGTGAGCGGCGACCGATTTCCAAAGCGCCATCCGGTGTGATGCTCACGCCAAGAATATGGGCTGTACGCTGCACAACGCGTGCAAGATCCTCAGGCGAATAAAAATCAAGTCTGTGCATAATGCCAAAACGATCGCGCAAAGGTGAGGAGATGAGGCCCATGCGCGTTGTGGCCCCAACCAAGGTAAACGGTGCCAAATCAATGGTCACAGTCCTGGCGGCAGGCCCCTGACCACAGATGATATCAAGGTGAAAATCCTCCATGGCGGGATAGAGAATTTCTTCCACGGCTATGGGCATGCGGTGAATCTCGTCCACAAAAAGCAGATCATTGGCTTCAAGTTTGGTCAAAATGGCGGCCAGATCACCGCTGCGCTCCAGCACAGGCCCTGATGTGACAATCAGGTGCACGCCAAGCTCACAGGCCATGATCTGCGCAAGCGTTGTTTTTCCAAGACCGGGATTGCCGTAAAAAAGCGTATGATCCAAGGCCTTGCCACGTTCTTTGGCCGCATCGATATAGACGCGCAGATTCTCGCGCAGCTCATTCTGTCCGATGAAGTCTTCAAGCCGCTTGGGACGCACGGTCTCCTCTGCGACTTTTCCTTCAGGTGTACCTGCCTCAAGCTCTTCCTGATTCATCAATTTTATCAGCGCCAAGCCCCCGCAAAAACGAGGAAAACGCCGCCTCCATTCTGGGTATGCAAGTCGTTATGGTGAAAAGCAAAGGCCCGCAGCGCCTCAAAAAAGGAAAGTTTTGAAAAATCACTTGGAAAGCGTTTTCAGGGCCTGTTTCAGGACTTCGGAAACATCACGGTCCGGGTTTTCAGCAAGAATTTCCCGCACCACGGGATAGCTCTCGGCTTCGGCGTAACCAAGCGATGCCAGGCCGTCCAGAACACTGCGCAGGGTCTGACCCTTTGCGGAGGCCTCCCCTGCAGCCAATGTCGTGCCCAGGACCTTGAGCTTATCCTTAAGCTCAAGAAAAACATGCTGGGCGGTCTTTTTGCCTATACCGGGCACCTGGGTGAGCACCAGGGGATCGTCGTCGGCCACAATACGTTCAAGATCCTGCGGCCGGAAAATAGAAAGCACAGCCAGTGCTGTCTTGGCGCCAATTTTGGATATGGTCACAAGCAGCTCAAAGGTTTGACGTTCTTCAAACGTCGTAAAGCCAAAGAGCTCAAGGGCATCTTCACGCACCACAAGTGACGTGTATAGACGCAGCATGTCCCCACGCTTGGGCAAGGTGGCCCTGGTATGTGCTGGCACAGCAACCGCGTAACCCACGCCAGCCTGGGTTATCACAAGACAGACATTGTCGTAGACTTCATCAAGACGACCTTCGAGAAAAGCAATCACTCTATCCTCCAATACCTGACATCACGCTGCGCGCCACGGCCGTGCCTTTTTTTGCCCTGAGCAAATCGTAGCCCAAGGGTTTTGTCTGACAAAGCTTGCGCAGATAGGCTGCAATATCTTCGTCACGCACTGTGGGATCGCACAGCATAGGTCGCAGGGGGTATTCATGATCGTCAAAAAGACAAAGCCTCAGGGCCCCCTCGCTGGTCAGACGCAGACGATTGCAGGTGTGGCAGAAATGATTGGAAAGCGGGGAGATGACACCGATGCGCCCTTTTCTGCCAGCCATGCTGAACATCCGCGCAGGCCCGTCACTGCGTTCATCGGAGGGGCAGGGCTGAAGTCTGACCCTTTCTTCGATCAGGGCCAGCAGGTCGGAGACAGGACAAAAACGGCTTGCATTCCAAAGCGTATCTCTGCCCATGGGCATAAATTCGATAAAACGGACATCCACCCCGTAGGTATTGGCAAAGGAAAGAAAATTGTCGATTTCGCGCTCAGTGATGCCGCGCAGAGCTACGGCATTGATTTTCACCACAACGCCCTCTGCCAGGAGTTTTTCAAGGGAGGCCAGGACTTGTGGCAAAAGCTTGCGGCCGGTGATAGTCGCAAAGGTTTCCGCATCAAAGCTGTCGAGGGAAAGATTGACGGCCCCGACCCGGATGCGTTTGAGCAGGGTGACATGCTCTGCAAGCAGGGTACCGTTGCTTGTAATGCGAATATCAAGACTCGGAAACTTCTGTCTGAGCATCCACAAAAATTCGGCGCAACCCTTGCGCACAAACGGCTCTCCGCCTGTCAGGCGCACTTTTTCAATGCCAAGGTGATACACGATATTCACAAACCGCAGAATTTCCTCGTAATGCAGAATATGCTCGTGCGGAATAAATTCGTGGACGGCATTGCTTTGACAGTAGCTGCAGCGCAAATTGCAGCGGTCGGTCACAGAAAGACGCAAATACTGTATGCTGCGGCCAAAGGCATCACCTAAACAGAGTGGAGGCGAAACGTGTCCCTGGGACATAGAACCTCACAAAAACCGAAGTCGAGCTAGCTTTCAGGGACTTGAAAACCGGGCAGGACAATACTCGCATCTTCGGCCCGACCCTGTCCCTTGGGGCAATGATCCTGCAAATGACAGATCTCACAACCGCCCCGAAAAGGATAATGCGTGACCACGGCATAGGGTAGGGAAAGCAGCGAGGACGTGGGGCTCTTATAGGGAAGCCCAAGTTCTTCAAGCGCCTTACGCAAATTCTCTGTGGGTCTTGGGGAAGGCGCACAGCCTGAGCTTTCCACCTCAGGCAGAAGATTGCAGACAGCCGACATGCAGAGGAACTGGGCAAGATTATTGACGAGAAAACCATCCGAGGCCGAATTCTGCCAGAGCCGCTCGACCTCTTGCTCACAGCTTTTAGGCAGCCAGACCGCAAGATAGGAAATCTTTCCAATCTGAATCTGGCGCACGGACAATTCCTGACACCACGACTCCCAAAGCTGCTCAAGCCGTTCCAGAGTGGCTCCGCCTACTCGTGTCTCATGACTCATTTCGAGAAAGGCTTCGAGATCAAAAACCGGATATTCCTCGATAATCTTGACTTCCACGTTGTCCATCAGCTTTCGGCAGCGACCATGACTAAGCATGGAGAAGCGGCCGCCTCCCTTGATTTTCCTGAGGTTTTAGTCAAAAAGAACGTCTCAGAAACCTTCCCAAGACTTGTGCCTGTCCTGAATATACAAAGATCCAAGGCATGGTCAAGGGATAAACAAAAAAAAGCAATGGCAGAAAGCAAAAGCATCTCACAAAAAAACATTGAAAAATATAGTAAAAAGATCTATAAAAATTTTTTGATCATTCCGGGAAGGGCTGTCGCGGCAGACGCAGGCGCATACGCTCCCTGGTCCACCAAAGCGGCCCTGCCCATAAACGAAACCGCTTCCAGACAAGCGGCTCGGGGTTATCATGAAAAAACGACCGGAACTACCCACACGGCTGCGCTACCTATACAGGATTGAACCCGGAGTCCACCTGAATACCGTCCATGGCATCTGGGGAGGAATCAACGGTCAGGGCGAAATCGAGGTCAATTTTTATACCGAGAGCACAAAATTACCCGAATACAGTGAACAGATTGTCTCGCCGGATGGAACGCTGCAGCACGAAATCATGCCAACTTCCGATACACACTATATTGTCCGCAATATCAGCAACCGTCTGCTGCTCAATGCCCAGACAGCCCAAGCCTTCATTGAATGGCTTGAGGAACGGCTCAATGAACTGGACATGGAGGTCGGCAGCGACAGCAACAACAAGGTCTTCAACCCTGGTTCTGACATCAAGCAGTAATGGCAACTTTTCAGATCCTCACCTTTGGCTGCCAGATGAATGTCAACGATTCAGACTGGCTTGCCAACGTGCTCCTGGCACACGGTCATCACAGGACCGATCAAAACGCTGCCCAGTGCATCTTTCTGAATACCTGCTCTGTACGTGAAAAACCCGAGCAAAAAGTGCGCAGCACTGTGCAGCAAATCCTCAATACGCGGAAGCAGAACCCGCCGGAACTCATCGCTGTTCTTGGCTGCGTAGCGCAGCAGCTGGGGGAAGACTTCTTTGCTCTTTCCCCCCGCCTGCGTCTTGTGGCCGGCCCCGATGGCTTGCCTAAGGTTCCGGGGCTTGTGGACGAACTTCTGGCTGAACCGCAGCTGAAAATTTCTCTGCTCGACTTCACCAAGAGCTATGAAGAACGCGAAGAAGGCCTGGCCCTGCCCACAGGGCCGACAGCCTATGTGAATATCATGCAGGGCTGCGACAATTTCTGCACCTACTGCATTGTCCCCTTTACCAGAGGTCGTCAGAAATCGCGTTCTTTTTCAGCCATCATGGCCGAATGCCGCCGGAAAATTGCCTTGGGAGCCTGTGAAATCACCTTGTTGGGTCAAAACGTCAATGCCTACGGCTGCGACAGACATGCGCAGCAGGCACGCGCCAGGGGTGAAGATTTTCCAAGCTTTGCCCAGCTGCTCAGAGAAATTGCCGCTCTGCCCGGTCTGAAGCGACTGCGCTACACAAGCCCCCACCCCAAGGATATGCGTGAAGAGGACATTGCGGCCTTTGGCTGCCTGCCGGCGCTCTGTCCACAGCTGCATCTGCCGCTGCAGTCGGGTTCATCGCGTGTCTTGGCCCGTATGGGCCGCGGCTACGACCGAGAGCGTTATGCAGAACTTGTGCGCGGCCTGCGCCATGTGCGATCGGATCTCGCCTTAAGCACCGACATTATCGTAGGCTTTCCTGGCGAGAACGATGCTGATCTCGAAGCAACTCTTTCGCTCATGGAAGAAAGCCAATTTCTTTCAAGCTTTTCCTTCTGCTACTCTGACCGTCCAGGCGCCCGTGCGGTGACCTTTCTTGACAAAATACCCAAAGATCTTCAACACGCACGCCTCATCCGTGTCCAAAACCTGCAGGACGAACTGCAGAAGCAGCTTTTGCAGCAACGAGTGGGCACAAGCACCGAGGTTCTGCTTGAAACGCCAAGCAGACGCTGGACCAGAGCCGGCTACGCCTGGCAGGGACGCGATCCCTACGGCACCCTGGTCCATGTGGCTTTTGAGCAGGAAGGAGAACACCAGGGCGAGCTTGTTGCAGCCCATATCACGGAAGCCGGCAGTCACTGCCTTTTCGCACACAGGGAGACCGCCAATGACCGAAATGACCGTTAAGGGACTGATCCTCAGTGACGAAAAGACCAGCGACAAACACACCATTATTTTGCAGGAAAACGACGGTCTGCGCGAGCTGAGGCTGGAACTGGGCAGCATGGAAAGTATGGCCATCTCCTTGGTAATGCATCCGGAACAGCTGCCCAGACCGCTGACCCATGATCTGCTGCTGCTCTGTCTCAAAGGACTGCACGCGCAGCTGGCCCATGTGGAAATCACCGATATCAGAGAAGGCATGTATTATGCCGTTCTTGAAATCCATCGTGGCACAAAGCGACTGCGCATCGACTGCCGCCCCTCCGATGCCATCACCCTGGCCCTGAGAAGCGCACGGCCGATCTTTGTCAGCGAGGATCTGCTTGTGGAAAGCGCCAAACAGGGCGAAGCTCAGGAGGACAGTATCCCCCTGACCACTCCCG
The DNA here is from genome assembly GCA_017613715.1 of Desulfovibrio sp. GTDB lineage: Bacteria > Desulfobacterota > Desulfovibrionia > Desulfovibrionales > Desulfovibrionaceae > Desulfovibrio. The sequence continues at coordinate 4,001 of JAGADH010000059.1, read as the reverse complement.
ATGCCGCCACGGATATGCAGCGGCGCACCAGCGCTGATCACCTTTTGCACATGCTCAGTGCAGATCCCGAGCGCACCAGCCAGTCCTTAGAAAGAAATCCCAAAGAAAATGAAAGACTCCTGGAACTGTTACGTTGGCTGGAGCCAAGTACACGACGGAAAATGTAACGATCCCAACCAGTTCCTGATAGTAACGAAAAGAAATTCACTTTCAATATTTTTTTCAAAGAGCCTTGCGTCATGTCGCTTCGAGGAAAGCGAGAGGCTGCCCAAACAGTCAAGGAACAGTCAAAACCACGCTTGCCAGTTTCAATAGCATACGATAAAGGTAAGAGCTTCAAAAAACGACGTTCGAGAGGCAAAAGCATTTTGCATGGAACGACTGATCTTTGAAGACCCAAAGCTTGCCGCCCAGCTCTTCGGCCCACAGAATCTGCATCTGCAGATTCTGTCGAGGGCAAGCGGTGCCCGTATTTTCAACCGCGGCAGCACGCTCTGCATCGAAAGCCAGGATCAGACTGTTGAGAATTGTCTTGTCCGTCTTTTCTGCAGTCTTTACGACGAACTCAAAGAGGGTCTGGGCATTGACTGTCATAGCCTTGAAAGTCATCTGAATCTGCTCTTGCAAAATGCCGCTGAACTGGACGATAGCGAGCCAGCAGGCTCTCCCAGACAGGACAGGACATTCAGACGCAGACCTTCGTTGGCAGACGATACACTGCCTGCCAGTTCTCGCACAACGGCGAAAGCCGAGAACAAAAGCGAGCGTAAGCCTGCCTGGCCAGGCCTGAGTCGAAAGAATCCGCCGTCTGAGACCCCCGCGTCATCTGCAAGCAAAGAGCAGTTGCCACAGGTGGAAACGCCCAAAAAGCTCGTTCTCGCCCGCAATGCCGCACAAAAGACCTATCTTGAATTACTCAAAAGCCACGAAATTGTTTTTGCTACAGGCCCAGCCGGAACCGGCAAAACCTATCTTGCTGTGGCCCATGCCGTTCATCTGCTCACCATCCATGCCATCAAAAAAATCATTCTGACACGCCCGGCGGTAGAGGCCGGAGAAAAACTCGGCTTTCTCCCCGGCGACCTCATTGAAAAAATCAATCCCTATTTGCGTCCCCTCTATGATGCCCTGTATGACATGTTGCCCATGGCCAAGGTCACGGCCTTGAGCGAACTTGGCAGCATCGAAATTGCGCCCCTTGCCTTCATGCGCGGCAGAACCCTCAATGATTCGTGCATCATTCTTGACGAAGCGCAGAATACCACCTGCGAGCAAATGAAGATGTTTCTGACACGCATGGGTTTTGGTTCCCGCATGATCATCACAGGCGACTGCACACAGATTGATCTGCCCAGTGAACGTCCAGGAGTGCCCCGCATGTCAGGACTCGTACATGCCCGCAGCATTCTTGCCAAAATTCCTGCCATTGCCTTTCACACCTTCAGCAAAGAAGATGTTGTCAGACATCAGCTGGTGGGAGAAATAGTCAACGCCTATGACATTGCCGAAAACAGACAATCGAAAGCCTAGACTCTTCAGTCTCTATCATGTTCTCAAGAGCCATCACCGCTGCGGCTGGGCACTTTGTCTGCTCATAGCCACGCTTTTTCTGCTTTCTCTGCTGGCCGGCGTCAATTTCCAGACAAGCAGACAGCTTTTTCTTGAAGGCGACATTGCCCAGGCTGATGTCGTGGCCGACAAAGATCTCTATGTGGAAGATTTCAAGGGCACACAGGAACGCCTGGAAAAAGCCATACGCCTGCAGCCGCCGGTCTATGATCTGACCATCACACCCTACCTGACCTTTCAGGAAAAATTGGTCAGTACGATGCGCATTCTCAACAACGACCAGAGTGCGCATACCGAGGAAGAACGTAAGCAGCTTGAAGAGCTTAAGGACAATCTGACTCCCACCATTTCCGAAGAAATCCTGCCTGAACTCGCCCGTCCCGAAGTGCAGGACGTGCTTTTAAAAAGCATACTGCCGTTCATTCTGCAAAAAATGTCTCTTGGTCTGGTCAGTGACATCAGACAGTCGCATGTGGGACGCACGGGCATTTTAATTCACGATCTCGATGCCGGACGCGATATTCTGCGACCGGAGCTTTCCACGCTGCCTGATGTGCACTCCATGCTTGCGGAAATCTCTGTGAAACTGCGACAGGACACCCGCCTTAATCCCCAGTCACGCCGGGCGTTGAATCTGCTTTTATCCACCACCCTGCCGCCGGCTTCCCTCACCCTCAATCAGGAGGCCACCAAGCGCAAGGAGGAGGAAATCCGCTCCTCCGTTGAGCCAGTGCTCTATCACATTCAGAGGGGAGAAAGTATTGTCCGCAAGTCTGAACGCGTCACCCACGAACAATTCATCAAACTGCAGGCCTTTTACCGTTCATCCGAGAATCTCATCGCCTGGGACAAGACCTGCGGTTCCTTTCTTTGCGCCCTGATCTTTGCCCTGGGCTTCTTTGTCGCTCCCAGCGGCAAGCCTGGCAGTCCTCTGCTGCCCAAAGATGTCTGTCTGCTCTCCCTGCTCCTTTTGCTCTCCGGTCTCTGCGCCCTGGGCTGCTATCTCTTTGCCCTGCATACCGATCTGCGCTATTTGCCAGTGCTTTCGACCATTTTTCCCGTAGCCAGCACCGTAGGCCTGACATCGACTATTTTCGCGGCCCGCCGTTACTGCACCATGGGACTGATCAGCGGCTTCTACGCGACCCTCCTGCTGCACGCGACCTGGCAAATCTTTCTCTTCTATTTTCTTGGCAGCATGCTCTTCACCTGGCTTGTGGTCTCCTCCTACAGCCGCCAGGATACCGCCTGGAGCATTGTTCCCTTCACGCTTGGGCAGATTCTCATCTGGCTCGGCGTTTCACTGCTCTCGCAGTACCCCTTGGAAACGCTGCCCGTTCAGATTATCGCTGCCATGGTCAACAGCTTGCTCTCCCTTTTCATTCTCTTTGCCGTCAGTCCCATTCTTGAGCTGATTTTCGACTATTCCACGCGTTTCCGTCTGATGGAACTGATGAGTCTGGAACAGCCCCTGATGCAACAGCTCATGGTGCAGGCGCCAGGCACCTACCATCACAGCCTGATTGTGGCCAATATGGTTGAGGCGGGTGCCAAGGCCATAGGTGCCAACAGCCTGCTTTGCAAAGTGGCTGCGCTCTATCACGACATCGGCAAACTGACCTATCCCGATTATTTCATCGAAAATCAGTTTGGCGGCCCCAACAGGCATGACAAGCTTGCGCCTTCAATGAGTGCGCTGATTCTGCTCTCACACGTCAAAAAAGGCGTGGAAATGGCTCAGGAACACGGCCTGGGTCAGGAAATCTGCGATATTATCCAGCAGCACCACGGCACGCGTATCATGCAGTTCTTCTATCAAAAAGCTCTGAAACAGGGAGAAAAGACCTCAGAGTCGGAGTTCAGTTATCTTGGACCGCGCCCGCAGACCAAGGAATCAGCCATTATCATGCTGGCCGACTCGGTTGAAGCGAGCAGCCGCACCCTCACCGATCCTGTGCCTGCCCGCATCAAGAGCCATATCGACAAGATCGTCAAAGGCATTTTTGCCGAAGGACAACTCGATGAAAGTGAGCTGACCTTCAAGGATCTCCATTATTTAAGCGAGAATTTTCAACGCATCTTAACCGGTCTCTTCCATCAGCGCATTGCCTATCCAGAAAACAAGAAGAGCAAGGAAGAAATCAGTCAAACAGGGGAAAACACGGTCGGCGAAAAGGACGGGGAAAAAGAAAACGATACGATGGCAGGGCCTGGCGAAAATTCCGTGCATAAACTGAACAGCAAGTAAGTGATCGTTCCAGGCTTTTTTCAGGCAGAGTCGATTTGCCTCCAGGGAAAGCCTCTGCAGTGGCCCAAAGCCTCGGGCCTTAGCTTTTCCGCAGACGGCTTTGCACGGAACCTATCAAAAGCGGCAAAAGAGAAACAGCAATAATCGCGTAGACCATCACGGAAAAATGCGCTTTCACCCAGGG
>JAGADH010000058.1 GCA_017613715.1 Desulfovibrio sp. | reverse complement strand
AGTGAATGTCAGCCTTGATGAGCGCATCCTTGATGAGAGTGGGAAGGTCTCCTTTAAGAAATTCCACCCGCTCGCTTTCGACTGGATGAACAAGATCTATCTTTCCCTTGGAGATACCGTCGGTACCGCTTACAAAGATGGCCTGGCTTTGCGATAGGCTGACATTTTCCCACGTATCGGCCTGTGATCGATGTCATGTGCGCTTTGAGTAACCAATGGCTAATATCAGATGTGTACGACTTGAGCCTCTCCGTCACAATGACTGGGACAAGTTCATGCGCAACGATCAGAACGTCAAAAATGCCGCGGGCAGTTCAGCCAGCAGAAGGAGACGCCATGATCAGCAAGGCGTTGCCCGTGCGTGGCGCAAAAAGATGAAGAGCATGAAGCTCTGCTTCACGTCGGAAAAGGACAGGTCATGAAAAAAAACCGGTCAGCCGACCCAATGCTGGCTGGCACGCTGTTCATCGTGCTCACGGCCGTGCTCTGGTCCTTTCTTGGACTCATCAGCAAATACTGTATGGCGCACGGCATGCCCCCTATGCACTGCGCCTTTTGGCGTTGCCTTTTCGGCTTCGCCGCATTCTTCCTGCACTGCGCCTTCACGGGACTCCTGTCCATCCCCCTACTCCACATTCTCTATCTCATGCTCTTCGGGGTATGGGGCATCGGTGTGTACTACACCTGCGCCCAGTACACCATTATGCTCGTCGGCGCGGCCATGGACATCGTTTTGCAATACACGGCTCCCGTATGGGTTGCGATCTTTGCACGCCTGCTCTTCCGCGAACGCCTGACCCCTGTGAAGACCGTCTCTATGACAATCGCAGCGGGAGGCGCGGTCTGCGTGTGCCTCTCAGGTGGCAGCCTGCCTCAGGCGGCAACGACAGGGGCATGGGTTGGCATCGCGACCGGCCTTGTAACGGGCCTGTGCTACGCCTCACACTACCCTTTCACTCGCTGGTGGCAGACCCACTATCCGACCGCCGTCATCTTTACGTGGATGCTCGCCGGCGGAACGCTCGCGCTCTATGTTGTGACACGGTACTCACTTCCCCTGCGCGTTGACTTTCCCATGAACGTATGGCTCGCCTGCGCAGCCACAGGCATGCTTTGCACATATCTCGCCTTCGTCTGCTACGGCGCAGCCCTGCGCCGCATCAGTCTTGTGCAGGCTGTCATCACTTCTGAACTTGAGCCCGTACTCTCCATGCTGTGGGTATGGCTTTTCTTCGGAGAATGTTTTAGCCCGATTGGCTGGGCTGGCAGCGCCCTCATCATCCTCTCCGTGCTCATCCTCGGTCTAGCAGGACGGCAAAAATGAATCAGCTTTTTCTTATTGAGACCACTACATTGTAGGCGATGATCTGGCCTGAAAAAAATCGCTACCGAACCTTGCGAAAATCCCCCAAAACAGGCCGAAAAGCGCCATGGTCTTGTACAATCCTCTGCGCTGTAGAACGTTAAATCCCATTGGGGACACTGTTCCGACCACAGTCCGCGATTCGCAACCAACACACCAGAGACGTCGCCGATGCAGTGGCGTCGTTTTATCAATTCGGCTTCCTGCTTTGATTCTGTCGTGCTGGCTTTGTTCAGAGCTTCACGTTCAAGCGTTTTCGTGTTCTTTGAGCCAAAACTGGACGATCCCCGGATTTAGGATTAAGGAAAGACAAAAAAGCGCGCTAACCCGCATAAAGTAAGGGATTTCGAGGATTTTACCCTAAATCTCTTGTGGTACACAGATTCTACCAGTTGAGAGCGCTGCTAGCTCTACCCTGTGCCATTAAAAAAATTGCAGATAAAAGCGAAATGTTTCTGCTACAATATCCAGCATGGAAAAGCAAAGCCAAATCAAAAAAACCTTAAGTCTGAGTGAAAATCAGGCGAAGGTTCGTAATTGCGTAGAGGCAAAAGCCGGCAGTAGCCGTCAAGAAATCGCAGATGCAGTTTGCGAGCTGTTTGGTTTTAGAGATCAAAGAGGGCAACTTCAAAGAAATTGCTGCACTCTTGCGCTAGACGGACTGCGTCAAAAGCAACAATTAAACTTTCCCGAGCCAGCACCACATAAAATATATGAAAAAAGACAAAAGCCGAAAATGCTCCAAAAGGAAGTACCAGAGCCTATCGGCGTGCCAGAAAGAATCGAAGAAATGGAAGGAGTAAATTTAGTTCTGGCAGATAATCAAGAAAAAAAGTTAATCTTAAATACTCTGCTTGAATATGAGCAACCATTGGGAGCGACAAAGTTTGCAGGTGCACAGGTTAAATACCTTATAGAATCACCATACGGGATTCTTGGATGCGCAGTTTTTGCAGCCTCAGCACTTAATCTTGAGGAGCGAGATATATGGATTGGCTGGACGCGTGAAGAAAAGGATCAATATTTACATTATATTATAGGCATGAATAGATTCTTAATTCGTCCAATGGTTCGGTGTACTAACTTAGCATCATATATGCTTGGAAAGCTCGTGAAACAAGCTCCAAATGATTTTGAAATGAACTATGGTTATAGGCCACTATTAATAGAAACTTTTGTTGATACTTATCAAGATGGGTCATGTTATAAAGCTTCGAATTGGGAAGAAATTGGTTTAACAAAGGGAAAAGGAAGAAGTTATCAGCATGGAGACAAAAAAGTTTCAAGAAAAAAGATATTTATATATGTGTTAGATAAAGATTTTAGAAATAAGTTT
>JAGADH010000010.1 GCA_017613715.1 Desulfovibrio sp. | reverse complement strand
TTTGACGCAGGCTTTTGCTTGCGGCTATCGCCCTCAAAACACGTTTCGCCATCTTCTATCCCGCAGAGTATGGGCAAAAAAACTGCCCGTCCAATCTGAAGTCCTTAGACATCAATCATGGCGCAGTTGGGATCAAGGAATTGGAAGAGAAACGGCTCGTTACGAGCCAATACGCGCAGACATCCAGCCCACCTGCGCAAAGGCTCAGGTGAAAAGGATGCCCTGAAAAGCAGTCTCAGAGGCAGAAAAGGAAGGAAGGAAAAAGAAAAGCATAGCCCTTCTTACAGGCTGTCAAAAGCTTCGTCAAGAGAGCAGGCCCCCAAAAAACATCTATGGCTCAAGCAAAAAGCCTGACCCAAAAGTGCGTCGCTGCCGCAAAGGCCTGGCTCCCAAGAAGACCGCTACTGCGACAAAAGCTTCAGCTCCGCAAGCCAGGCATCGACGTTTTCGCCGGCATCGCGCACCTTGGTACCGAAGGCGGAAAAGCCCGTCAGCACCTGGGCTTTGGGGCAGAGCTTCTTGATGTCTTCCACACTGCTGCCGAGATGGCTGCCGCCGTGGGTACAGAAGGGCACAAGCTGTCTGCCGCTGAAATCATACTGCTCAAGCACAGTAAAGAGCACCATGGGCATGGTGTTCCACCAGTTGGGGTAGCCGAGAAAGACAATGTCGTAAGCCTGCGGATTGGGCAGTGGCGAGGCCAGTTCAGGCCGAACCTTGAGCCGCTGCTCTTCTTTGGCCTGCTGCGTCAGGACATCATAGTCTGAGGTATAGGGCGTCTTGGTTTTGATCTCCACGAGATCTCCACCGATACGGTCATGAATCATGGAAGCGATGGTGGCCGTATGCCCTGAATGCGAAAAATAGAGAATAAGAACCCTCTTCCCCTGCGCTTGACTGTTCTGCGCAAGAGCGGGCAAAACGGCAAGACTTCCGCAGGCTATCAGGCCTTTGAGAAAAGAGCGTCGTGAAGCTACCATCATAAGACCTCTGCAAAAAAACGTTCAGGCCTGCAAGGACTCGGAAAAACGAGGACAGAGCCAGAAAGAGCACATGCCTAAGAGCCCGTCACAAGGCCCCTCATAAGGCACGCCAAGACCCACGGCTATGGCCAAAAAGCACGCAAAAAGGCCTGCTGTGAGAAGGACCCTGCCCGTATACCCGAAAAGACGTCTGACGTGGCAAAGCCTTGGGAAAGCTCCGCAGGCAAGCAATAGGGCACAGCCATCGAAACAATGATCCAGACGCACCGTGTTGTGATACAAACCGTGCAAATAGTCAAACGCCGAAAGAGAGCATTGCCTGAGAATCTAAGGCCTCTTTCTGGCCTTTTTGCCCAAAGTTCGTCTTTTTTGGCATTAAGAGCCCTGGTATTCCTAAGCCTCGGCTGCTCTCAAAGTGCAGCACGCTCCAGAGTATCAAGCAGAGCTCGCAGCATTGAGAAAACGCAGCGAGAATTTTTTCTCGTTCTTTGGCAGAACGAGGCGCAGGCAGAGCCTCTTGACGCGGCTTTTGGCATACGGCAACGTAGGGCATCAACCTCAAGCCAAGGAGTTCCTATGAGCCGTCTCAAAGAACTGCGCGCCTATGTCAACACGCAATTGCAGAGCATCCAGGATCCGGAAAAACGCCAAAACGCTTTCATTCACCTTTACGGTGTTTCCCTGGCGGCAACCCTGATTGCTGAAAAACGGCGGATCAAGACGGAACTTCCCTGTCTTGCAGCCATGTTGCATGATCTGCACGCCTATCTGAGCGGATCCTATGACGATCATGCCAGACTTGGCGCCCAATTGGCGAGACGTATTCTTGATGAGCTCAAACTGACCACGCCTGAAGAAAACGACACGATCTGTACGGCCATCAGCCGGCATGATGACAAGGATCACGTTGACGGCCCTGTCGATGAAGTGCTCAAGGACGCCGATGTCATGCACCACTGCTTTCACGATCCGGCCAAGGCCGTCAAGGAGAAAGAAAAAGCCCGCTATGCTGCTCTGCGCAAAGAATTTGGCTTTGCGCCACTTGCCGACCTGGCCTGAGCACATCACTCTGCTTTTTCAGGCTTGCCCCCAGAGCCCTCTGCCAAAACTGGAAGCCGACTACCTTGGCCACGAGTGCGGCCAGGGCGCCATCGGCATAGACGCCAAACGCCGCAAGTTCGTCCTGCACCGGATGCTGGACGGCGAGATGGGCTACCCGGAATTCGAGAAGGTCCTGACCGCCTTCGTGCAGGCCGCCCGCTACAGGAAAGCCTGGCTGACCCAGCCACAGGGGACTCAGGGCGCGGCCGAGATGCCGCGCTTCCCGATCGGGGGCATGTTGGCCTGACGCGCGTGAGCGAGCTCACTGTCGATCCCACGGACACCCATGCCCGGCAGCATTACTGACGGCAGCGCGGCCCAGGAGACCCCGCGCCGAGCTGATACCTAGAGACTATTGTGAATGGAACTCTGGCAAAAGCTAGAAAAAGTAAGATGTCAATGCTGTGACCATGGCGCCCCGCGGATGCGAGGCGCTTCGTCGTTCGTCTGAGGCTGCGCGCTTCGGATGGACTTCTTTTCTCCGATTCAGGTCCAGCAGCAGCACTTCAGAATCGAGCTCCAGGGCCGCCTGAACAAGCTTGCCCTCGTCAAGGCGCGCCTGCAGCAGCTTTATGACCAGGCGAAGGCCCGGCACCAGCAGCTCACCGCCCTGGCAGACGTGTGGGTGACGGAGGGCATCTTCGGCGAGGAGGGCTTCTTCCACGGCGACCTGCACGCGGGCAA
>JAGADH010000057.1 GCA_017613715.1 Desulfovibrio sp. | reverse complement strand
GCAGCTGCGGCTTCTTTTTGTGCGGGTTCAGACTGAGCAACTTGCGTCTGAATCTCTCCCAAAAGCGCATCGACTTCATCTGTTGCCGGCGCCTCAGGCGCTTGCGCAGGTTTTGCCTTGGAAGCTTGCTCTGTCTGCGCCTGCATTTCTCCCAACAAGGCATCAATGTCATCAGCTGCCGGCGCTTGCTTGGCTTCGGGCTTTTGATCGAGCTGACTCATCAAGGCATCAAGATCGTCTGTTGCCGGCGCCTTAGGCGCTTGCGCAGGTTTTGCCTTAGAAGCTTGCTCTGTCTGCGCCTGCATTTCTCCTAACAAGGCATCAATGTCATCGGCCGCCGGCGCCTGCTTGGCTTCGGGCTTTTGATCGAGCTGACTCATCAAGGCATCAAGGTCATCTCCCATAGACGCTTGGGCTGCCTTAGGAGCGGGGGCTTCTTTCGGGGCAGGTTCTGCCGCACCAGTCTGAGCCTGAATCTCACCTAAAAGCGCATCCAGATCATCAGGAGATTGCTTAGCCCCTGACGGCTGATCAAGCTGACTCATCAAAGCATCGATATCATCAGCCGCTGTCGCAGGGTTCTTGGCTGTTGGCTGAGCCTCGGGAGCCGTATTGCTCGTCTGGGCTGTCTCTTTATCAAGGTCTGCAAGAAGCTGATTGAGATCATTATCAACGGATTCTTTGATTTCATCTGCTTTTGGTGTTTCCTTGGGGCTTTCCGCAGGAGCAGCATTATTCAAAAGTTCATCTATGGCATTTTTCTCTTCAGTGTCCGACTGAGAAACGCTGCGTTCGGGCATCTTTAAGTCGCCAAGCAGATCGTCGGCCTCATCGAGACCTGACATATCGAGTTTTTCCTGATCGTCGACAAGTGGTTTTTTCGGTTCCGAATCCACTTCCGGGCTTTTAGCTATCTGTGCAAGCAAGATATCAAGATCCGAATCATTACCGTCTGTTGGCGGATCATTCAATGCCTGGGCTTGATTACGTGCCTCGACGGGCTCACCCGACACATTGGCTTTGCTTTCCTCTTTGGTTTTACCCTCTGCGGAAGCAGGAGAGAGATCTTCGGTATTCGGCCCTCTTTCTATGAGCTCAGTGAGATCGATTATCTCAGACTGCGCATTTTGTTTAGCCATAGGATCTCCAAATGTCTTCTCAAGCGGAAAAACTAAGAAGATTAAACGGGAAAAGCCTCAACGAGCACCCTGCCCATGAGCTCTTCTACGTCTTCCCAAATTCGAGGTGATAACCGCGTGGTGTCAGCATATAGCGGCCAGCCTGATAGCTCTCGGAATTACCCACAATGACGAGAGAAAGCATGTCAACCTGCTCGACATCAAAATCGGCAAGGGAATAGACCGCCGTACTCTGCCCTGAACGAAAGGCATTACGCACAAGACCCACCGGACATTCTGCTGATCGGTAGATTTTAAGAATCTCCATAGCCTTGGCTAGATGATGGGAACGTCCTCTCGAACGGGGATTATAGATCACAAGCACAAAATCGGCCATGCCGGCAGCATGCAGCCGCTTTTCAATAAGCGACCAGGGCGTCAAAAGATCACTGAGACTGATGCAGGCAAAATCGTGGGTCAAAGGGGCACCCAACAGAGCCGCACAGGCGCAGAGTGCAGGGACTCCTGGCACAATGGTCAAATCAAGAGCATCCAGTGCCTGTTGTGCCACGAGAAGTTCAAGCACTAAGCCTGCAAGAGCGTAAACTCCGGGATCACCGGAACAGACAAGTACCGTGGGGGTTCCGGACAAGGCCATGGCAATGGCTTCCCGGCAGCGTTCCTCTTCTTTGCGCATGCCCGTGCTGATCAGCGTTTTACCACGCAGCAGTTCCTCAGGCAAAAGATCAAGATACAAGGTATAGCCTGCGATACATTGAGCCTCAAGCAAAGCCTGACGGGCCATAGGTGTCAGACAGGAGGAATCCCCGGGACCAAGACCAATGACGCAGAGCCTTTTGGCCGTCAAGGAGTTGGAGAAAGGGGAAGAGGCCGTATGGTACATGGCGATTGATTATGACTCGTTAAGCAAAAAAGCGGCCGAGCCGGCAGCCGCAAGAGTAATCTTTCCAAAAAAACGGGTTTTCGGAAAAAAAAGAACGGACGCTTGGTGTCGTTGTCTGGCACTGAGCTGCGCAGCAGCCTCACAGACACTGAAAGCGGGCTGCTGAAAGACTTTCCCGGCCATTGTCGAGGGATTCGGACTTTGCTCGCGAGCAAGCAGCTCTGCAGCAAAGTGATCAACTGGCACATGCAGAGAACTTGCCAGGGCGCACAAACCGCTATCCCGGGCTTTGGCATCGATGGTTGCAAGCGCCATCACGGCCTCTTGCGCAAATCCATAGCGCTTGCAAAACGCAGCAAAGGCCTGAACAAAAAGCTCAGGCTCTGTCGCTTGGCGAAAGCCCACACCGCAGACAAGATGCGGAATTATCAGCCTGAGTCTTCCGGCTTGCCGAGGGACGTTTTGCCAGTGCACCGTAATCTGCGGAAAAGTTTGAGGCAGTGAGCTTGCGCTTGCACGCACAAGCCCCTTGGCCTCCGGGAGCATAGCAAAGGGATCGTATAGAACAAGGGATTGGCCTTCAAGAAGCCTACCCTGCATGGCTGGCAGCTCCTGCCAATCGATAAGGCATAAACCCTGTTTTTGCGCAGCTAGATCCAGGGCAAAGCCTTCACAGTGCCCATCCGATGCCGTGCTGATCACAGCTGTTGCCTGCAAGAGCCCTGCCAGATGTCTGGCAAGACTATTGCCGCCACCCCAGTGCCCAGAAAGCAGACTGATCACAAAACGCGCGGCACTATCAATAACCACAACACAAGGATCGCGCTTTTTGTGACTAATGACAGGCGCCATAAAACGCACGGCAATGCCTGCTGCGCCAAAAACAACGTGGGCTCTGTAGTCAAAAAAGTGAGCGCGAAAGCTTGAAGCAAGAGAAGAGCAGGCTTGGCCACCAGGCACAGCAATACGTTCAGGCACATAGAGCACACAGCGCGATAGAGGCTCTGCACCCATCTGCCATGCAGACTTTGCCAAAAGGCTGCGGAGCTTTTGGGCAGGCCCTAGCCCTTCGCGGCTTGTGACCCAGAGGGCAAGCTCATCTGCGCTCAAAAACGAACCTTGCTGGCAGCTTCCAACGTGCGGGCAAAATCCTCTTCACTGTGAACGAAGGACAGCATGCCCGTTTCAAAACTCGACGGGGCGAGGTAAATACCCTGGGCACGCATTTGCTTGTAAAACGTGGTGAAAAGAGCCTGATCGGCGGTCTTGGCTGTGGCGAAATCTTTGACCGGCGTTGACGTAAAGAATACCGAAAACATGGAGGCAAGGGTTGGTACCTGCACAGGCACATCCTTGGCTCTCAGAATGGCTGCGAGCTCTTGGGCAAAATTCTGGGTACGGCTTTCAAGGGCGGCATAATCCTTTGTTTTGAGTTTCCTGAGAGTGGCAAGGCCTGCGGCCATGGCCAGAGGATTACCTGATAACGTGCCCGCCTGATAGACCTCGCCCAGAGGCGCAATATGCTCCATATAGCAGCGCTTGCCACCAAAGGCCCCCACAGGCAAACCACCGCCAATGATTTTTCCCAGGGTCGTCAAATCTGGATCAATGGCATAGCGACTCTGAGCTCCGCCTAGTGCTAAGCGAAAACCGGTGATGACTTCATCAAAAATCAGGAGTGCGCCATAAGCCTGCGTCAGATCACGTAAGCCTGCGAGGAAGCCTTCTTCAGGCAAAACAAGACCCATATTGCAGGCAACAGGCTCAACAATGACGCAGGCTATCTCTTGAGGAAAACGCTGAAAGATCGCTTTGACCTGTTCAAGATCATTGTAGGGAACAAGCAACGTGTCTGCCACCACATGCGCAGGTACCCCGGGCGTGCCAGGAATGGAAAAAGTCGCAAGCCCTGAGCCTGCAGCGGCCAGAAAGGGATCGGCATGACCGTGATAACAGCCAACGAACTTGATGACCTTCTCGCGCTTGGTACAGGCCCTGGCCAGTCTGAGTGCGCTCATGGTCGCTTCAGTCCCAGAATTAACCATCCTGACCATCTCAAGAGACGGTATGGCACTGACGACCTCAGCTGCGAGTGCCACCTCGGCTTCGCAGGGAGCCCCATAACTTGTACCACAGGCAGCAGCTTTCTGTATGGCCGATGTTACGTCAGAATCATTGTGCCCCAAAATCATGGGGCCCCACGACAGCACAAAATCAATGTACTCGCCACCGTCAACATCAAAAAGGTGACTGCCACAACCGCGTTCGATAAAGAGCGGGCTGCTCTGCACATTGTGACAGGCGCGCACGGGACTGTTCACACCACCAGGGATGACCTCGCGTGCGCGCGCAAAAAGTTCTTGGGAGCGATCTTCCATGCCTTTTCCCGTAAAACTGCAGCCTGTTTGCAAAATTGCGAGCTAAAAATAGCGCATGGACACCTTTTTGAGTTCCTTCACGGTGCGCAAAATCACATGTTCCGAAAAAGGTGCCATGGCCTGAAGCTTCGTGATGGCCGCCTGACATTCTGCAGGTGTACGGCCATGGATCATGGTATAGAGGGTATAGGGCCAGTCGGGGTTCTTACTGGGACGGTAATAGACGTGAGAGATATTCTCAACCGAAGCCGCACATTCCCCACACTGCTCCACAAGAGCCTCATCCACCTTCCAGGCAACCATGGCATTGTGCACCCAGTCAGTCTTCTGATGACGAATCATGGCACCATAACGCCGAATAGCCCCATTGGCCTTTAAGCGGGTCAGAAGAGCAATGACATCCTTCTCGGTCACCCCCACGCGTGCTGCAATATCCGCGTAGGGGGTCAGACTGTCAGGCAGATTACTCTGCACAATGCGCAGAATGGCTTTTTCCTGGTCAGTAAAGGTCTGCATTAGCGTGAAAAGGAACGTGCAAAAAGGTCCTGAATGGCAATGCGGCCATTGTTTTCAAGAAAACGTGTACCTGTGGCGGTAAAATGCCTGGCATCAATAACAGGATCCGTGACTTTGTCCCAGTCATCCTCTTTCCACGTGTACCAGGCAGTGCTTGGCTGGTCGAAGACAAGCAACGGTTTATTGCAGATTTTGGCAAATTCGGCGCCCCAGCCGGTTCCACCCTTGACGGTTTTGTCATCCTGAATGGCACCTACCACGATAACCTGATCACCGCTCGTCACCTGCCAGCAAATTGACTGCAGCACTTTCCGAAAAAGCGGAGCCTTGGTGTACTCACGATTCAGCAGTTTCGAGACATAACTTAAGCTGACGTCTTTGCCCGCCAGCTCCTCACTCGTGAGCACACGAACACCACGCTTACGTTCAATCTGATGGCCGTCGAAACTATAATTGACTTCTTCAATGCCCCAGCTTTCAGCAAGGGAGCCGAAGAACTGTTCTGTGCCTGCGGCACCACCACTGTACAAGACGCATTGACTGGGAATCAGCATGATTTTTTTCCTTTACAAACGGAAGCCGCGGAAAACGGCTGCAGCTTCCGCAAAAGCTTGGCCTGCGGCTTCAGAGTGCATACCCTGAAGCCGCAGATTGTCGTTCAAAACAAGAGAAGGCCGTGAAAATATGAGGAATGGCCTAGATAAAGAAGATCCAGGTCAAAAGAGCAAAGATGGGCAGAAGGATGCCGCAACTCCAGAGCATATAACCAAAGAAGCTCGGCATGGGCACACCCTGTTCTTCAGCGATGGAGCGCACCATGAAGTTGGGTGCATTACCAATATAGGTATTGGCACCCATAAAGACCGCACCGGCAGAAATGGCGGCAAGGGTTCCCGCATAGTCAGTCATCAGATGCACAGGATCGCCGCCTGCAGTATTAAAGAAGACAAGATAGGTCGGCGCATTGTCCAGGAAGCTTGAAAGAGCTCCGGCAAGCCAGAAGTACATGGAATTGACCGGTTGCCCATTGCTCGTGACAAGCTCAATGACCGAGGCCAGAGCACCGTTGGTGCCGGCACGCAAAATGGCAATTGCCGGGATCATGCTTAAGAAAATGCCGAAGAAGAGCTTGGCAACCTCTAAAATCGGACCCCAGGTGAAATCATTGAGCACTCGGCTGTGGCGGTCTGTGAGCTGCCAGGAAAGAGCGGCAATCAAGAGCAGGCAGAGATCGCGCAGAATATTCTGGCCGGCAAGCTCAACGCCTAACACCGAGACCCAGATGCCAAAATCGAGGATACCGCTGGCAAGAACCGAAATCACGATGCAGGCCAGCAAAAGCAGATTGATCTTGCCGTCAAGGCCGAACTTTTCTCCCGATTCGTCCTTGACGGGCACGGGCTTGCCTTCACGCGCATAGAGGATGCTGTCAAGCAGGAAATAGAGCGCAAGCAGAATGCCTGCAACGAGAAGCGTCTTGACAAAAAGATGGGTGGTTGTCCAGAAGAAGCTCACACCCTTCAGAAAACCAAGAAAAAGCGGCGGATCGCCCAGAGGCGTGAGTGAACCACCGATATTGGCCACAAGAAAGATAAAAAAGACAACCGAGTGTACGCGATAACGGCGATGAGCATTGGCCCGCAAAATGGGTCGAATGAGCAGCATAGCTGCACCCGTTGTACCCATCCAGCTTGCCAGAACAGTGCCCACGCCTAAAATGGCCGTATTCACCAGAGGCGTTCCCACCATGGAACCCTTGAGACGAACCCCACCAGCTACCGTAAAAAGGGAAAATAGCAGGATAATGAAGGGCATGTAGTCTGTCAGAATAGCATGCAAAAATTCATGCGCAGCCACCATGGGCCCAAAGCAGATAAAACACGGCACAAGAAAGGCAAAAGCCCAGAACACCGCCACTTTGCCAAAGTGCCGTTCCCAGAAATGCGGGATAGTCAGTGGGGCAATGGCTATGGACAAGAGCATGCAGACAAAGGGAATGATCCAGTAAATCGGCAGATTCTGCGGAAGCGACGCGTGCCCGCTGGCCAGGGCAGTACAGGGAACGCAAAAAGCCAGAAGGGCGGCAGAAACAAGCGTAAAGAGTGTTTGCGGAAGTGTCTTTCCCATAGATACCCCTTATTGGTGACGATCCCAGAGCCTTAGCAAAGGAAAGGCTGAACAATATTGGCTGCTCAGTATTTGCCAGGACAAGGCTATTCATCAGCCGTTACCGGCCCCAAACGTCAGGGCAAGGTTTCTGTAAGCCTGGCAGAGAACCTAAAAGCAAAAACGAGCACAAAACACATATCTTGGGAAGAACTGCGACATCGGCAGAGAAACACTCTTCAGCCAGGCAGTGTCCCCATTTTTTGCCTTAAGATAGAGAAAAATACCTTCAATGGCAATGGCAGCCCAACACGCCTTGAGCTTTCGGCCTTTGACGGCTACAATTTCCTTACGGAGGTTGACATGCCAACACAAACGGTCAGGGAACGTACCGACAGACGACGTGAACGCCTGCGGCAAGTACTTGCCCAGCGTCAACCTGATTTGACGCTGGTGCTGGCCAATATCCACGATCCTCACAATGTCTCGGCCATCTTTCGCTCGGCCGATGCCTTTGGCCTTGAGCGTGTGCATCTCTATTATACTGACACGGCCTTCCCAGCCCTCAGTCGCAAGACTTCAGCCTCTGCCCGCAAATGGGTGGAAAGCGTACGCCACACCAGTAAAGAAGAACTCTCTCAGGCCCTGCAGGGCATGCAGATCCTTGTCACCTCGTGTTCGCCTCATTCCCGCGCCATGGGCAACTTTGACTTTACTCAGCCAACGGCGCTGATCATGGGCAATGAACATAGCGGCGTAGCGAGCGAACTGCTCGACCTGGCCCATGGTGAACTCTATATTCCCATGTACGGCATGATTCAGAGCTTCAATGTCTCAGTGGCCGCAGCCATCATCCTCGCTGAAGCGGCGAGGCAGCGACAGGCTGCCGGCTTCTATGATCATCCACGCTATTCCGAAGAGGAGCTTAATGCACATTTGACGAGCTGGCTTGAAAAGTAAGCGTAGCAGCCGTCATGTCATCCGCATGCCTATGTATTTCCGTCATGCAAAAAATCGTGCAGGTGCTTATTTCACGGCATTTTTTAGTTGACATGCCTGCGCACATTACATACAGATGTTCTCAGAGTTGCGGTTCAGGGTATCTTTGCAGCCCTACAGCAGTTTGCAATACTTATAGTCCTGGTCAGGATCGCGCGGCATGCTGTCGCAAACTCTTCTTTCCTTAGGTTGTTCATGAAGTTGTCACATACGCGGTCCGGCAGCCATCGGGAGAAACAAAAATGACAAAAGCTGAACTTGTAGAAAAAATCAGTGCCAAGGTGGAGCGTCTGACAAAAGCCAAAGCAGAAGAAGCCCTCAATGCCATTGTCGATTCTCTGCGTGAAGCCTTGGTCGCCGGTGAGTCCGTGGTCTTGACCGGCTTTGGAAGCTTTAAGGTTGTGACGCGTGCCGAGCGCAAAGGGCACAATCCGCAGTCACATCAGCCCATCACCATTCCTGCCCGTAAAGTTGCCAAATTCACACCCGGCAAGGCCCTTAAAGACGCCATTAAGTAATTCTTTCGACAAAAAGTCTGCGTCCGACACGTTCAATAACAGAGCTGGCCTCTGGCTTCACCGAGCGTACTGAATCAAATACGTCAAAGCGGCAGAATTCCGAAAACCGACGGAATTCTGCCGCTTTTCATCAGGCAAAGCGCATCTCAAGGGGTTTGCTGCAAATTTCCTCATACGAGGCAATGGCATCATCAATATCCTTATAAAAGATCAGTTTTCCATTATTTAAAACACCTGCCGCATTGCAGTGTTTCTTAATCGTGCCAATATTATGCGAAACGACAATCAAGGTCGCATGCTGCATTCTCTGTTCAAAAACTCGGGTACATTTTTCACGAAAAGAAGCATCACCCACGGCTGAAACTTCATCGATCAGATAGTAATCAAAACCAATGGCCATGCTCAGGCCAAAAGCAAGTTTGGCGGCCATACCTGAAGAATAATTCTTGATAGGCATATCCATATACTTGCCCAGTTCTGAAAAATCCTCCACAAAATCCGTCACTTCACGGATGTCGGCGCCGTAAATACGGCAGACAAAGCGCAAATTAGCACGGCCTGACAATTTATTGTTAAAACAGCCGGAAAAGCCAATAGGCCATGAAATACGGCTTGTGCGTTCGACATAGCCTGAATCCGGATAAATCGCACCTCCAATAATGCGCACCAGTGTGGATTTTCCCGCACCATTGCGACCGAGTATGCCCATATTCACACCGGGTACAAAATCGGCATTGAGGTGATCGAGAATAATTCTCTGCTGCTTACCAATTTTATAGCGTTTACAGACATCCACCAAACGTATCATAGCACAAGCCCAATCATGGCAAAAAATCTGCGAAAAATGTCAGGCCCGGATGTGGGCAGAAAACAGCTTCCCTGAACCATCAACTGTCCCCTGTTATCTACCCAACTGACGATTGTCAACCGTTGCCCATAGATGCTCTTGCGAGGAGTGCCCATGGCAGAGCCTTTTTCCTCCCCCTTATGGTCCCTCTGGCAAAGCCGAAGGACGCAGCAACTTCTGGCCGGCAAGCTTTGCGCCTGTCTCTTTCTCTGTGCTCTTCTGGCACTCTTTGACGGCTTACAGACGCTGCTGCGCACAGATGCCGACGAAATAACGCTGCTCGCTGGCCAGAGCGATGGTATCTCGGGTCCCTGCCCTCTGCAGAACCCCGTGCGCAGTGATCTTGAAGTACGTTTCAATCCCGCTGATACCGCTCTGAGTTTTGAACTTGAAGGCTTTTTTGCCGGCTATCTCATAGGCAATGGCATGTGGCGAGGAAACATCATAGCCCCCAAGGAACTTGCAACAGCCGATGTCAGCCTTGTAGTCGCCTTTAAGGGCTCACCCAAGGGTCAAAAATTTCGCATCCATGTCTATGCCAGTGAAGACGATCTGCGTAGCCAGACCCCGTCCCTTATTCTGCGCTACTTTGGCCTGCAAGCCTTTGCCGTGGCCGCCATCTTTGCCATGGCGGCGCTTCTACCTGCTCTGATCAATGTGGCGCTTGGTCGCAAGAACCTCAAGCTTTTACAAGAGCTCAGACTTGCCGAAATCTTTCGTGTCCAGAGCAAGCCAACGAACAAGGGCGAAGCGCTTTTTCTCTGGTGTTCGGCCAAAGGCGGTGAACAACTGCGCAATGGTCAGACCCTCCCCGTCTTCGCAATCTCTGGTGAGCCGCTGGGAGAGGCCGCCATTGTCTCACAAGAAAAAAAGGTTTTCTGCCTCTCAATGCAGACAGCTTTGCCTGTCAGCTCAGGCTGCCTTGTGTATCTCAAGCATGACGCTTCCTGACGAGGATGAGAGCTGTTTAAGGCGCTGTTTTTGCAATTTCCGACACTTTGTAGTAGCAATCATGCATGGTGCTTTCACCTCTCAGCCTCGTGTCAGAGTCTGAACACGTCGGCACATCGGACAAAAGCCTGTGGAGGTCTCGCATGGCAAATCTCCTTGAATGGTCAAGAGCCTATGGCGGCCGTCTCAACGCAGACGACAAAAATCAACGTTTTGCCAAGGCCGATAGTCTGGCCCAGCGCCTGTCTGCTGAAGTCTCGGCCGGCAAGCTTCCCTTCCTGAGCATGGGTTATCGGGCACGTCTTGAAGCGGATATGCAGGCGCAGCTAGCCCACGTCAAAACCTTCAAGCATATGCTGCTTCTGGGTATCGGCGGTTCAGCCCTTGGCTGCCGTGCCATTCAGCGCGCCTTCGCCCCTTCACAGGATCTGCCAGGCCATAACGGCCCGTCGGTCTGGGTTGCGGACAATGTCTGCGCCGAACAGTTTGAAGCGCTGCTTGGCCGCCTTTCTCCCAAGGACACAATCGTTGTCTGTATCAGCAAATCAGGCGGCACCATCGAAACTATTTCTCAGTATTTTCTGGTCAAGGACTGGCTGAAAAACGCTCTTGGCGATGCCTGGAAACATCAGATGATTGTCGTCACCGACATTGCCAAGGGCTACCTGCGAGAAGAAGCTCAAAGCTATGATCTGGCCTCCATGGAAGTGCCCGACAATCTCGGCGGACGCTATTCCGCTCTTTCTGCTGTGGGCCTTCTGCCTGCGGCTTATCTTGGCATTGACTGGCAGGCTCTGCTTGACGGAGCAGCCAGTGTGGCCGCCCCACTCACTGCGCCTGCACCGCGTCTTGCTGAGCATCCCTCCTTTGCTCTGGCTGCCTGGGCTCATGCCCTGATGTGCAAGGGTTACAGCCAGCTCATTTACTTCTGCTATATTCCGCAGTGGGCCACCTACGGTCCCTGGTTTGCTCAGCTCTGGGCGGAAAGCCTTGGCAAGAACGGTCAGGGCAGCCAGCCCATTGCCGCCACGGGCGTGACCGATCAGCATTCCATCAATCAGATGTTTCTTGACGGTCAACGCGACAAGGGCTGCCTCTTCCTCACAAGTCGCAAGCAAGCTCAGGGCAGAAGCTTTGGTCAGGACCTGCCCGAGAAATGGTCCTGGCTACGCGGCAAAAAATTTGGCAGTCTGCTTGAAGCCGAAGCCTTAGGTACGCGCATGGCACTTTGCAAGTCCCAGGTGCCTCTTGTGCACATCGATACAGAAGACTGCAGTGAACGCTCAGCAGGTGCCATGATGATGCTCCTGGAAGCGGCCACAGTCTTCACAGGCTGGCTGATGGAGATCAATCCCCTTGACCAGCCGGCTGTAGAACTTGGCAAACGCCTGGCCAATACCAAGCTTGGAGCCGCAGGCTATACACAGGAAGAACAGGATCTGAGAAGCTTCCTCGAACTTCCCCGCGATGAACAGGTCTTTTAACGGACTCAAGGGACATGTTTTTCGAGGAATATCGGAGTGACAGGGGAGCGCCGGGTCAGGAACTGCCCTTCAGTTATGCCCGTACGCTCTCCTGGCTTTCTCTTGTTTTCATCCTTCTGACCAATCTCGTCCTTTCCTTCTTCATTTCCAATTCCGCGCGAGAAACCCTGCTCACCAAGCAGAAAGAATTCGCCAACCTTTTGGTGGACAATCTCAACAATCAGATTTTCAGACGCTTTGCCCTGCCGACCATCCTGGCGCGAGGACGCATTGCTCTCAGACAACCCACCCAGTACGAGCATCTCAACCGTGTGGTGCAGTCAGTGATTCAGGGGCTGCCCGTGGCACGCCTGCGCATCTATGATTTTTCCTATCTTGTGGCCTTTTCCACGTCCATTGAAGATCTTGGACGTGCAGGCCTGGCGAGCCCCAAGCTCGACGAAATCCTGCATGGCGGCGAAAGCATCTCGGAAATCATCGCCAGTTTTCCCGCCTGGCAGGCCCCCTTTCGCCTTCCCTTGAAACCAGGAACTTTTGTACTCAGAGTCTTGGCTCCCCTACGTGGGGAACCACTACCTGGGCATGACGATATTCCTATCATGGGGGCTCTTGAGCTCACCCAGGACATCACCGAAGACTACGAGCGCGTACTGGCTTTTCAGGGCATTATCGTAGTGCTCTGCCTTTTATCCTCAGTCATTCTCTTCGCTCTGCTGCTTGTGCTCATCCATCGTTCAGAGCGCGTCATTGCCGAGCGCATGTACAAAAACCGCATGCTGGAAAACGAATTGCACAGCAATGAACGCCTCGCCAGCATGGGCCGCGTGGTGGCCAGCATTGCCCATGAAATCCGCAATCCTCTTGGTATCATCCGTTCCAGTGCCGAACTTCTGCAGCGACGCACGGAAAAGACCGATGCCGGCACAGCTCGTCTGCTTGGCGCCATCTACGACGAATCCGTACGCCTTTCACAAACCGTCAACGACTTTCTCGACTATGCCCGCCCCCGCAAACCACGGCAGGATCTCATCGACGTCAATCTTATCCTCGATCAGGTTCTGGCCTTCCTGGAAGGAGAATTTGCCAAAAATTCCCTTGTCGTTGAACGCAAAACCCGTGAAAGCACCCTTTTAACCAAGGGCGACAAAGATCTGCTCTACCGGGCCTTCTACAATATCCTGATCAATGCTCAACAGGCCATGGCCGGACCCGGGCACATTGATATTACCGCCAATATCTGCCGCCATGACGGGCCCTCACAGATTGAACTGATCTTCACCGACTCGGGACCTGGCTTTGACAAGGCAACCATAGATCACATTCTCGATCCCTTTTTTACCACAAAGGACGGCGGCACAGGTCTTGGCCTGCCCATTGTGCAATCCATTATTACCAGCCACGCAGGCAGTATCCATCTTGAAAATGCCCCTGAAGGCGGAGCCAGAATTCGTGTGCTTTTGCCCGAATGCGAGCTTGACGAGAACCAGGCTCTGCAGACGTCCAAATAAGCTGACCTAAGACCCAAGGCTTGCCGGTGCTTCGATGAAAAAACACGCACACATTCTCATTCTAGACGATGAAAAGGGCTATCTGCTCGTTTTGCAGACCCTGCTCGAAGACGAGGGCTATCAAGTCACAGCCCTCAATGATCCGGAAATGGCCCTGGCCTTCTTGCAGGAAAGTGAAGTTGATGTGGTTGTGACGGACATGAAAATGCCCAAGATCAGCGGCAGTGAAGTGCTGCAGGAGGTCAAGAAAGGCTGGCCACATCTGCCGGTGCTGATCATGACAGCCTTCGGTTCTATCGAAAGCGCTGTAGAAGTGATGAAATCCGGTGCCTTTGACTACATCACCAAGCCTTTTTCCAACGACGAACTCTTGCTCTCCATCAACAATGCCGTGGAGCTTTCCTACGCACACCAGCAGTATCAGCTGCTGCAGCAGGAAATGGAAGAACGCTACGATATCCACAAGATTGTCGGAAGCAGCCGTGCCATACGCAGCGTCAAGGAAATGGTCGATAGAGCTGCACCCATGCGTTCTACCATCCTCATCTGCGGTGAAAATGGCACAGGCAAGGAACTTACGGCCAAAGCCATCCACTACGCGAGTCCGCGCAAGGATAAACCCTTTGTCACCGTCAACTGCCGTGCTCTTTCAGCAGATCAGCTGGAAAGCGAATTGTTTGGCTGTGAACAGGAGCAGGCACAGGCTGGTGCCGTGGCCCTGCGCAGAGGACGCGTGGAACAGGCCAACGGCGGCACACTCTTTTTGGATGAGGTCTCGGAACTGTCGCTGGATCTGCAGGTCAAACTGCTCAGACTCCTGCAGGAGCGCTGTTTCGAGCGGGTAGGGGGGAATGAACTCTTACAGGCGGATATCCGTCTCGTGGCCGCGACGGACAAAAATCTCAGCCGCCTTGTGGAGGAGGGAGCCTTTCGCAATGATCTCTACTACAGGCTGAATGTTGTGGAAATTACACTGCCGCCTTTACGCGAACGCCGTGAGGATATTCCCCTGCTTGTAGCACACTTTGCTCGCAAGGTCTTTGAAGAAAACAATATGCCGCCCAAGAGTTTCAGCACCAAGGCCCTGAACTATCTGACAGGCTATGAATGGCCCGGCAATATGCGACAACTGGAGAATGTGGTGGAAAGCTGCCTGGTGCTCGGCTCGGGGCAGGTCATTGACGTGGATGACCTGCCGGCAGCCATTCAGGACGAAGAAGCTCAATTTAAAAGCGCAGTGGATCTTTTGCCTTTTCCCCTGGACCTGGCCGACACCCTTGAAAAAATCGAAGCCGCGCTGATCAGGCGGGCACTGGTGCGCTGCGAACTGGTCCAGGTTAAGGCCGCAGAATCCTTGGCTATTTCAAAAAGTCTTCTGCAGTATAAACTGAAAAAATACGGTATTACCGGTCATTAGCTGGCAGCTGATCGAGAATCACCGTGGCATCGGGATGGGCCTGACGCAGGGCTTCCTGCATGGCACAGGCATCAGCAAATTCCTTAAAGGGGCCAGCCTTTTCATTACCCTTAGCAGCCTTGAACTGCACAAAAAAGGCCTGTTTTTCTTTCAGGGGACGACCATCAGGGTTACAGACCACTTCGAGATTGACGTCACCCACACCTTTTTTACGCAGGCCTATCTGATCAGCCGCAGCGTAGGAGAGATCGATGATTCTGCCCCGGACAAAGGGGCCGCGATCAGTAACACAGACCATGACACTCTTGCCGCTATCCTGGGTTGTCACTTTGACCACAGTGCCAATGGGCAATGTTCTGTGAGCGGCTGTGAAACTGTACATATCATATCGCAGCCCACTGGCTGTGGGGCCACCATGGAAGCCCGTGCCATACCATGATGCCTTGCCGGCAAGCTGCCCCTGTTTCGCATGTTCAACCCAGTAATCTTCAGGCCTTTGCGTTAAGCGCAAGGGCCGCTCTTTCCGTGATGCCCTGTTCCCTGCCTCTTTGTGTGAGGCCCGATAGCTGGCCAAGGATTTGCGTTTTTGCTGAGCCCGCTTTTGCTTGTCTTTTTGCTGTAAGATGCTCGAACTACGGGCATGAGCGGTATCAACGCTCAGCGGCTGCATGAGAAACAGAGAAAACGCCACGATCAAAAGCCAAAAATAGCGCATTATCCTTCCTTTTGTTGATCCCCTGCCACACTCCTTGCCATTCCATCGTGAAATGGACGATGCAGGGGTTGCCCCCAGAGCATGCATTCAAAAAACTCTACGGAAGACCGTATATTTTCGACTGCAAAACCTGGGCGCACTCTGTATTTTTCATGTAAAAGAGAATAAATATTACCCGACTTTCACCTAAAAATCAAGGATAATTTGAACACAGGAACACAGCACCGATACGCAACTCTGCCCCTTAATCCTGTGCTTTCTGCCTTGACACTTTCTTCGGTCCTGATACAAAAAAAGTTGATTTTCCCCGCTTTGCCAGCATTGTTCAGCCTTGCTCTCTCGGCAATGTCTCGGCAGAAAGCTCGCCCATCCGGCCAGTGCGTGTCTTTGCTGGCTGTCCCTTAACTCAGGAGGAATCTGCATGCCAGAACTTGTCTACGGCGTATGGGATGGTGTGCCCTACGACAACCGAAAATCAGCATCACCTTCTGCCCCGCCCAGCATTCAGCTTAGCGCTCTCGACAGATTTGATGACGGGAACGCCGTGTCAGTGCTGATGAGCGAACGGGGATTCCTCGTTTTTGACGCATCTGTCCCTCTGCTCTGGGCTCTGCAGAAGCATTTTATGAAAGTTGCCTCGGAATCGTGCGGCAAATGCTCCCCCTGCCGCACCGGTGCCCCTCTGATCTGCAATCTCCTGAACAAAGCCATGAAGGACAACGGCTCGTGTGATTTCTCCTTACTTGAAGAAATTGCCCGGCAGATGACAAGCACATCATTATGCGGCGTGGGACAGACTGGTCCTGTGCCCTTACTCGCGGCGCTGGCCTGCTTTCCCCAAGAATTGCAGGCAGCACCCCAGGATATGAAGCATGGCTTCTACGCAACGATGACCAGCCCATGTATCGAGGCATGTCCGGGCCTGGTCAATATTCCGCGCTATATTGATTATATTAAGGACGGGCACGTCGACCTTTCTGCCAATCTCGTCCTAAGGCATTACCCTCTTGTCGGCAGCTGCGGTCGAGTCTGCGTACGCAGCTGTGAAAGCGCCTGCCGTCGCGCTAAAATCGACGCTCCGGTTTCCATCCGCAATCTCAAGCGCTTTGCAGCTGACAAAGCCTTGGCCAGCGGTCTGCTCAAAGCTGCGGCTGTGCCCCTTGATAAACAAGAAAAAGTCGCTGTAGTGGGTGCCGGCCCTGTTGGCATTGCCTGCGCCTACCATCTCCTGCGCCGCGGCTATCCTGTGGATATTTTTGAAGCCAAACGAGAAGCCGGCGGCATGATCCGCTATGGCATTCCCATCTATCGCCTGCCCAAGGATACCCTCCAGGAAGAAATCAACATTGTCACGTCCATGGGCGGCAAAATTGCCTTTGGACAGAAGCTTGGCCGCGACTTCCATCTGGATGATCTCTTTGCCAAGGGCTACAACGCCGTATTCCTCGCCATGGGCTGCCCCAAGGGCAGTTATCTGGGCATGCCCGACGAAGACACAAGTCTTGCTGATTACGAAAACGGCATTGATTTCCTGGAACGCGTCTATGAAGGTGTTCAAAGCGGTCAGCCGCCCGTGCTTGCAGGCGACGTGGTGGTGGTCGGCGGCGGCAATGTGGCCATGGATTGCTGCCGAGCTGCCAAAAGGATCTGTGATGGTCAGGTGCATGTCATCTACCGCCGCACAGAAGAAGATGCTCCCGCTGATCACGAGGAGATAGCCGCAGCCAAGGCTGAGGGTGTGCAGTTCCATTTTCTCACAGGTCAGCACAGCCTTGTTTGTGATCACGGCAAAATCACAGGCCTCAAGGTTGTTGACATGGAACGGACAGAGCCGGATGCCAGCGGTCGCCGCGGTGTACGCGCCATTGAAGGCAGCGAGCATCTTCTTGCCTGTGCCCACGTCATTGCGGCTATCGGGCAGCAGACGGAAAAAGAAGCTCTCGTCGATAATGATCAGATCACGCGAGACCGCAAAAACTGCATTGTGGTCAACTCCGCCCAGGAGACAAGCCGGCCGGGAGTCTTTGCCGCAGGTGACTGCACAAGCGGTCCGCGCGCCAAGGGTCCCACGACCATGATTATGGGCATGGGGCAGGCCTATTTTGCCGCACGTTCCATAGAGCGTTATCTCTCCAAGGGACAGGTTTCCTTTGATTCACGCTGGCGCATGACCGAGCTCATCGCACAGGGCAAACTCATGCAAAAGGATGAACCCGTTGCTGCCAAAATCCCCACTGAACGCGTAGAGCTCAAAGAACTTGCTCCGGAAGATCGCAGCCAGAATTTTGCCGAGGTCGAACAGACCATGACGCAGGAGGAGGCCTGGAGTGAAGCCGCACGCTGTATGCGCTGTTACCGTATCTATTCCGTGGTGACGGCAAAACACATTCCCGGCGGGGAATAGAAGGATCTCCCCATGAAAGCGTATATCAATAAAAAAGCCTACGATTTTGAAGAGGGCGAGAGTATCCTGTCCGTAGCCCGCAGAAACGGCATCTTCATTCCCTCGCTCTGCCATTTTCAACCATTGGGTCACCGCCCGGCCACCTGCCGCGTCTGCCTTGTACAAGTACAAGACGCAAACGGCACACGCATGGTCACTGCCTGCGATACAGCTCTGAGCGAAGGCCTGATCGTAGACACCTTTTCCAAAAAGGTCCGCGACATGCAGCGCATGCAGGTCGAAATGATTTTGGCCGATCATCATCAGGACTGTGCGGCCTGTGCCCGCCACGGGGACTGTGAGCTGCAGGATCTGGCCGAAGCTGTGGGGCTTTCCCGCAATCGCTTTGCCGACCTTCTGCAGAAGCCTGCCGCTGGTCGTACCGTGGATCTCTCAGCCCGAGCCATGCTGCGTGACATGACCAAATGCATCCGCTGCCTGCGCTGTGTCACGGTCTGCCGCAACATCCAAGGCGTTGCCGCACTCACCGTCGATGGCAAAGGTCTTGGGGCCTCCATTGGTGTGGGCATGGCACCAGACCACCATTCCTCTGCCTGCATTCAGTGCGGACAGTGCACCTTAGTCTGTCCCACAGGCGCATTGGCTGAACGAGACGAAAACGATACGGTTCTTGACTATCTCGCCGACCCCGACGTGACCACCGTCTTCAGCTTTGCTCCTTCTGTGCGTGTGCTCATGGGCGATGAATTCGGTTTTCCTGCCGGCAGCAATGTGGAAGGCAAAATTGTGGCTGCCTTGCGCGCCATAGGTGCTGATGTGATCGTCGATACTGACTTTGCCGCGGACGTAGTCATCATGGAAGAAGGCACGGAACTGCTTGGCCGGGTAAGCCAGGGCGGCACCCTGCCCATGTTCACGTCATGCTGCCCCGGCTGGATCAATTTCGCCGAAAAGCATCTCCCCGAAATTCTTCCGCACATCTCGACGACGCGTTCACCGCAAGCTGTTTTGGGTGCTCTGGCCAAGAGTTATCTGCCCAAACAAATGCAGATCGATCCAGCGCGCATCAAAACAATCTCCATCATGCCCTGCATCGCCAAAAAAGATGAGGCAGCCAGAGCCCAGCTGGCACGCGATGGTGTTCCGGATACGGATGTCGTCATTTCGGTGCGGGAATTTGCCAGACTCTTGCGCAGGCTTGGTGTAGACCTGCTCAATATTCCGCCAGAACCCTTTGACAATCCCTTCATGAGCGCTTCAACCGGTGCTGCCGTCATTTTCGGAACCACCGGCGGCGTCATGGAAGCTGCCGTGCGCACAGTCTACGCCATCCTGAACGGCAAGGAACTGCAGGGCATTGTCACTGCCCCCCTGCGCGGGCTTGATGGCGTGCGCACAGCCGAGCTCGACCTTGGCCCCAAGGTTGGTAAGGTCAAAATAGCCATCTGCCACGGCCTGCGCAATGCTCGCATCCTGGCGGAAGAAGTCTTGAGCGGCAAGTCTCCCTATACCTTTATCGAAGTTATGGCCTGTCCTGGCGGCTGTATCGATGGTGGCGGCTCAAGCCGCGTCAAGGGCCAGTACCATCCTGGCCGCGTACGTCGGCAGCAGTCTCTTTATGACATGGATAGCAACATGGTCTATCGTCAATCGCATAATAATCCACAGATAAAAACCCTCTACGATCAGTATCTGGAAAAACCAAATTCAGAACTTGCCCATCACCTTCTGCACACCCACTACAAGGATCGGCGTGAACAAGCGAGTGCGGGCATCGAAGAGAATATGAAAAAGATCACGCTTGCTGAGTAAAACCAAAGGAGCCACAAAATTTGTGGCTCCTTATTTTTTTCAGGCCTGAATCTTTGGTTTATTGCAAATAATACAAATTTAATCTATTGAATGTGTTAAATAATTATATCCATTAGGCAACTAAGCTAACAAAATTTCTTAGACTATCACTATAACAAAAATAGTGCAGACCTTTCTGCTACTCCCAAACAACGTAAAAAAAGCATCGTAAACATCTGCCGCGGCCAAGCTCTCCGAGAGGCTTGTGATTTCTCTCCTAACCTTATGGCGTCTGCTCTTTTCAAAAAATGTATTGAGCTCGTTGTCTTTCTTGAAGAATCAAAATGCTTCACTCTTCACTCGACCGTCTCTGTAAGATCACTTTTTGCCATCAATCAATTCTATAAACCAAGCTATATGGTAAAATTATCTACACTTTTTGGACGTTTTTCAATGCTCAAGGGGTTTACGACACTAAGAAATATCAATGTATTTTTTGACATATTTTCCGCAGACTCTACCCCTATTGCATAACGCTACTGATCGCATATATGGGAATGCTTTTGACACAACTTTCATCCTTACCCTGTGAACAGCCAAAAGATGTTAGATAGATATCTTTAGGTGAATATTTATGTATATATTCAGACAAGCTTTCTGATGGACGAGCGTTGCTATATTTGACTTCTATTGGAAATATGCCTTTATCTGAAGATTCAACAAGAAAATCGACTTCATAGTTTCCATAAGACCAATAAAAAATATTTTTTTCATGAATAGATTCTGAAATCAGTTCCTGTGCGACAAACTGTTCAGCAAATGCACCTCGTATATCCGAATAGGCTGGATCATCTTCTGGTATTCCTGTTGGCGGAACATGCAGCATAGCCCCTAATAGACCTATATCAAAAATATGTACTCTGAATATATCAGTGCTTATATATCCTGTTAATGGCCGATGACTGACGCTCTCAACAGAATGAATGCAGTAAATCAGCCCAGAATCTTTAAGCCAGGCAAGCGGCATTTCATATTCTTTACGCTTTCCGCCTTTTCTGATGAGTTTAAAATTAAAATGCCTGTGCGCCTTCCTGTTTAATGCCTGGCGGGCAATGCTTTGCCATAACTGACGCAATCGTTCTGTGGTTTCGTTTGTTGAAACATGTTTTGCGAAATCTCTTTCATAAAGAGAGAGAACGCTAAACTGATACTCCCTGATATCTTCAAAGCTATCCCCCTGAAGAAACATATTTATGCATTGAGGAAGCCCGCCGGTAATTATGTATTTTAGGGCGTAGCTTCTTAAAATATTATGAGATTTAATGTTAATATTTTGAGAATCTAAAGACAATAAATTACTATTGCCTGTAGCAACGAGAAACTCCTTAAAAGTCATTGGATAAATTTTAATGTTCCTAGCGTTTCCTGGATAGGAGTATTTATTGTCCGTTTCCGCCATTTCTCTCTGAAGGGCCAAGCCCATGAGAGATCCTGCAACAGCAATGCGAAGCCATGAAACATCTTCGCATAATGGCTTG